>JAYKJH010000066.1:0-40043 GCA_035285345.1 Nostocaceae cyanobacterium | reverse complement strand
TTAACGCCACTGAGTCCTAAAGGACTTCTGCTCGCCTTCATCCCCGACCTTAAGGACGTTTAAACAACAAATCCAAGAAGATTTGTTGTTTTCACTTCGGGGTTTTCGGCTTGCTTCCTTATAATTTCCGGAATCATCTTGTCTGGGTTGGTTGTTATAAGTACAAACAGCTATTGTGCTGAGGGCGGTATCTATGAATATTCAAACTACACAATGCCCCAAGTGTAATAAATACACAGTCGTTCCCCACGGTGACAATGTGTATGAATGCCTAAATCCGGAATGCGATTTCAAAAAAGACCTGTCTAAACCGGAGGAACCAAAAGGTACAACAGATTGGTTTCCATTACTGCTGCTGGTCACATTCTTTCTCCTAGCATTGTTCACCCTCTAATCTCTACTTTTTTTCTGTCCTGATTCGCCGACCTAGAATTACTAAGTCTCGCTCAATACTATCTAGTTCAGCAATTTTAGGTAAGTATCCCCAGTGTTGAAAGCCGTATATTTCAAACAGTTTCAAGCTGGGGTGATTGTGGGCGAAAATAAAGCCTACCAATGTTTTAATATTTAACGTGGGACTTTGTTGAATCGCCTTGGCTAATAGTAGCTTTCCCAAACCCCGGCGATGATAAGCAGGGTCAACGTAAATACTAACTTCAGCAGTGGCATTGTAAGCTGGTCTTCCATAAAAGGATTGGAAGCTAAGCCATGCTGCGATTGCTCCTGAGACTTCCACAACCCAAATCGGACGGAATGTCGGTGAATGTTGCTCGAACCAATCTGAGCGACTTTGCACTGATACTGGCTCTAAATCAGCAGTCGCTAAACGACTGGGGATAGATGCATTGTAAATATTAACAATAGCTGGTAAGTCAATTTTCTGAGCATCGCGGATATTTATCTCCATTTTGGATCAGCAGTAAGCTACCCCTGCCGTCATGCGAGGGGCTTTAGCCCAGTTCAAAGTATTTGTCGGAAACAGACCAAGCTGACCCTCCAACAAACAACTCATCCCTGGACTTTCGGGCTGACTTACGGACAACCCCAAAACTGCAATATTGGCAGCAGCATTCAAATCAGCATCACACTCAAACCCACAATGCCCACATTTAAACGACTTACCAGAACGATACGACTTTCCCTTGACCGGGTGTACATGGTGACACCGCGAGCAGGTTTGACTCGTATAAGCAGGTGGAACCAAAACAATTGGAATACCAGCGATATTTGCCTTGTATTGGGTAAACATTCTCAACTGGTAGAAAGCCCAATTATTGGTTCTGCGTCGCTCGGTTTTGCTTCGCGGCTTTTGATTAAGCGAGTCTCTGATATTGGTCAAATCTTCAAAGGCAATAGCAGCATTGTTTTGCTTAGCCTCATCGACGATTTGCTTGGAAATATTGTGATTCAACCACTTCTGAAACCTTTGTTCTCTGCCAGAGAGCCGTCTGAGAAGTCGTCTAGAATTCCGAGTGCGTTTGCGTTGAACATTAGCTCTAACCCTACTGTAGCGGTCACGAGTTGCCTGAATCTTTTTGCCACTCCAAGATTTTCCAGTACTTGTAGTAGCGATGTCGCGTCTCCCCAAATCGACACCAATTACCTTGGGTGTTTTTCCTGGTGGCTGGGTTGGAATGTCAATACAGATATTGATGTAGTAGTCGCCCCGTTTAGTTTTGTTGAGCGTGGCAGCAGTTGGAACTTGCCCTTTGAGCAATCCCAATTGGTAGTTACCAATACTCAATTTAAACTTCTTACGCCCACTTATCAAAGTCACCCCAACAGTTTGGGACTCTTCAATGTACTGAAAAGTCCGAAGATCCAAATTGATGGACGTTGGTCTAAATGCGTGAATCTGTTTAACAGCTTTAGCGTTCCCAATTACGCGACGAATTGCTTGACAAACATGGTTTGCTTTCAACCCAGTGGCTTCTCTTACTGGCTTGTAAACCAAATGATGCAGCTTTGTGGTGTTCCAGCACTTCTCGCGTTTCGCTACTTCCAATATCTGGTTGCAAGCATCAGCAAATCCCTCCAAAGTTGCATCAATCTCTTGTCGCAACTCCACAGGGACTTCAATCTTGCATTTTACAGATATTGTCTGCACTTGACTGCCTCAATAACTCATCCAATTATAGCAGTGGACGGTCTAGGTATGCAACAAGTTGCCAAACTTTTACACGGCATCCTAAAGAATGCCGTGTCGTTTTTCCTCCAGTGGCTCAAGCCACAAGGTTTCCAAACTCCCGTGAGGTCTTTATGACAAAAATACCAATTTACATCCTCGTCAATAAAGGTGCAGCTGCTAGCAAAGTTTTTGTATAAGGATGCTGAGGATGGGCGAAAATTTGCTTAGTCTGACCAATTTCGACAATTTTACCGCTGTTCATCACGGCAATGCGATCGCACAAAAATCTCGCCAACCACAGGTCATGGGTAATAAATAAATAAGTTAAATCAAACTCGCGCTTCAATTCCAACATCAAATCCAGCACCTGGGACTGCACGCTAGCATCGAGCATACTCACTGGTTCATCACATATGACTAATTTGGGACGGGTAATCAAAGCACGAGCAATCGCTACCCGTTGTTGCTGTCCACCAGACAAGTCAGAGGGGTAACGTTGGGAATATTCCTCCACAGGTGTTAACCCCACCCGTTCTAGCATTTCCACTACCCGCTGTTTCGCTTCGTCGGGAGTTGCTAGCTGGTGGATAAATAAGGGGTCAGCGATACTTTCTCCCACCATCATGGCAGGATTAAGACAGGCATGGGGGTCTTGAAACACCATCTGCATTTGTCGTCGTTGCAGCCGCATTTCCTGACGCGAGAGGTTAGTTATATCTTGTCCCAGAAACTCGACTTTGCCGGAAGTCGGACGAATTAACTGCAAAATTGTCCGTGATAGAGTACTTTTCCCGCAACCCGACTCACCCACCAAACCTAAAATTTCTCCTGGATAAATTTCCAGGTCAATACCATCAACGGCTTTAATAGTCTGATTTTCCCCTTTAAACAGACGCTCAAGGATATTCTTCTCCAAGGTGTAGTGTTGCTTTAGTTCCTCCACACGCAGGATTGGGGTGGTATCGGATTGCCTACCGCTAGCGGATGAGTTATCTATTGTACCCACAGACAAGTTATCTACATCATCTGGTGTCACTGCTTGAATATGCAACGCTGCTTGTAGTAGAGAACGGGTGTATTCGTGCTTTGGTTTCTGGAATACAGATTGTGCATCCCCCATTTCTACCATTTTGCCTTTATACATGACCCCAATGCGATCGCAGTATTCCCCAATCATTGCCAAATCATGGGAAATTAACAGCAAAGCCATGTCACGTTCGCGACATAGCCTGGTGAGTTCCTGTAAAATTTGTGCCGAGACGGTGACATCTAAACTGGTAGTCGGTTCATCGGCAACAATTAACTTCGGGTCTAGGAGCAACGCCAAAGCAATAGCTACCCTTTGCCGCATCCCGCCGCTAAACTCGTGGGGAAACTGACTCCAGCGACTAGCGGGAATGTTCACTGCCTCTAGGGTGGCGATAGCTTTGTCTTTTGCTTGTTGGGTTGACAGTTGGGGTGAGTGCGCCTTAAGAGTTTCAATACAGTGGTTGCCAATAGTCATTAAAGGGTCAAGGCGTGTCATTGGGTCTTGGAATACCAAAGCTACCGCCTCTCCCCGAAATTGCCGTAATTCGGTAGGATTTAAATCAAACACCAACCGCCCCGCAAATGTTACTCGTCCTTCAATCCGAGTTTCCGCTGGTAGCAAGCGCATCGCCGCCCTACCTAGGGTTGATTTACCACAACCTGATTCTCCTACCAATCCCAGCTTTTCACCAGCTTGTAGTGTTAAAGATACATCATCTACTGCCCAGAGGGTTTCCTCCCCACTCTGGCGCTGGGGATAGGCTACACGTAGATTCTCGATCCAAAATAGGGGGTTGCTCATAAAGTTAGTCATTAGCTTATTAGTGATTAGGGAACAGGGAACTCTTAACAGGGAACTCTTAACAGGGAACAGAACTTTTTACCGTCAACTATTACCCATTACCCATTCCCTAATGACTATTTACTAATTCTGCGTACCAGATAGGCGACAGCAAAGTCTGCATGGGGGTGATGTTCTAGATTATCTGCGAGTGCAAACACCAAATCTGCTAAATCGACGCCAAATCTTTCCACTAAGGCTTCTCGGTCTTTTTCTATCTGCTGATATTTTTGAATTTGCACTTGCCATTCCTGGGAACATAACTGGGGAATGGAAGCATGTAATTCCAAGTGTTCCAAGACTTCCCACTCACCACCGTCACACCAGATACCGCCACAATTAGCACAACGTTCTAAATAAAAGGGTGTTTTGAGAGACACTTTGGTACGCGAGAGAATGCGGTTACACTCTGGACAGAGGGCGGCTTTACCATCGTGGGGCGACAGCTTGAACTGGACATCAAGTGATTGTGCTAGCCATTGCGGTGCTGCTGAATACTGCGGTTGATGTGCTTGCCAAGGTTCGTATTCTCTGGCAGAAATCCATATACCAACGCATTCTGGGCAATAGTGCGCCCCTAAAGAAGACCTGAAAGTCCCCTGTAACAAATCTGTTCTACACTTCGGACATCTCACCGCTAGCTTCCTCCTTCAAGGGGCGACTCTGATGAGGGAGTTTGCAAAATCGCCTGGCAGTATTGAATCAGAGTTTGCAGGCGATCGCAAATTCCTAAGAGTCGAGTTTGGGCGGTGGCGATTTGTCTTGCACCCGCCAAAAACATCATATCCATCTCCAACAGCCGCATCTGCTTGCTGATCTCAGTGCGAATTGAACGCACCCGCGACACATAACTACTCTCTACATCTTCCTCTGGTAATGGTAAAATTTGCTGCCTGAAAAATTGCTGCAATTCTCCGATTTTAGGGCATAGCACTGCTAAATCAAGGTTCGAGTGCGCCACTTCATGGTGTAACTGCTGTATAATTTCCGAAAATTCCTGATATTTCTGGCGATGAAAATTAGGTAACATTTGCTGCTTGTTAAGTTAAGATTAATATTAAGAATTTTTTCCTATACAATAAAGGTTTTTCAACTGCTGCTGAAAATCTTTTGCTCTCTGGGCAGCTAGAGATTGAGTCAGCCACTATTAAGACCCCGCCCTTCAGGGTGAGGTCTATATATAAATAAATCCGTAGATGTTTAATTCCCGCTCCAGATGATGCTTTAAATAGAAGTGCGGGAGACACTTCCTATATCGCCAAGACCCAAGGGTGTCTTTGAACACAACAATTGACGTGCATCCGTCAATTTAATCACCTACCTAACAACTAGATAACTAGTCCTGATTCTATGAACGCCATCGCACTAACTTCGCCGACTATTGATGATGTAACCATTCCCGAATGGCTACAAAATTGTTTGAATGTGATCCGACAATCCAGTGAAGCAACAGCTAATGACCGTATGGTTGCAGATGTAACACTAATTTGTCGTGCGTTTGAATTTGCTTATCAATTGCATAAGGGACAGTACCGCAAATCAGGAGAGCCTTATATCTGTCATCCCGTCGCCGTTGCCGGTATCCTGCGCGACTTGGGAGGTAGTGCAGCGATGATTGCGGCTGGGTTTCTGCATGATGTAGTGGAAGATACCGATGTCACGATTGAAGAAATCGAGCAATTTTTTGGTTCAGAGGTGCGGTGCTTGGTAGAAGGTGTTACCAAGCTGTCAAAGTTTAACTTTAAAAGCAAAACTGAAAGCCAAGCCGAGAACTTTCGCCGGATGTTTTTAGCAATGGCGAAAGACATCCGGGTGATTCTGGTTAAACTGGCAGACAGGTTGCATAATATGCGAACCTTGGAACATATGCCAGAAGAAAAACGCCGCCGTACTGCTCAAGAAACCAAGGAAATTTTTGCTCCTTTAGCTAATCGTTTGGGTATCTGGAGAATTAAATGGGAACTAGAAGATTTATCCTTTAAATATCTAGAACCCGATTCCTACCGCCAGATTCAGCAATATGTCTCAGAAAAGCGGGATTCTCGTGAAGAAAGGCTGACGAAAGTCACAGAAATTATCCGCGAAAGATTAGACCAAGCGGGGATTCAGTCCCTTGACATTAGTGGGCGACCAAAGCACCTATACAGTATTTACCAGAAAATGCAGCGGCAAAATAAGGAGTTTCACGAAATATACGATTTGGCAGCGCTGCGAATTATTGTTAAGAGCAACGAAGAATGCTATCGTGCTTTGGCGGTGGTTCATGATGAGTTTCGCCCGATTCCTGGACGCTTTAAGGATTATATTGGACTACCTAAACCTAACCGTTACCAATCATTACATACGGGGGTAATTGCACCTTGGCACCGTCCCTTAGAAGTGCAAATTCGTACCCTAGAAATGCACCACATTGCGGAGTACGGAATTGCTGCTCACTGGAAATACAAGGAAACAGGTGGTTCTAATACTACCCAGATGAGTACCTCGGATGAAAAGTTTACTTGGTTGCGGCAGTTAGTGGAATGGCAAAATGACCTCAAAGACGCTCAAGAATATCTCGACAGCGTTAAGGATAATTTATTTGAAGATGATGTTTACGTCTTTACCCCGCAAGGGGATGTAATCTCTCTGAGTCCTGGTTCCACAACGGTGGATTTCGCCTATCGGATTCATACAGAGGTAGGAAATCATTGTAATGGGGCGAAGGTGAACGGGCGAATGGTACCGCTGTCTAGCACCCTACAGAATGGTGATATTGTGGAAATTCTCACCCAGAAAAACAGCCATCCTAGTTTAGACTGGATGAGTTTTGTGAGAACTTCAGCAGCAAAAAACCGCATTCGTCAATGGTTTAAGCGTTCCCGTCGGGAAGAGAATATCGCTCGCGGTCGAGAATTGCTAGAAAAAGAATTGGGTAAAGCTGGTTTTGAAGTGCTAGTAAAATCAGAACCCATGCAGGTCGTAGCAGAAAAATGCAATTATCACACTGCGGAAGACTTACTCGCTGGTTTGGGGTACGGTGAAGTGACATTAAACTTTATATTAAGTCGCTGGCGAGAAATAGTCAAGGCGCAAGTGAAGACGCAACAATCTCTCTCCAATGTGGTAGAAATACCCCCATCTTTACCAACAACTCCACCGAAATCTTTGCGGGATATACCAACTGTGACTTCCCGCGCTAGCGACTCTCCGATTACCGGGGTTGAAGGGCTGCTGTACCATTTGGCTGGCTGTTGTAACCCTATCCCTGGAGAAGCAATTATTGGTGTGGTGACGCGCAATAGTAGGGGGATTTCTATTCACCGTCAAGGCTGTTCTAATCTGGAGAATGTCGAAGGCGATCGCCAACTTCCTGTGAATTGGAACCCACAAGTAGAACATCGCGGTCGTGTACATACTTACCGGGTGAATATGCAAATTGAAGCCCTCGACCGTGTAGGGTTGCTCAAGGATATTCTCTCGCGATTAAGCGACCACGGGATTAACGTCAGCCACGCTCAGGTGAAAACCGCGAACAACCAACCAGCGTTAATTGACTTGGGAATAGAGATCCGCGATCGCACCCAGTTAGAGAACATCTTCAACCAAATCAAAAAAATGAGCGATGTTCTCGACCTACGTCGCGTTGGTGAAACTGTGGAGTCGTAGTCTAGAACCCCCAACCCCCTCAAGGGGGTTGGGGGTTGTGGAGGTCTGGGGGGGGTGCGATAGCTTCGCACTTTGCTTTCGACAAGAAGCACCGTCTTTCCCTGTCAAAATCTCTGCAAAATTAGAAATTAAAATGGGATCTTATCTGTAGAAATGAGCGTGTTAATTATCTCATTTATTGTTTGATAACCAGTTAAATTGCCTTGTTGTAAATATAATTCACTAGCTTTCTGAAAATCATCACAAGACCTCATTTTATTGCCCATACTAAAACAAATAACGCCCCGTTTAAAGTACGCATCTGCATTTTTGGGATTAATTCTGATTGCCTGGGTGTAATCTTTAATCGCACCTAACTTACCTCCTGTGACATCACGAGCAATAGCCCTTTTGAGATATGCTTCAGCTAGGTTAGAATTAATTTTTATAGCTTGGGTGTAATCTTGTATAGCACCTTGCATGTCTCCTATACGAAAACGTTCAATACCTCGCTCTAAGTAAGTATCGGCAGAGTAAGGATTAAATTGCCAAGTTTGGTTGGAGTTATGACTCGTGCTTGGTTCACATTCTTTTTCATAACAATTATTTTCAACACTGAGATAGTTATGTTGAGAATATTTGCAATGATGTAGATAACTGCGTAAACCGCCACCATACAATAAATTATCTATTTTTACTGAGGCTTGAGGATTATTTACTTTTATCATCTGAATTGGCAGAAAGCCAGCCAATACCAGATTATATTCATTCTGCGCCTCACTCACCTCTTCTTGAATAAGAACACAAACTAAAACATCATTTTTCTCAAACTCTTCTTTACTAATTGACCATCTAACATCATTAATATTACCATGACGTGCCTTAACCTGAATACCAATTTATGAATCAGAAGTCAGAGTAAAATCAACCTTACCATCACCACCAAGCCGCTTTGCATAATCAACTTCCGTAACAAAATCTCCTAAACGGGACTTGACAACTTCTTCACCAAGTTTTCCTTTCAAATTGTTGATAAAGACATCACGGACTGGAGACATACGCTTATATTTTTCAGCCATCTCCCAGCAAAAATCCCGCAGTTGTTTTAACCTTTCTCCTGAAATGACCGTCAATTCACTATGCTTTCCTTCTAATTCACAATGAAGTAGACAACCAGATTTTACTCTTTCAATAAAATCAGCTTGTTGTGCCTTGAGTGGAGTTGTCCAGTCTATCATTTCAGGAATTTGATTATAAGTGACAAATTTAAAACTGATAATTTTATTATACTTTTATCTTAGCCCTTACTGCCGCAACCAAGCATCACTGTATAGGCGCGGTTCCCGCGCCCGGTTATATTAGTAAAAAGCGAACTGAAATCAATGTTTCATGTCATAACCAAACAAATTCGGGTCAACTTCTCCCAACTGCAAATCAGCAAAACCATACTCCACCCAACGTCTTGACACCATCGCTGCTACATCAGGATCTGACTCCAAAGGTTCACCCCATTCATGTTCGGTTTCAGGGGGAATTTTCGTCGTAGCATCAATACCCATCCTGCCACCTAAACCAATCTTTTCACTAGCAAAATCCAATGTATCAAAGGGTGTATTCGGGAGAATAAACACATCCCTTGTCGGGTCAACTTTAGAACTAATAGCCCAGACAACTTGACGCGGGTCACGGATATTAATATCCTTATCTACCACAATTACAAATTTAGTGTAAGTAAACTGCGGTAAAGCACTCCAAAATGCCAGCGCTGCTCGTCTTGCTTGTCCCGGATAGGCTTTATCAATGGAGATAATTGCCGCTTTGTAACTCAAAGCCTCCATTGGTAAAAAGAAATCCGTAATTTCTGAGACTTGTTGTCTTAAAATCGGCGTATAAATCCGATTTAAAGCAATAGCCATCATTGCCTCTTCTTTCGGGGGACGACCGCTAAAGGTGGTTAAATAAATCGGGTCTTTGCGGTGTGTCATGCACTGGAAGCGAATCAGGGGCGAATCTTCCACGCCGCCATAATAACCCATGTGGTCGCCAAAGGGTCCATCGGGTAATACTTCCCCTGGGGTAATTGTCCCTTCCAAGACAATTTCTGAATCCGCTGGGACTTCCAAATCTACCGTTTTGCACTTTGCTAACTGCACACCGGAACCACCATACAACCCAGCAAACAGCCATTCTGATAAGTCTACAGGGATGGGAGTCGCAGCTGCCATAATAATCAGCGGGTCTACTCCCAGTGCGATCGCTACTTCTAATTTCTTACCCCGTTCCGCTGCTTTGCGTAAATGTCTCGCTCCTCCCCGCACGGATAACCAATGTACGGTCATCGTATTTTTTGATTGCAGTTGCAGCCGATACACCCCCACATTCGGGATACCTGTCTCACAATCCTTGGTAATGACCAATCCCAGGGTGATAATCTTGCCAGCATCACCGTAATAGGGGCGAATCATCGGTATCTTACTTAAATCCAAGTCGTTCCCTTGTAGCACCACTTGCTGACAAGCGGGGAAAAAATCCCGTCCCGGTTTGGCTTTCACCACGTCAAACAGCACTTTACCAAAGTCTATCGCCTGGGAAATTTTCTTTGGCGGTTTAGGCTGTTGCAACATTGATAATTTTTTCCCCAATTCCTCTAACTCTAGGGGATGCTGCATATTCATCGCCCAACAGATGCGTTCCACCGTTCCCATGAGGTTAATGGCTACGGGAAAAGATGCACCCTTGACGTTTTCAAATAGCAACGCTGGACCACCTTTTTGCAGCATTCGATTGGAAATCTCCGCAATTTCCAAATCAGGGTCAACAGGGGCGGTTATTCGCCGTAATTGCCCCTTTTCTTCCAGTATTTTGATGAATCCCCGCAAATCTCTAGCCATTTGTCTTGTAATAAATATTCACAGAAGCTTTATCTTCTATTATCAGATGAAATCTGCGCCCTGCCTGTCAGCCGACCGCAACTGAACAAGCTAATTCCATCTAGCTTTGTAATTAAGTACTCAAAACAATCAGTGTAAAAACAGACTAAGCTAGTAAACTTAAAAAGAATTTACAAAGTAAACTCTAAATCTATTAAAGTAATTTAAATTACACATTTATTGCTCGGCTAGAAAATGGACTCTAAGACGAAAAGGACTTATTTACCGTAAATTAAGTATTATTATGTATATATTTTTTTTAATTTATACTTTATATTAAATAGTGTCGCTATTCAGTAAATTTTAGAGATGTATAATTATGTATTTCAAAATACAGATTTTTGAGTGATATTTATATGGAGTTTTTGGTTGCTATCTTCCCTGTTATAGACTATGGGGATGTACCATCGGCATCATACTTAGAGTTACAAATACTACTTGCACTTACATCAAAACCGTAGCAACTAGCTATTAATAATCTCGTATAACTACTACCTAGTACCGTTGTTGTCAAATATTGATAAAGAAAGCCGTCAGTAAATTCTGCAAATAATTTGATATTTTCATGATTTTTCTACTTGTACTTAGGGTAATCTCTGATAAAAATAAATCCAACAAAATTGGATTGTTATCCTGTATAAGTACGGTTTTATTTATCGATTTTGTCCAGGTAGATTATGTATAAGATTCTTTGTAACTGTTTTGAGTTTTAGTATTACCAGGGTTCATTCTTTGCCTTGCTCATTTATCAGCATCTACCAAAGATTTTTATGGAATTAATTTCGATTGTGATTAGTGCTAGGGGTGTTTCTTCAACTTTTTAGTGCTTTATTGAGCGCTAAAGCGTGCCTAAATACTTATCAACAATAACGCTGTCATCTACTAGCTTTTGGAAGTTATTGTCGAAGCTGAAAATCATACGATCGCGGTACTTTCTTAGGAAATAACCGCTGATTAACCATTGCAAAGTCGTTCATCACTGCAAATATGAATAAGATGTTTTCCAGAATTGCTCAGGTATTCGATTACCTGATGCAGATATTCAATATTTTTCATCTCCGAAGCAACAAGATTACTTCACCAAAACTACTGCGAAAACCACACCGCAGCAACACATGGATGGCAAAATCTAGATGGATTATCACTCCCGTGCTATCCTTCTTTATAGTTTTGGCACTGCATCAAAACCTAGTGGCACAGACAAGCCCGATGACAAATATTCAAGCTCCCCTGTCTACCAGAGGTTCGCAGATTGTAGATGCTACAGGGAGAGCCGTATTGCTGCGGGGTGTTAACTGGTTTGGGATGGAGACGGATGTACATGTCCCCCACGGTTTGTGGACGAGAGACTACAAGGACATGCTCCGCCAAATTAAAAGCTTAGGATACAACGTTATCCGCCTTCCCTTCTCAGTGCAAGCCTTGCGCTCAAATAACATTAGCAGCGTTAACTTTGGTATCGGTAGCAACAATGACCTGAATGGTAAAACGCCTTTGCAGGTAATGGATTTGGTGATTCAAGAAGCACAACGCCAAGGCTTATTTATCATCCTCGACAACCATCGCCTAAATGATTACAATATTCCGGAACTGTGGTACGGGGATGGGTTTACAGAACAGGACTGGATCAATACCTGGACACAGTTAGCAACCCGTTACAGAAACCAGCCGAACGTAATTGGTGCAGACTTGAAAAATGAACCCCACGGTAGTGCAAGCTGGGGAAGTGGGAACCAATCTACTGACTGGCGATTGGCTGCTGAACGCTGCGGTAATGCGATTCTGGGGGTTAATCCTGATTGGTTAATTATGGTGGAAGGGGTACAAAACAATGTTCCCGGACAGCAACTTAACCATTGGTGGGGTGGTAATTTAGAAGGCGTCAGAAATTTCCCCGTCCGTCTCAACCAAGCCAACAAACTCGTCTATTCTCCCCATGAGTACGGTGCTGGAGTTTATAATCAGCCTTGGTTTTACGAGTCTACTTTTCCCCAAAATCTGTTAACCCGCTGGGAAATTGGATTCCATTATATTACCAGAGAGGGAATTGCACCCGTTTGGATTGGTGAATTTGGCGGTCGTCAGGTAGATACTAGCTCAAAAGAGGGTATTTGGCAGCGTCAACTAGTAGATTTCATCAGGCAAAATAACTACGGTTTCGCCTATTGGAGTTGGAATCCTAACAGTGGTGATACGGGTGGTATTCTCTTGGATGACTGGTTTACTGTTGATTCACCTAAGCAACAACTGCTCAGTACATTATTGAGTCCTACTAGTCCGACACCAACTCCGACTCCGACACCAACTCCGACTCCGACACCGACTCCGACACCGACACCAACTCCGACACCAACTCCGACACCAACTCCGACTCCGACACCAACTCCGACTCCGACTCCAACACCAACTCCGACTCCAACACCAACTCCGACTCCCACTACTCAACCCCAACTGCAAGTAGAGGCTAAAATTCATTCTGATTGGAATACTGGTTACTGTGTTGGGATTCGCGTCACCAATGTTGGCAATGCAAATAGTCGCAATTGGCGGATGACGTTTAACAGGAATCAGTCTACTATTACCCAAGCTTGGAATGGCAACTTTGTTCCTCAAGGCAGCACAGGGTACATAGTAACACCAGCAGATTGGGCAAAGGTAATCAGACCAAATCAAACGGTAGATTTAGGATTCTGTGCCCAAAAGGATGGATCAAACTACAAACCTACGCAATTTAATGTCACCCTTTTGCAGAGTTAAGTAGATAGACGGAAATCAGCCAGATATCAAGAAACCCGATTTCTTTAAGAAATCGGGTTTCTGAGTGCTGTTGTCTCTGTTGTTGAGAAGTTACTAATTCTTAACTACAGAGTTTACAAGTATTTCTCGCCGATATGTCTCTCACGAATTGCTATAGCAGGAGTTCCATAAGCCACCTTAAAGGACTCAAGGTGTTTGAGGACGGTTGAACCAGCACCTATAACCGTATGCTCACCAATGTGAATGCCATGAATCAGGATAGCCCCAATACTGATAGCAGCGTAACCACCAATTCGACAACTTCCCCCAGTCGTTACACGAGGTGCGAGACTGGAGAAATCTTCCATTACGGAATCGTGATCCAGAGAAGAATTAGTGTTCAAAATGCAAAAATTACCTATTGAACAAGATGAATTTACAATCACACCCGGCATGATCACTGTACCTTCCCCGATAGACACATCCTTAGCAATAGAAGTCTCAGGATGTATGACACTAACAAAGGTCAGATCGGGACAAACTTCCCTCACGTGAGCAACCACTTTAGAGCGGATAAAATTATCTCCGATAGCCACTATTGCACCGCTTAAAGAGTGGGTTTTGATTAAGTATGGTAAATCTTCTTCATCACCCAAAACTTCATAACCAAGAGTTTGCTCACCGATATTACGATATCGATCAACAAGTCCAGCTATTTTGTATTTACCCTCGCGCTCAATAATGTCAATGATGACTTTTGCATGACCTGAAGAGCCGATAATTATTATATTTTTCTTGGTCATTTTTCGCACCTCAACCAGTTTTTTCTGGTGATTATGGCAGGCACAAGTGAATAATTAAACTATGTCAAGTAGATATGACGATAGTTTGTCATCTGTATTAATTTTGTGTGTAGTTCACAATAATTTTATATATTTACTCAAAGATTAATTGAAGATTTTAAAAAGGTTATTTTAAAGGATAATTATAGCGAAGGTTTTTTCCCAAAATTCAGGTTTATGAAAATTTTAAATGACTAAAACTATTAGGATAGATGAAATTACTAATATCCTAGTGCATAATGATTAAAAAAATACCCCTACAAAATATAGAGGCATAAAAATTAGTATGAATTATTTATGAAGATCCACTAAATAAAGCTAGTAGAATGAAGTTTTACTAACTGAGAAAAACAATCTTATGACTTACGCAACACCAAGGTATTTACGGGCATGGCAATGCCATGCCCCTACGAGTGATATGCTTGCGTAAGTCTTGAATCTGTTATGGTGTAATTAATTCTCAAACAGACTGCTAATTGTTGATAGGAGAACGATATGCAGGAAAATAATTGGATTTGAGAAGGGTTTCTGGTTCACTATTTAACGCTTTTGCCCTTAATTGCACCAGATAATCGTATTTTTCTGCATCCACATTCAAGCGCATAGTCACGAAGGGATTGCTGAATTTAGAAAAGCCTGCCTTGAAATTGTAGAGATTATCTCTGGCAGACCCTAAACCACCACCCAAATGTAGAAATTCATTGCCGCGTTCTTTAGCCCAGAAACGAACGTAATCAAAAATTAACTTGTCAGGAGATTGTTTTAAAAACTTATTTCGAGTTCCGGAGAGATAGGATTGAACTATCCCGCAACATTCAGTAAAAATACAAGCAGATGCAATTTGGTCATCGATTTCCACCACACAGAAATTGATTTTGTTCCCTAGTTTGGAATATTCAAGGAAATAGTCATGACCAAAATAGTAGTATGGAGTAGCACCTACGCGATCCATGACTTCTTCATAAATCGAATTAAACTCGTCAATATGCTGCTCGAAAGGTAGCATTTTTGCTGTCAAACCATTGCGTTTATGGCGATTAATATCTTTGCGATGGTCAGACCGCGTTTGACTCCAAATCTCGTCTTCTGGTACCCGTAAATCTACATAAACTGTTTCACCAGTCAGCTTGCAAATATCAGGAGAATAAATTTTTTCTAAACCCTGATTCAATATCGGATGCAGCCTAATAAATGCCGAGCAAATGTTTTTAGACCGCCAAACAGCTAGCAATTGATTCATAGCTGATTGTAAAAATCCCTGGTTGTTAGCTGCGGCTTCATTAAACAAAATACCTGCGTAACCATTGGGAGTAATGACATCAAACCATTCTGGAGGTTCTAATTCCTTCGGAAATAGGTCATTTATGCGACGTAACATGTAGGGTAAAAAAAAGAGTTTATCACCCTCTTGTATGAGAATAGCTTCGGGCAAAGTTTTGGTTCTTTACGCTTCTAAATTGATAAAATCCGGCAAATCGTAAACATCATGGCGGATTTGTTTTAAAGTTTCTGTCCATAGATAATTGGCTGTATCTAAAATTTGGACGCTCATAATATCTCCTTACATATAAAAGGTAATTCATCGGTCAATATGAATTACCTTTTATATTATTTTCAAACGACTGCTTTAATATCAGCAAAATTATGCACTTCTGCTGCTATTCGCAAAATATCTGGGTAAGAATAACGATGGTCTGTTGGTATGGTAATAATCCGATTGGATAAGTCAATTGCCAGAGGGTCGTTGCTAGATATACCGGCTGCGGGTTGCTGCCAATGCACGGCTGTAAAAATATTTTGGCTGATTAAATACTGCCGCAGAGCATCGCGAACTTGTTGATTTTTGCAGACCAGAATACTATTGAATGGTACAGCACCCGCATCCCATGAGGTAAACAAAGGCTGATAATTAGTATTTGGGATGCTAGAAATAAATTGCAAAAATTGCTTAACATTTGCCGCCCGTCGATGTCTGAGTTCTGAGAGATTCAAACAGTTGAGAAGGTGAGCAGTAAAACTAGAAACTGCAGCATTTGTTTCTGCTCCCAAATGTTTTTCGCCTTGAATTTGTAGCATTCTATAGGCATCTTTTGAGATATTCGCACCGTTGAGATAGGCACGCTTGAGTATCATTGCTGTGAGTTTGTCATAAGCACCACTGGATGCCGGTGCAGCGGCTTTCGGTAACTCTAACTGTTGATTTGACCACAGGATTGCCCCATCAGGAAGAGGCAAAGTTTTACGCAGAGATGCCATCGCGTAATGAGCAATGCTGTGTCGTGCCCAGATAGAGAAGGGGTCGTGGCTGTGGTCTTCAATCAACACAACATCATCGTGGGACTGGAACCAATCTAGCCAAGGCGATGAAGAGCGGACTCCAAATAAATTAACTGCCAGGACTAGATCGCCAGGGTCGGGACGCAAGGTTTCAAAATCAGGGGCTGAGGCAGTTGGTAAATCGCGATACCAACAGATTTCCACAGCTTTTTGTAAGTTAGCCGCAACGTGCATACAAAAGAAGGAAGGTAAGTGGAGTTTGACGTTGCGTCGTCCAGATTGAGAAACATGGGCAATGATGGATAACAAAGCCGAAGTCCCGGTGCCAAACAGTTCGTAAGTAGGGGGTAGTATGGGTGGCAATGTAGATAGGATATGAAAGTTATCTGACCAATCAAACTCCGATCCAATTTCCCAGCGATTTTTCATAACTCCTGGCATTTTTTAGTTACTCTTGTGATTGTTGTACTTGAGGGTTGCCGAGAAATTCTTCCGAAGTGGCGTGACCTTCTTGGGTAATGTCCTTTTGGTGCAATACTTGCCATACAGTCATGAACAGAATCTTCAGGTCAAGCCAAAGGCTCCAATTATCGACATACCAGACATCGAGATTGAATTTTTTGTCCCAGAATTTATCTAAGGTGCGCCGACCGTTAACTTGTGCCCAGCCGGTGATCCCTGGTCTGACTTGATGGCGTCGAGCTTGTTCAGCAGAGTAGCGCACCAAGTAGACCACTAGTAGGGGACGCGGACCGACAAAGCTCATGTCACCTTTGAGGACATTGAACAGTTGGGGAAGTTCGTCGAGACTAGTTTTCCGCAGGAATTTACCGATCGCTGTCAGACGTTCCTCATCTGGGAGGAGTTGACCGTTTTCATCGCGGTCATCAGTCATGGTGCGGAACTTGTAGAACAAGAAAATCCGACCGTTTTCACCGGGACGAGCTTGGGTGAAGAAAATCGGTCCACCCATACGAAGATAGATAGCGATCGCTACAAAAAGTATCACGGGTGAAAAAATCACCAACAAGAGCGCTGCAAAAATTTTATCGAATGCATACTTAATTAACTTACCGTAATTAGTAGCACGATAGCTATGCAACACCTGAGCAGTCATATTGGACTCCTATTGCTTAATTTTGTGTTTGAACAATCAAAAAAGGCTAATTTGTGCAGTGAGAGCAGAGATAACCAGGACACAAGCCTAATTTTCTTCTGCCTCCTGCCTGATTTAAACTTGGCTGGTCACCAAAGAATCTACGGATGCAACTTCGGTATATAAAGCCTCGTATTGCTTGAGAACCTGCGACAGTTCGCACTCAGCGAGCTTGTCTCTTCCCCGCTGACCCATGATGCGAGTAGCTTCAGAATTACCCAGCATCCATCCCATAGCGGCGGTGAGAGCTTCGATATCGCCCAATCTGACCAACAGACCGCAACCACCTTCTACCAAGTCTCTCGTACCACGGATATCTGTACCAATCACAGGAGTTTCTAAAGACAGAGATTCGAGTACACAGTGAGGTAGTCCTTCCTGTTCAGAAGTCAGCACTGTCGCTATAGAAGCACACATCAAGGTGGGAATATCCCGACGGAATCCGAGGAAATGAACTTGATTTTCAATTCCTAGTTCCGATGCTAACTGACGCATCTGTTCCATCAACGGTCCTGTACCAGCTAGCGCTAGATGAACATCCCGACGCGCTAGACGAGCAAAGGCTTTGAGCATATCTCGATGGCGCTTGCGGGGGATAAACTCAGCTACTGCCAGAAATAGAGGAGTTTCTGGGTGCAATCCTAACTCTTGACGTACCGGTGCGATGTCTTCTGAGGGCACAAGATTGCGATTGAAGCGCTCCATATCCAAACCAGGACCGGGAATATAACGAACTCGGTCTTCAGGGACTAGACGATTGCGCTTAGCAGCTTCCTCATCTTCGCGATTAATTGTAACTACATAGTCAGTCCAGTTCCCAGCCAGCTTCTCCAGCCCTTGAAAAATACTGTTTTTGATGAGCGAACCGTTGCGATGGAAGTGAAAACCTAGCGCTGTATAAATAACTTTCAAATTATTTGGCTGTTTCCAACCATTAAGTGCATAGCGAGTAACAAATGCAGCAACTGGTGTAGTTACATGTACGATGTCGTATTCCTGTTGTGCTAAACAGGAGCGAATTTGTTGTGGTGCAACCATCAGATTAGTTGGGTCTAAGGGGTTGCGCGACCACTTGACATCCCAAACATTATCGAATGCTTGCAAGCATTGTTTATTAGCAGAAATGCCACAAGACATAGCATCAACACGCCAACCCTTGGCGCGAAAATGTGACGCAAAAGGCAGAAAAAAGGCACAAAGAGTATCGGGGATGGTGGTAACAATCAATAATTTTTTCATGGTGCAATGTCTCTGTGATTGCATCTCCAAAATGCAACTAATTAAACAGCAAATATTTGGCTCTTAAATTTCTCGCTTCAAGTCTATAACGACCATATAGCAGAATTACAGCATCCTATTTTTAGGGAGTAAACATTGAAATTGCCCTCTATCTTTAGAGCTATTTACATTAGGACTTTTAGGCTGTTAATGGTAGTAGGTAGCACCAAGTATTGTTGAGCCTTCATAGTTTAAAATCTAACAGTGTTCCGATAGCATAGGTTGCCAAAATGGCATGTTTTTCAGGATATTTTTGATGAAAACGTGAACTGTTGATAACTGGTAATAAATCACTATTGTATACATTTGTGAGGTGGTATTTAGTTAAACAATTGCTGAACAAACACTTATTGCATTGAAGATATTCAAATCGAAGTAAAACAGCAAATATTGCATTGCTAGTGATTTCTTGTAAATATTTATTGGTTAATCAACAAGAGTAAGGAGATTGAATCCGGATATCAGAGAAAATTCAAATCCAAAATTTATATAACGATTTTTAATCCTGACAAGAAATTCATAAACTCTCAAAATGTGAAAATGCTTAAGTGAGAATTTGGTAGAGAGGCAGTCCCTACTTTCGGCTGAAATATTTATGTTTACGTCAAATGTACTGCCAGCCGTATTGGGGAAATAAAATGAAACTGCTGATTGATTAGCATAAGTGATGACTAGAAACTTTTAGCTTCTCTCGGTTTTACTACTCAATTAGAATTGGATAATTATGAAGCCAGCCCTAAGCTATTTTAAAAAATCTATTAAATCTAGATAGATGCTGGTTCAATAGGGAGACCAAATCAAAAAACATGTTTATACTAGAAGAGTCAGAAAAAGACGCAACAGCTTACTGCTTTAAACAGGCTACTTATTCGGTTTTTTCACAATAATTTGCTGTCTGTTAGGTAAAACGTAACCCACCGTATTACTGTTGCGTCCTTGTTTAGTCAGTCAAACATTTTAGGATTTAGAATTGGAAATTATCCCCATAAATAAATCCACTAGTGAGTATATTCTTTTAATCCCCAATCCCAAATTTAAAATCTGCTTAGTCGGGGTCAACCAACTCCGCGATAAAATTTGATAATCTCTTCATACTCCATTGGTTGATTTGATTTTATCCCCAGGAAAAAGACAGCGGATGCACCATCGGATGTGTAATTAGCCGGGATAAATCTATCTAGATATCTCAGCCAAAAAAAGCAGCCAGCTAAAGCTGCACCTAGGGTTTTATTCCGCAATATTCCAGCGAAGAAATAACGCAGTGACCAACTTAGGACTGTACCGGGACCAAATACAGATCCAGAGTCAATTAACTCAAAGTTTTTAAACAACCAACGGTGTCCGCTTTCCGTAAATCTCGTGAAGTCATAGGCTTTTTCATGTACTTGCTGCATAAATGGAGTTTCAGCATAAACCATGCCATTGGGTTTGAGAACTCTGTAGATTTCGGAGACGACTTTTGCGGGTTCTAGTACATGCTCTAGGACAGCTTGAATCAACACCCCATCCACCGATTCATTTTTCATCGGTATGGAATGACCATCAGCTACAAAATCTGTAGCTTCAGAAGAAAAAACGTCAAAGGATATCACCTTAATCGCTGGGTTAGTATACAAGTAATCTGAACCTTTACCTATTGAACCACCACCCACTATCAAGACAGTAGGATTGGGATTATCTTTCAGTAACTGTTCAGTAAATCGTTTGACGTTTGCTTCGCATTTATAGTTCCTACCCCAAATAACTTGACCTACAAACAAACGAAATTTAGAAGGGTTTCTGTTGATGCCATGTGTATCTTCTGCATGGCAAAATTCTTCTTCCTTAAATAAACTTTCTGTGAAGTCAATTAAGACAGGTTGTTCGGCAACTTGCGGAAAACATCTCTCAGTTTTCGGGCATCCTTGATTAACGCATCTTAGCTGTCCCTCGTTGCTGTACTCTAGCTCAGAATGCAGATGACAAGGGCAACACAAAAATGAATTCAAGTGGCAAGCTTTGCTCTGATCCATAACAGATGTTCCTGGTTTATAACTGCTTAAATATTGTTATGGAGATAGGCGATTAATTTTCCGATCGCTCTTTTAGTTAATTTTCCAGAATCAGAGATAAAAATTTTATAATTTGGATGGGGTTGCTTGCGTATGCTTGTTTACATTGTGGTTGAGCTTGTTTGACTGAAAACAGTATTTTCACGGTGGAGCCTTGATATTTCGTAGTTTAACGTAGCCCACATCAGTATGATTGCCAAAATGCCATGTTCTCCTTTCATATCCCCGACTTCTCTTTTTAAATTTCTTGTATTGGCAACCGTAATTTCTCTGTTATTACTGATAATTTATTAGTTTAATAAAGATAATATTGTTACTGTTGCCAAAATGGCATAATATATAAATAATATCTTGTTTTTTTTATAGGATGTTATGCTGTCAATTCAGTCATTTGTAGTTTTAGAGACCGCCAAATTTTGCCCTCCCTGCGTTCTGATTTGAGCGACTGAATTTCTCTAAATCAACAGAAAATCCCTCAACCATCACAGTCCGCTTCCAAGAGACAACAGTGATAGGTCAAGGGGATATAGTAACTTGAGTTAAGAGTTGCTTGCATTTGACCTCTCCCCTATCAGGGAAGAGGTTTTTGTATCTGTCTAACTGATTAGAGAAAACTTGGTTTGATGATTAAGATAAAACTCTGTTTGCTCGCGAACATAGCGATAGAATGCTAATCTTTGTTTGTACAAAATTTCTTGGGTATAGCCTTGAGCAATTTCCAAATTACGAGCAGACATCTTTGTCATCCGTTGGGGATTGCTGAGAACCTGACGAATTTTTGTAGCTAGAGCCTCAACATTACCAGGGGGTACCATATCTTCCTCTGGTAGCAGTTCCGGTATACCACCCACAGTAGAACCAATGCAAGGTAGTCCCCGTGCCATTGCTTCTACCATTGCTTTCGGTAAGCCTTCTTGATAGGAGGGTAGGACAAACAGGTCTGCTTGGTCTAGTTTGTCACGTACCGCATCGCGATTGGGTAATTGACCGCAGAATTGCACCTGTTGACTAATTCCTAACTTATGAGCTTGTTGCTCTAGCTGGGGTCGATATTGACCGTCTCCCAACAGGATGAGTTTCAGGTCTAAACCGCCTTGGACGCAAGCAGCAACCGCACTAATGAGAATATCAGGTGCTTTGTACAGTTGCGCCATAGTACCGACTTGAATTAGGGTAAAGCTGCGTTGTTCAGAATTGAATGTCCGAGGTGTCGGGAGCAGCATCCCTTCTGGTAGTTCGACATCAGATACCCCGACGGAATAATTGGGACAGGGATAGCGTTTCTGCAAAGCCTGTTTAGTAACATAGAGCGCTGCAGATGCATTACGACATTGATGACGCAGTTCCCGAGGAAACGACCAACGGAATATAGGACGCAATGGGTGTTTCACAGAACCAGGAGCAAAGATATCATAAGGGTCAGCCACAACTTCGATACCAACTGGTCTGTCGGATGGTAAAAGTTTATAAACTTCTGTGCCAATGGTACAGGGGATGCGTAAATGAAATGCGTCAGCCTTCGCTACGGCTTTGGCAATGCTACGTTTGACACTGTTGTACTTTTTTACATACTCCCACGGACCGACAAAATAAGGTACTGGTACGGCTTGAATCCCCGGACCTGTAGCTTTAGCCCATCCTGCAGGAGGTTCAGAAACTGGGTTAGCACGAGCCATTAAATATACTTGTTCATAAGCTTCCAAGTAACCAGCCCACAGGGAAGCATAACTCAGGGAACCCTTAGCAGACCACAGATGACCATCGTTAGTGATAGCAAAACGTTCGCTAGCTGTAACTAATACTTTCATTATTCTTTGGATATTGAGTAAGTAATTACACGAGAGAATGGTAAATATCTAAGAGTTGATTAGCACTCTTTTCGGTGGAATACTGATTTTGTACCCATGTTTTTCCGGCATGAGCAAACGAGGAATGTAGGTGGCGATCGCTCAATAGTTTCACCAGGGAATTTGCCATACCTTCAATGTCCTCTAGGTCATGTAGCAGCGCTGTTTCACCATCCCGCACTGCTTCTATCAAGCCAGGGACTTTAGAACCCACGACTGGTAACTCAGCCCCATTAGCTTCGATAGCAACTAACCCAAAACCTTCATACAAGGAAGGGAATAAAAAGGCATCGCATTTACTCATCAATGATGGAACATCATCCCGCGCTCCCAAAAGCAACACTGACTTAGTAAGTCCCCGTTGATTGATTTCATTCTCAATTAACTCTTGCAGCGAACCTTCCCCTACTAACAGTAGTTTTGCGGTAGGAATTTGTGCTAAAACTTGCCCAAATACAGACAGCATCCCCAAGTGATTTTTCTGTTCAATTAAACGACCGACATGCAGTACCATTGGGGTGTCTTCTGAGCAACCAAAGGACTCGCGAAAGGCTTTGCGTTCTTCCGGGGTTGCTGGTGTTGGCTGATTTACACCATAGTAAACCACGCGAGAAGGGCTTTTGATTCTAGTTCCTTGGGGGTTGAGACTTTTAATTACACCTTGAGAACAACCTGTAACTAATTGAGAATGACGCAGCGCATAACTAATACTTACACGCCCATACATTGAACGCAGTTCCCGGACAAACGGCAAACGAGTTAAACTTGTTTGGGGAGCAAAATTGGTATTGTGAAACGAGGTGATAACTGGGATACCTAGCTGCTGGGCTACCCAAACTGGAAATCCACTATAGGTTTCT
Organism: Nostocaceae cyanobacterium; assembly: GCA_035285345.1. Classification (GTDB taxonomy): domain Bacteria; phylum Cyanobacteriota; class Cyanobacteriia; order Cyanobacteriales; family Nostocaceae; genus JAYKJH01. The sequence goes on along the minus strand of JAYKJH010000066.1, from coordinate 16,441 downwards.
GAATGATTGTGCAGAATATCATACTTGCCCTCAATTAATATGCGTTTCAGTCCCTGAGCAAAACCAAAGTGCGCCGCACCTAAAGGACAGTGATATACTTTAGCACCTAATTGCTGAACGATACCTGCCAGTGGTCCCATATCTGCACCCTTGCAGATGAAATCCATCTCGCATATATCCCTAGGGATTTGGCGCACCATAGTCAGCAACCAGTTCTCAATACCTCCTCGGTTAAAACTGTGTATCAGATGGAGTATTTTAGTCATGAATGATAATCCTTAAAAATCCTTGGTGTCTAGGGATGAAATTTCACAACTTCTAGCAATTTGATGAACCCAAAAAAAACTCAAACCTCTTGTAACAGCTATGAATAAAAGCTCTATAGTTTTCCCATCGATAAAATCCCATCCATGAACTAACAGGTCGTGGAGCAGGCGCAAACTTAATAAATAGCCTTGCCGATGAAGTGGTAGATGTTGTTTGCAACCTATGCGAATATCAAGGTTATAAGTGATTCCTGTATGAGAATTTATCTAACCTGTCATAAAATTTGGAATGTGGGATTTTAGATTGACTCCACGAAAGCGATTTCAGATTGGGAATTATTTAATCCAAAATCCAAAATCTAAAATCACGTAAGTGGTAGGCTGGAATCATAGACTAATCTAATAGCATAGCTGTACAATTGGAACCATTAAATTATTTACATTGCTTACAGTCTGGCATACCTACCAGGCTCCCGAATTGCCAAATTGCCAAATTCTCAACGACACCTACTTTGATTGATTATTACTCTTTAGGGCACAACAATATCCCAGACTTCTTAAAGAAGTCGGGGATATAACTAATCACGGATTTTAGGTTTAACAATACCCCACCTACTTAGTAGTGGTTAACCACAGTAAATGTGACTAGTCGCTAATGTTAACCACAGCATGAAAGTTAGGTCCTAGCATGTATTTTCTGCTGTTGGGTAGGTTATTCAAGCTGATAAACACTGTCTCTAGTCCCTCCTGTGCGTTGTCGCGTATTGCTTGTACCCTGATGGGAATCGAATCTGCACCCGCCGGAATCGTCACATAACGAGCCAGAGTTTGATAATCTTTGCCATTTGACGCTGTTCCCCTAATGGTGTATCGCACTGTTAAGGGTTGACTATTATCACCTGTGCGAGTCACGATAAACTCCCCAACAGTCCCAGATTCCGATGCATACATCTGATTAGCTGTGATATTGACAATTGTGGGATTGCTTTGGGTGAATCGTAAACGCACGTAATTGTTGCCATCTTGCTCACTGGGGAGTATGTTGAAGTAAGCATCTTCAGGCTTAGTTACCAAATTGTTTTGCAAATAAAAGTTATCAAAAATTACTTTGCTGATGTTGCTTTGTGCGTCATAGCCTTCAAAAATTGAATGCTCTCCTCCTGGAGTGTCTACGTTGAGGTTTTGGAAAAAGACATTTCTGATATACCCCAAATTGTTTGGTGATGAATTAGGTTCCCATGAAGCTACGAGGATACGAAATTCAAACATTGAAGCAGAACCCCACTCGTTCCGCGCACTCAGGATATCTTCTACCCGAATGTTTTTAAAGAAAATGTTTTCAAAGTTGGCTCCGGTTACAGGCCATAATCCCGACACAGCATCTGCGTAAACAACGTCAATGTTTTCATAGGTTATGTTTTTGATAAAATCCTGTGTTGCTGTTGTGCCCATTTTAAAAGCTGCACCGGAATAAAACACAGAATTTCTGACATTGATGTTTTCATTATTTTGGATTGGCTGATTCTTGTCACCTCCATGAGATGTGGCGTCGTCCGTACCTTTATAGAGGACATTATCAACAGTAATGTTTCTAGAAGACCAGAAATCAAATCCATCTGTATTGACAAACTTTGGTTGAGGGTCTGCCAAAATTTTCGTGTTATAGATATTCACATTTTCGGAATATTCTATCCACACATTGGCAACAGCCGGGTCGCGGATAATGATATCTTGCAACGACACATCACGGACTTTGGAAATATTAATCAAGCTATACCAACCACCATTATTCCGCCAATAAGACCCATTCCCGTCTAGGACACCACGTCCTTGAATTTTGACATTAGTGACATTTTCTAAATTCAGCAGTCCATGACCAAAAGATGGGTTGATTTCGTCGGTACCTTTGAGTACAGACCCCCCTTCCAGGTGCAGGGTCAAATTGCTTTTTAAATTCAACTGCCGAGTTTTGTACAGACCAGGGGGAAAATAAAGTATCCCCTGTCTAGCTGCAGTATCATCGATAGCTTGCTGAATTTTGTCGGTAATATCCTGAGAACCAGTGTTATCAACTCCATAATTCAGGATATTAACAATATTTGGGTTTTTCCCTGGAAGCAGTTTCTTGTCTAGGGGGTCTGCCAGAATAAACAGTTTTTCGTCTAGGTTGTTGACTTTATGCAGAATCATCTTTCTGGGTTCAGTCAACGATAAGGAAATTTTATTGCCGTTTTTAGTCGAGGGAATATTGTATCGTTTCGGACTGAGAGTGTAGTTATTGACGTTCTCTTTGACAGTTACCTCAATATCAACCTTACCCGCAAAGGCGAAATGTGCATAGCTGATAGAGTTGTATTTCTCGACAACTACAGGTTGACCATTAATTGTTACCGAATATGTGCTGCTGCGTTGGGTACTCGTTGGGGGATAAGTAACTATGGTTCTTGTAGGATTGGACACCGAAGCAGTAGATGCCAGCACCTGAGATGTTTTTGTTACTAAAGGAAGTTCCAAATTGGACTTAGTATTCAAGTCATTAGTAACAGATTTCTCACTACTGTAGGCTCTAGCTACACTGAGTAACGAAATTTCGCTATTTATGAAAGACATAGCTAAGGGATAAAGCTGAGAACACAGTGCAGCAATGAATGCAAGCCCCACAAAACCTGTGCGGCGGAAAAATTTTTTGTTCATAAATTTACTTATTCCATCGGTAGATGACCAATGATGCTTGGCTATTGCCGTAACAAATAAATGATTTGCTAGGCAGCCTCGGCTACATCATTGATAAACAAGAAGTAATCTCTACTACATGGATAAGTAGAATACTGTCTATTTAGTATCAAGTAATCAGCAGATAAACCTAATACTTGCTGTATATTAAATTGCTATTTATCAAAATTTTTGGTGTTAATTCAAGTATTAATACTTAAAAAAATCTTGGGTTTTTATTAAAAAAATACATTAAAATAACTGTCAATAGTTTTATACTTAAGTAAAAATTCTATAAAAATACAGTTTTTTATACATATAATACTGACATTATTTTTTGATAAATAAAGAATAATTCACCAGATCATGACAAATGACACCCAGGATGAAAAATTAATGCGATCTGCTCAAAGAGCAACAGCACCACGAGCGATCGCGGCCTTGGTCTATAAGCAAAAAAAATCCTGGTTTGTCAAAGAAACCAGGATTATGAAACTTGTTATTTTCTCTAATCTACAGAGGATTGCTAGAAAAGCTAAATCTCAAATTAGGTCTAGTTTTGAGACTTTAACTTTCTGCGTACATCTCGCAACTGCGATAATTTTTTTGTCGAAATAGCTTGGAGATTCCCCAAATTATTGGGAACAAATTTCTTTTGAGAACTCAACCAAACCACGAGGGTAGGAAAGCCACTATTTTTCATTAAGAAAAAGATATCGTTGTCCAAATCACTCACTAGCACCACAAAACAGAAGTTGACAAGCATCGGCAACAAAAGTAATCTACTGTCTGAAGAGTGCCAGCTAAACAGACAACTCTGAACCCAACCAATTAAAATTGCAAAAGGGATAAACATAAACGGCATCACAAAAGGCCCAAAGTTGAGCATAGCTTCACCTGTTAGCCCATAGATTTTGGAAGAGTGCCATTGACCGGGAATGTAAGAACCTTTGCCAAATAAGAGTTCTGTACCTTCCATGGTTTTATTGCGCTCTGGTTTATGGGGCATAAGAGCGCTAGGGATGAGAATAGTTGATGCTGCTACATAGGTTTGTCCCCAGGCATATTCGTGATCGCTATTAGGGCGCATACTTCTGTGGAGCATAAAAGCCTGAACATCGCTGCGTCCCAAGTCTCCTAGAAGCATACCTTGCCACGTTCGCCCCGACTCCTCCTCCATCTGGGCACGAGCTTCCTCACCAGAGAAAGCCTTCTGAACTGCTTCTACACCCCCTGCCTTAAAGAAGCCATAAATGTACATAAAACACACTAAAAAAACCAGCCCCAAAGCAATGTCTTTTTTAGTGATGGGACGAATCCAGAAATGAATAATACCCGCTGCCCAAAACAAGGCCCAGATGGTATTAGCTCGGCTGCCGCGCAGTCCACCAAAAAACATTTGTAGGACTATAAATATTACCAGAGCTATTAGTAATACAGGCCAACTTTGCAAGCGTTTATTTTGCTTAGCCCAGACGGCAAAAGCCATCATTGCTAGAATTGGGAAGCTCTCAGAGACGAGAAAGACAATTCCCATACCTTGGAATTTATCTACTTCCTCTGCCCCCGTCGCGGCGCTATTGGCGGAATTAATGTAGCCCATAACGCCGCCAAACTGGCGATAGACGTTAATCTGGAGGACGGCAGAAACTGCCATAGCAGCGTTCACAACAAGCTTAAACCGTTTCTGATTAATCTGCCATACTGTCTGTCCAGAGGGGTTGTGGGATTTTAGGGGCACCAGATTCAGACAGAAGCGATACACTATCAGACCCAACAAATTAAAGATAGCCATGCCACCCAGCCAAGGTCGCCAGTCCGGTGGGTACTGAAACCAAGGTTCTAACCATTGATCCCAACTAACATGAAGTATGGGTGCAGTAAAGAAGAAATGGAAACTTAATAAACCGATAATCCCCACTGGATCAAAGATACTCAAGCGACCCATGAACCAGTTGACAGCATCGATAGTAACAACAAATCCAGATAAGGCAACGGGAATCAAAAACCAATGCTCAAACTTGGGGGAAGTATGCAGATTCCACGCCACAATCAGAGAGCAGACAACAAAAGAAATAATGACACTATCTATATGAAATTTTCTAGGAGAAACGCTCTGATCGCTCATACCGCTGCTACTTTTGCCAATTGTGATTGATAGAAGTTTTCTAACTCCTGTACCGAAGTTGCAATATTAAACTGACTGGTTTGAGTGAGTTTCAAAGCCGAAGCTTGGGAGAGTTTGATCGCAGCATCTCGATTTACCAGCACTTGGGTTGCCCAGTCGGTAGCTGATTTGGATAGAGATAGTCTGTTTACTAGTGGCTTGACAACATCTGCTTCTGGGGGAACCACATCGGAAAAGATACAAGGTAGTCCGGCGGCTTGGGCTTCAACTAACACCAAACCCAATCCTTCGTGGTGGGAGGGAAATAGGAAGGCATCCATTGCACCTAGCATTATATTGGGAACATCAGGGCGCGAACCTGTAAAAATTGTCCTGTCGGCAATACCTAACTGCACAGCTTGTTGCTTAACGTCTGGTTGCAGTGTACCTTCACCTAATAGCAGCAGGTACATTTTTGGTTCTTTTTTGGCGACTTCGGCAGCAATTTCTAAAAGAAATTTGTGGTTCTTCTGTTCCACAAATCTACCTACGTGACCAATAACAAAAGCATCTTCGGGAATGCCCAATTTTGCTCGCACTGCTAGTTTATCTAGCTGTTGCTGGAAGGGTGCTAGATTAATGCCGTAGGAAAGGACTTGCCAGCGAGGGTCAAGGTTCCAGTTTGTACCAAATAAATCAACTGCTGCATGACTAGAACAAGCCAACCCGGCAGTCGCGTACTTGTTAATCCATGATTGCATAACATTCAAATACCAGCGCCGAGACCATCCAGCGGCTGCTTCAGCCGCCGCCGTATTATTGTGACTGTGGGCAATACGAATCGATATACCAGAGCGCTGTGCAACACGCAGGACGTAACCGCTAAAGAAATGTACGTGACTGTGAACGATATCATAGGGACCGTATTCACGCAGAATACGCTTGAAATTAGCTGCGTACATCAATGGTTTAGATGGATGCAAGCAGGGTATAATTCGACAACCGAGACTGCGAGCTTCTTCATCATAAGACCCAGGTTCAGTCGTGCCGACGATGAAATCCATCTGCACGCGATCGCGGTCAATATGACGCAAAATGTGCATTAACCAAGTTTCAATGCCACCACGATTCATCCCACCCAGTACGTGTAGAACACGCAACGGCTGGTTCTGGTTGCCGGGGATAGCTTTGTTTGCTTTCATATAATTGTTGATTGGTTCTAGCATTTTTTTGACCTCACACCAAAGAAAACTAAATTATTTGTGTAGTTTATTTACCATTGAAACAACTGGGTAATCCCTAGAAAAAACCAGGCAACTGTGGAATCCAACCTGCAAATAAAAGTTGCCCAGTTTGTGGAAGATTTAACGAATTAGTTGGACATTATCCCATCTGAATATCCTCAATTTCATGTTCATTAGTCACGAATATTGACCACTGCATGAAAGTTTTGTCCCAGCATATACTGAGTGCTGTTAGGTAGATTTTCCAGGCTTAAAAACACTGTTTCCAGACCCTCTTGATTGGTATCTTTTATAGGCTGAATATTGATTTTGATTGAATCTGCACCCGCCGGAATCGTTACGGTATTAGCAAGATTTTGATAATCTATGCCGTTTTCTGCCGTTCCCCTGATAGTGTATTTCACTGTTAAGGGTTGACTATTATCACCCGTGCGACTCACGGTAAACTCCCCAACATCACCAGATTCTGATGCATACATCTGATTCGCTGTAATGTTGACAATGGTGGGATTGCTTTGGGTGAATTTTAACTGGACGTAATTCTTGTCATCTTTATAACTGGGTAGAACACTGAAGAAAGCATCTTCGGGTTTAGTAACCAACTTTCCTTGGAGATAGAAGTTGTCAAAAACTACGTTGCTAATGTTCTGGAGTCTATCATAACCTTGCAAAGTTGAATTGCTACCCCCTTTGTCATCAATTTGCAAGTTTTGGAAATAGACATTTTTGATATGCCCCAAGTTATTTGCATTAGAGTTTGGTTCCCAATTTGCCTCCATAATCCGAAGGTCAAGAATAGAGGCAGAACCCCAATCTTTAGGGTTATTGAGAATGTCTTCAACTCGAATGTTTTTAAAGAAAATGTTTTCAAAATTGGCTCCGGTTACTGCCCATAATCCAAAACCGACATCGGTGTAAACTACATCAATGTTTTCATAAGTGATGTTTTTAATGTAATCCTGTGCTGTCGATGTGCCAATCTTAAAACCAGCACCTGTATAAAACACAGAATTTCTGACATTGATGTTTTCATTATTTTGGATTTGCTTTTTCTTGTCGCCACCATGAGATGTCGCATCATCTGTGCCTTTGTAAAGCACATTATCGACAGTAATATTTCTGGAAGACCAGAAATCAAATCCATCGGTATTGACAAATTTTGGTTGGGGGTCTGCCAAAATTTTCGTGTTGTAGATCTTGGCGTTTTCGGAATACTCTATCCACACATTGGCAACAGCCGGGTCGCGAATAATGATGTCTTCCAATGAAATATTATGGGTGTTTGACATCTTAATCAGGCTGTACCAACCACCATTATTCCGCCAATAAGACCCATTACCATCAAGAACACCACGGCCCTTGATATTGACGTTGCTGACGTTTTCTAAATTCAGCAGTCCATTACCGTAGGATGGGTTGATTTTATCAGTACCTTTGAGTATTGACCCCCCTGCTAGGTACAGGGTCATGTTGCTTCTTAAATTCAACTGCTGAGTTTTGTACAGACCTGGGGGAAAATAAAGTACTCCCTGTTTTGCAGAAGCATCATTGATGGCTTGCTGAATTTTTTCAGTAATATCCTGGGTGCCAGTGTTATCGACTCCATAATTCAGGATATTGACCACATTTGGGCTACTCAGTTGGGGTGGACTTTCTTCTAGGGGGTCTGCCAGGATAAACAGTTTTTCATCTAGGTTGTTGACTTTATGTAGAATTAGCTTTCTAGGTTCAGTCAACGAGAAGGAAATTTTATTGCCGTTTTTGGTGGAGGGAGTTTCGGTTTGTTTTGGGCTGAGGGTATAACTATTAACGTTTTCTTTGACTGTTACTTGAACATCAGCCTTACCCGCAAAGGCGAAATTAACATAGCTGATGGAGTTGTATTTTTGGACTGGTACAGATTGACCATTGATTGTGACTGAATATGTGGTACTTTTTTGGCTACTGGTTTGGGGATAAGTAACAATGGTTCCTTGTTCATTGGACACTAAGGGAGCAGATGCCGCAGTTGGAGATGCTACACTGCGATATCTCCTAGCTACCAAGGTTTCCTCAGTATTAGGATTTTCATTCAAGTTACTGTTTACAGGGATGTAACTACTTCGGGGATTGGCAGCTGTCACCGGGTCAACTAAATCAGGAGTTAGTTTTTGCAACAGGTCTCTAATTAGCGGGGGAATGGCGCCACTTGTAAAAGACATAGGTAGGGCATGACAACAAAGTAGTGCCAGCAATGCAAGCGTCAGAAAACGTGTTTTGCGCGAAAATTTGTTGTTCATAATTTCTTACCCCATCTAACCTTCAAATTTGGTTTGTAGATGGTAGATGCTTTTGATTTAACAGTGACCATCTAACTTGCAAATTTGGTCTCTAGATGGTAGATGCTCGATGCTTTTAGGTTTCTTGTAACCTAGAAAGCTTGTTGAGGGCATGAAGAATAATCCCCCAACTGATGACAACTTGCACGCCGGATGAAACAATCAATGCGATCGCCGCCCCTTGAAGTCCATAGGCGGGAATCAGGAACATAGAACCTAGAGCGGATGCACCTGTAACTGCTGAAAACAAAGGTATTTGGATGCGGAAATATTGGGCTGTAGTCATTCCATAACCCAGGAAGGAAGAAATGTAACCGACACCGGCGGCAATCATCAGCCAAACGAACAAATTTGTATGTTGGGCATATTCAGGGTTATACAACAGAGTTAAAATCTGCTTGCCACCGACTAGAGATATCAAAACGGTGATTGTACCTATTACTGTCGCAATTCCTACCAACTTCAACAGCAGAGTGCGAAAAGCGCCCGCATTTCTGTTGGCGTAATATTTCGCCAGTCGTGGACTAGCGGATTCACCCAAAGCATTGACTACCATGCTTCCTAGCACCATTAGGTATGCCATAGCAGCAAATACACCCAGTTCTCTTTCTCCCAAATGCGACTCAATGAAATAGCGGGGGACATTGGAGTTGAGAGAAATCAGCATCATCACAAAACCTAGGGGGGCAGCATACTTGATTAGCTTAAATAAGGTTTTGCGATCCCATCGTGGTTGCAGAGTAGATACCAGATTCTGGGAATGTAGATTCTCAGACGGCATCAACTGCAAATCTTTCAGTATCTTTGCACCGTTGGGTACGTCATGACCCAATAAAATTGCTCCCCATGCAACCACTAATCCTAGCACTCCCCAGACCACATTGCCAGATACATAAACTCCAATACCCAACAGCAGCAGGGACAAAGGGCCTTTAATCATCAAGGAACGAGCAATCCGATCCATGCGTTCGTGCTGCTGGATTAGCCCATAAAAAACATCGCTGATAGATTCTAATGCTTTAGCTAAACCTACCAGCAAGACAACCAGTGCTGTTTCAGGTCGGTATCCCGATTTAAAGGTAATGGCTGCTGTCACCAACAATCCAATTCCTGTACCTATTAGCCGTAAACCCAGATAATCCCCAAATTGATACTGTTGTTTAGCATCCGTCGCTTGAATAACTCGCAGTTGGAGATTAGTAAACATAAACACGGGAGCAGTAATGGCAAATCCTAAAGTAAACTGTCCTACCATTTCTGGAGAGCCAAGTTTGGCAAGCATCATCACCATTCCCCACTGACAAGCTGCATAGACAGCATTACCAATGAAAGTCCAAGAAAAATTACGACGTAATGTTAGTGGTTTACTCTTGTCCATATATTGCCATTAATTTATTTTGAAAAAATCTGTCTAAATTGGTAGATGTTAATTAATTAGTTATTAATTTTCAGAAAGCAGTAATAAGAATTTTAATTTACATATTTCAGCAGGTTTATCCCAGGGTAATTTTACTTGAGTACAGACGCGATAGCATCGCGTCTGTACTAGTTCACCATTAAGACTTAGCTGCCATCAAAGTTTTTACTGCATCCATTCCCACTGGTTGAGAAAAGAAGTAGCCCTGTCCATAGATACATTGGAGAGATTTAACTTGAGCTAGTTGCTTGGCTGTTTCAATACCATCGGCAATCAGGTCTACACCAGATTTTTGGGCGAATTGCACTACATTTTCAAACATTTGCCAACTTTCGCGATCGCTTTCTATCCGCTTCACCAAATGAGAGTCAACCTTTAATTTGTCAATTTGCTGATTCCACATGTTGGTTAAGTTGTGTTTGCTGTTGGAAAGTACATTGCTGATACCGAATTTATCGATTTGCAGCTTAATTTCTACAGCTTTGAGTTGCGAAAGTACATCTAGTGCCCTATCAAAATCTTCCAGGATGACATCTTCAGAAATTTCTAGCACCAAATTGCGGGCATCGAGATTTGTTTCTAGGAGAACATCTTCGATTTTTCTGCTCAAATCTGGCTGATAAAACTGTTTACTAGAGAGTTTCACCCCAATGGTTAAAGAAGATTTTTCTGGAACTTGTTGCTGCCATTTACTCATGTGTTGGCAAGCTTCACGCAACATCCACCAGCCGATGGGGATAATCAAGCCAGTTTCTTCAGCAACAGCAAGAAACTTGTCTGGAGCAATTAAACCTTTCTGGGAATGTTGCCAGCGCAACATCACCTCAAATCCAGCTATATCGCCAGTTTGCAGGCGCATAATTGGTTGGTAGAACAGACAAAATTCTTGATTATCGAGTGCCATTTGCAATTCTTTTGCTAGGGGGTGGATGGTAGACACTTCTGGCTGCTTAACTGGTTGTAGCACAGTACTATTGGTAGTGGCAAATAATCCTTTATTTTCATATTTTGGTTTGTAACCGGGAACTATTTGCTCCAGTAAAAACACAAGTGCATTGGCATCATTTTTCTCAGCAGCCTGACACAATTGCTCAACTGTATAATTCAAATTTCCCGGAATAATGCGGCTAGCATTTTTAACGACAAACAGCTTTTCATGGTCTGTGGGTTCGTATTCTTCACCTTCAATAAACAACTCTTCAAAGAGTTTTTCTCCCGGTCGTAACCCAGAAAACTTAATTTCAATGTCTTTACCAACTTCGTATCCGGAAAGACGAATTAATTCTTTTGCTAAGTCAACAATTTTGACTGGTTCACCCATATTTAGCATCATGACTTCACCACTGCGTCCCAGAACTGAAGCCTGCAATACTAGTTGTACTGCTTCCGGAATAGTCATGAAGTAACGACAAATATCAGGATGGGTAACGGTAATTGGACCACCAGCTGCAATTTGTTTTTGGAATGTGGGTACTACGCTACCACGGCTACCAAGAACGTTACCAAAACGTACAGCTACATAGGATCTACCACTCTGACGTGCGGCTTGCAGTACCAACATTTCTGCAGTTCGCTTGCTGGCTCCCATGACATTAGTGGGATTAACTGCTTTGTCAGTGGAAATCATCACAAAGTGTTCGACATCGTTCTCTAAAGACAAATCCAGCAGATTTTTGGTACCGATGACGTTATTGGTAATCGCTTCCGGTGGATTTAATTCCATCAGAGGAACGTGTTTGTGGGCTGCAGCGTGGAAAACAACGTCTGGTTTATATTGTTCAAAAATGTACTCGATGCGAGAACGGAAACGAATATCGGCAATACAAGCAAGTAGATTAGGAATATTTTCTTCACCTTCTGCTTGTAGTAATTGCAGTACTTGTTGTAATTCTTGTTGAATGTTGAATACGGAGTTTTCTCCATGTCCAACCAGCATCATTTGTGCGGGACGACATTTGAGAATTTGGCGGCAAAGTTCGCTACCAATCGACCCACCAGCACCTGTGACTAGGACTTTTTTACCGCGCAAAAATTGAGATACTCTAGCAATATCTGTTTGTACAGGTTCCCGTCTGAGTAAGTCTTCAATCCGAATATCGCGAATGCTATCTACGCGGACACGACCGTTGAGAATTTCATGAATTGCTGGTAATGTACTGGTTTGCACTCCAGTTTGTTTGCAAATATCGACAATTTCACGAATGTCTTTACCCGCTGCACTGGGAATTGCAATAATCACTTTGCGGATGTTGAGGGAGCTAACAATTTCCGGAATTTTGTGGCGGTTTCCTACTACCTGTAATTTGCGAATCCGTAAATTAACTTTCTGTGGATCATCGTCAATGAAAGCAACTGGATTCATCCCTAGTTGCGGATTTCTTTGCATCTCTTGCACCAAAGAAACACCAGCGTTACCTGCACCAACTACGAGGACGCTATCGCGACGATAATATGTTTTCTGTTTTTGGTTGACTCTATCTACAATCCGAATGCTAAAGCGAATAGCACCGACAAACAGACAACTGAATAAACCATCTAAAAAGGGCAGCGTTTGTGGTAAGTGAGAGATGGGCAACCCGCTAAAAGAATGCAGGGTTGTAAATAAGATATTCTGGAGAATTACAAACGCTGCCATCAGGGTGGCTATCTCGGCTAATTCGTCTACACTCGCATAACGCCAGTATCGCTTATAAAATCCGAATTGAAATAATATTGTTAGCTTGACTGCTAAAAACAGCAGTGTTGCGATTGCTAATCCTGGCATGTATTCAGCGAAGGCAATTCGACCATCTAAACGCAGAATTAGAGCTAACAAAGGTGTGATGGAAAATCCAATGACATCACAGATGAACAAGTGGTAATTGTTCAGTTTTAGCAACCTGGTCAATAGAGTATTAATCATTGGCATAGTTCTTGATTGAGAGATTAATTCAACCTAAATAGTTAATTAGTCAGACATTAGAAATTACTAGTTCAACTCCATCATCTGGCTATATAGCTAAAAAAAATAGCTATTCCGCTGTCAATTGTTTTGACAGTTTTGTAATTTAACTATCTTTTTTTAACAGGTATTTTTGGTTGGTTTGTGCCAATTTGGCAAAGTTACTAGGTTTTATCAAAAAAATATATTTACTCAGCAAATGGTTCATATTCATACGTAAAAAGACTACATATCTGCACTGGCACAGTATTGCACCGTGGTTTTACCATTTGGATTTGAAATTTTGGAGTTTGAGCAACCCTGAAAGGTAATATCTGATTAAATGACCTATAGGTTAAGCCCACTCTCTACACACAGACATTTACATCTAGTAATAATCAAAGTAAATGGTATAGCAGTCCTATTTGATTTGTGAAACCCTTCTACTAGGATGAGACACCTGTTGATAATTCACTTAATATTGCTGTATTTCCCGACAAAATTCTGATATTTTGGCAGCAGCACCAGTCAGGTAAGGAGGTGGGTAGACGCCGGTAGACTTCGCTAATCAAATAATTCCCCCGATCATCCTTGTCCTAACGTAATTTATCTCTTCTTCATGGGATGCTGATTAATTGATATCGTAAATTTAATCTTCTAAACACCCTACTAAAGTTAGGTAGTAAATCTACCACTGAGGGTGAATGACAAGCTTGTCAAGAGACTGGGGAATGGGAGTTGGGCAGAATACCCAATCAATGTCCCATGCTCTACATTAAGCGTTATCAACTTCCTTTTCGGCTACCTCAGATTTATCCTTCAATGGTCTGACTACCCGTGCGATCGCTTCCTGAACAAATGCTTTCACAAATTCATCGCGGCGATTTAATTGGAATTGACGCTGGACTACCTCTGTCATCCCACCATCACCCCAGTCTTGGTCGTGACGGAAGTACTCTATAAAACTTTTACCAGCAATCCTGGTCAGGTAAGCAGCACTCACCCCTTGAATTGCTTTACCAATTATAAAAGTACCAACATTGAGTTGCAATGCCGTAGTCAGTAACTGAATTGCACCTTTAACTATCCCCAAACCCCCCAGAGTTTTAGCTAAGGATAGCGCTAGTTCCCGTCCCCGCTCCATGTTCAGTTCGCAACCATAAATTCTGCCAATTTCTACCACCATTTGAGCATTGACTGCTGCTGTTGCTAGTAAATCTACTACCGGCAATGGTGTCACAGAAACCACACCAGCCCCAATCCACTGAAACCGTTCTACTACCTTCTCCGCTTGACGACGACGCTGGGAATCGATGATTTTACGGGCTTCTTCGCCCAATCGCATGGACTGTAAGAGGATATTATCCGCCACTAAATCCTCCCCTTCTGCCCGTAAAATTGCTGCCATGCGTCGTAACAAGGGCACAATATCTGCGTCAGGGGTATAGATTTCCCCGTCTTCTAGGGATACAGGTTGGGGATTAGCCGCGATCGCCACCACGTCATTGGTAGCAATAAACCCGCGTACCCTTTCCCGTAACCGCGCCAAAATCCTCTCTTTATCTTCTTCTGTATACAAGTCAGTTTTATTCAGTACCAGCACCGAACGCTTACCAATTTCTGCTAATGCTCGTAGCGGCTCATATTCCGAACGCCGCAAGTCATTATCTACCACAAATAACAGCAAATCGGCTTCCGTCGCCAACCCTCGCGCTAGGGCTTCCCTCTCGGTACCCGCAACCCCCGCTTCTAAAATCCCTGGTGTATCGGTAATTAAAATCTTGCGTTCTAACCCCTTGAGGCGCAAACAATAGGTTTCCCCGACCTGGGTAGTACCCATAGGGGCACTCACCTGACCTACCATCCGCCCCATCACCGCATTCACCAGAGAAGTTTTCCCGGCACTCCCAGTACCAAACACGACAACTTGAATCTCTCCACGGGCTAAATTTGCCTCAATCTCCCGCGAACGACTCAGTAAAGCCTGACGTGCTACCTCGTCTTGAATTTGCGCTACCTGTTGGCGGACAGCTTGAAGTGTAGACTCTGCAACCTCCGTTTTTGCCGCTGGGGCTTGCAGTTGTTGTTCCAGTCTTTCCTGTTGGCGCTGACGTGCTGCTTGTCGCCGAGAGCGCTTCTCATTACCTTGCAGATACAGCACATAATAAACAAATGCCGCAATCAATCCGCCAATCAGGACAACCAGCAATAGCAACAGCAGATTACCCAGCAGCGGAGAATAGGAAAGCTGCCAGTAAAGCCGTGACAGGGAATCAATTAGCCACAGGGTTAGTCCTAAAATTACAATCAGACCAACAATCAGCGTTACTAGACGCGGCAGGGGCAACTGGGGCATGTATCAACTCGGTGGGGGTTTTTGTCTTAATTTTAGATAAATGGGAGTCGTTTTGAAATCCAAGCCGGACTACAGCGGTAGGGGAACCCCACCCTGACAGGAATTCCCTGGCTACCAGGCTCTAGCCTGCTAGCCAACAAAAGCAGGCTCTGCTTCCACAACAACGAGGTGGAACCTCAAACAATACATTCCCAGTCAGAGACTGGGAACGAGAACTATAGGGGTAGGGGAACCCCACCCTGACAGCAATAGTTAATAATTTTTAGTATTAATAAATAATCTCAGCCGTTTGGTTGTGCGATATTGGCCAATAGTTAAAATCTGAGGATAAAAACATGGGACTCTTTGACCAAATTATCAGTGCCGTGGCTAATCCTAATCAACAAGGCAGCATGGATCAGATTGGTAGCATCATGAATACCGTGCAGCAGTTGAGCGGTAACGCTGGTACAGACCCCTCAGTTATGCAGTCTGTAATGTCACTCGTAGGTGGTCAAGTACGTAATGCTCTGCAAGAAAAACAAGCGAATGAAGGAGCAGGAGCAGTTCATGCTTTGGTGAATCAATTTGGCGGTACTTCTCCTAACCCTATGGCTGTAGCTTCCTTGTTCTCCCCCGGTATGCAGCAGCAGGTGTCGGAAATGGTTTCCCAGCGCACTGGGTTGGATACCAGTATGATTGTGCAAATGCTGCCTATGGTAGTACCTATGGTGCTGAATTTGTTGAAATCTGGCGCAACTAATCAGGATGTTCAAAACCCGCAAGCTGGAGGTAATCCAGTCCTGAGTGCGTTCCTAGATGCAGATGGCGATGGTGATGTTGATATCGCTGACGCCATGCAGATGGCTAGCCGCTATATGGGTCAGTAATAAACACTTCGGAACACTTCTGGAACACAGATGGACTTATCTGTGTTCACCCCCTTGTTTCCCCCCGTAGACGGGGGGAAGATAGAGGAAAAACTTTTATTTGTTTGTTTATCTGTGGTTCCATAATCGCGATCGCTTTCTGGTTCCTGGATTCCCCAAACATTCTATGGCTAAACCAATTCGCGTTCTTTTGCAGACGACTATTCCGCCAACAGAAGATGACTGGAGTATT
>JAYKJH010000065.1:0-58472 GCA_035285345.1 Nostocaceae cyanobacterium | reverse complement strand
AGAACGGGATGCCCCACCGCTCTGTTTTTTATATTTATGGCTGCATTGTGGTCACGGTCAAGACTGCACCCACAATGAGGACAGTTATGCCACCGTTCATGCAGCTTTTTCCTCACCGTACGACCACTAATACAAAAATTAGATGGGTTAACTTTAAGTTAAAATTAAGTTAACCAAAGATTAAATACAAGTAATATCCAAAATTATAAATTTACCATCGCTGAAAAGGCAGATAAATCCTCTTCCTCAAGACAGATTCTGCAAGACTGCAAATTAATCTACTGTATTTTGCTCGGAATACAGTATTTTGTCATCTAAATCACTTGTCTATCAACACAAGGTTGATTTTATTGTGATTTTGCGACTAGAGGGGGATCGCTTCTATTGAGGATTGAAAGCCTGAGAATCCTGGTTTTTTTGGACAAAACCGGGATTTTTGTAGCGCCAGAAAGATTGATAATTGCTGTAGTTGCAGATTTTGCCAATTTATCTTCTTTTTTTACCACTTATGCCAGTAAAATTATCCCAGCACGAAGTTAAGTAGCCATACTTAAGACGATTTTCATCGTCATTCACAAACATTAACCTCAGTGTCAATCTTCTGCTAAATACTACGCATATTTTCACCAGCAAAATAGTAACAATTGTTTTAATAATTCTATGTTCCCTAAAATTCCTTGGAAAGCTGATATATCCCAATCCAGTCAATGCTTAGTTCTAGTTGTAATTACTCTTGGCATCATAGTAAAACCACTGAAAGCACAGGTCATAAATCAACCTATATCGCCCCAGTTAGAGCGTTCTCCATCACCCACCCCAGAAAATCCCGATCCTAGGGACGCTCAACCCCCTTCTGGGCAACCATTACCAGAACCACCACCACCCGCACCCCTACCACCACCAGAGGAATTACTACCACCACCAACGACCACACCCCCTACACCGGAAGAACCCGCACCAGGGGAAGGAAGCGCAACTATCACCGTGGAACGGTTTGAAGTCACTGGCAGCACAGTCTTTAGTGCTGAAGATTTCACTAAGCTAACAGCACCCTTTACCAATCATCCGATTACCCTAGCGCAACTATTCCAAGTGCGGAATGCTATTAGCCAACTTTACCTGGACAATGGATACATTACCTCTGGCGCCTATATTCCACCCCAGAAGCTACAAGGGGGTGTGGTGGAAATTCGCGTGCTGGAGGGTGGATTGGAAGATATCAAAGTCACTGGCACTAGGAGGCTGAATCCTAATTATGTCCGCAGTCGCATGGCGCTGGCAACAGGTAAACCATTAAACCGCAACCACCTATTGTCAGCACTGCAACTATTGCAACTCGACCCCTTAATTCAAAACCTGTCAGCAGAACTGTCAGCGGGAACTCGTCCCGGTACAAGTTTGCTGGAAGTGCGGGTTGTGGAAGCAAAAACTTTCAGCAGCGAACTTACACTGGATAATGGGCGATCGCCTAGTGTTGGTTCTTTTCGCCGTCAAGCACAAATCCGCGAAGCTAATCTCCTAGGGTTAGGAGATGCTATTAGTGCTAGTTACACCAATACTGATGGTAGCAACGGCTGGGACTTCAACTATACCCTCCCCATCAATCCCCGTAATGGTACCTTAGCGTTTAGCTATGGCGCTACCGACAGCGAAGTGATTCAAAGACCCTTTAACATTCTTGATATTCAATCCAACTCCCACTACTATGAATTCACCCTCCGTCAACCCTTAAACCAATCCCCATCGGGGGAATTTACCGTCGGGATAACCGCCTCTAGTCGAGAAAGCAAAGCCAGCTTGAGTGATGGATTTGACCGCATTCCCTTTCCAGGATTGGGCGCCGATGACGACGGTAGAACTAGGGTAACTGCGGTGCGTTTTTTCCAAGAATGGACGCGACGCAATAGCCGCCAAGTTATCGCCTTTCGTTCTCAATTCAGCGTCGGACTGTCAGCACTGAATGCAACCATCAACTCCACCTCTCCCGACAGCCGCTTCTATGCTTGGAGAGGACAAGCACAGTGGGTGCGGCTATTAGCTCGCGATACGTTATTCTTTCTCCGGGGTGATATGCAACTAGCAGACCGACCCCTTGTCCCCTTTGAACAATTTGGTTTGGGGGGTCAGGAAAGCGTCCGGGGTTATCGTCAAGATGCTCTGCTCACAGATGGGGGAATTTTTACCTCCGCCGAAGTCCGAGTCCCGATTGTCCGGTTTGCTGGGGAGAATAACCTTCTACAACTCACCCCATTTCTGGATTTCGGTACAGCTTGGAACCGTGCTGGTAGACCCGACCCAGACCCTAGTACCCTGCTATCCCTAGGTTTAGGTTTGCGCTTGCAACTCCAAGACCGGCTCACCGCTCGCTTTGACTGGGGTATTCCTTTAATCTCGATTGATGGGGATAAGAATTCTTGGCAAGAAAACGGGATTTATTTTTCGATTATTGCAAATCCTTTTTAGTTGGTTTGGGATGGATTGGGTATTTTTCCCGCCCCCTGTGTGACTTCCGAAAGCTGATGATATCTCGTCTCATATCTTGCACTACGGTAGATAGAACCTCCAGTGGTGCAAGATGTCGGTCATTGCTTCCTTTCACTCGCAATGACAAGTTATTACACATAACCAAAGGTGAATATAAATTAACTATCTGCGTTTACCTGTGTCCATCTGTGGTTCCATATAAACATCGCCCATATCCCCTGCAAGAATGCGTGTCACTAGGTATCACTTGCTGCTGGCTGTTGTCACTGCTTTGTTATGCTTTATCATCTCACCAGGGCTGGCAAATATCCCTGAATTAGCAGTGCAACAGTGTTGTTCCCCCACGGTACAATCACAAGATAAATTGCAACAAGGCAAAACTCTCTATGACGCGGGACGGTTTAGCGAAGCAGTGCAATTATTGCAACAAGCTTTGCAAGAATACCGCACCAGTGGCGATCGCTTGCGACAAGCCGTAACCCTGAGCAATCTGTCTCTAACCTATCAGCAACTGGGGGATTGGACTCAAGCAAAGCAGACAATTACAGAAAGTTTACAACTGCAAGGGTACAAGGGGACAGACTTAATCCAAAATCCCACATCTAAAATCCCAAATGGGCAGGTTCTTGCCCAAACCCTAGATATCCTCGGTCGCTTACAATTGACTACGGGACAATCACAAGCAGCTCTGGCTACTTGGTCAGAAGCCACAAACAGATATATTGCTGCTGGGGATAAAACAGGGGAAATCAACAGTCGGATCAACCAAGCGCAAGCTTTACAAGCCTTGGGATTTTACCGTCGTGCTATCTTCATTCTCAAGGATTTGCAAGCAACCTTGCAAAGCCAACCAGATTCTGCAATCAAAGCCGTGGGGTTGCGTTCTCTGGGGGATGCGCTACAGTTGACTGGTAATTTGGATGAAGCACGCAAAGTCCTAGAGGAGAGTTTAAAAATTGCTCAAGGTTTACCATCACCCCAAGTAAAAAGTGCAACTCTGTTTAGTTTAGGCAATACCGCTCGCGCGCAAAAGCAAGTAGAGGCGGCTGTTAAGTTCTATCAACAGGCAGCCGAGCTATCGACATCAGGAATATTACAGGCTAAAGCGCAATTAAATTTACTGGGATTGCTAATCGAAACCAAACAGCGATCGCCAGCACAGGAATTGTTACCCAAAATTACACAACAGATAGAATCTTTGCCTGCCAGTCGGGACGCTATCTATGCCAGGATAAAATTAGCACAAACCATCGTAGCGTCTGGAGAACAGACAACACCTCATCCCCAATCCAAAATAGCCCAGATTCTGGCTATTGCTGTTAAACAAGCTCAGGAGTTGGGAGATAAGCGGGCTGAGTCCTATGCTACAGGTAGTTTGGCAGGACTCTACGAACAAAATCAACAGTGGAAGGAAGCGCAAAAACTTACCCAGCAAGCTTTAATATTGGCATTGGGAATTGACGCTGCTGATATTGCTTATCGCTGGGAATGGCAGATGGGGAGGCTACTTAAAGCCCAGGGGGATATCCCAGGAGCTTCCTCGGCTTATGATAATGCCATTGCGTCCTTGGATTCTCTTCGTAGCGACCTGGTAGCGGTGAATCAAGATGTGCAATTCAACTTCCGCGATAGTGTGGAACCAGTCTATCGGCAATCGGTAGAGTTACTCTTGCAAGGACAAGTGACTCCGGAAAATCTTAACAAGGCACGTCAGCGGATGGAAGCGCTACAACTGGCAGAACTCGATAACTTCTTCCGGGAAGCTTGCTTGAATTTCCAGTCCGTGGTGCTAGACCAAGTAGTAGACCAGGACAACCCCACCACCGCCATATTTTACCCGATTATTTTAGACAATGAATTAGATGTTATTCTGAAACTTCCCCAGCAACCCCTGCGTCATCACACAGTAAAGCTACCCCGACCAGAAGTAGAAGAGGTGCTTACCCGTTTGCGGGAGGTGATTGTCGAACCGGATGCTTTTAAACAGACGCGATCGCTATCCCAACAAGTCTATGATTGGTTAATTAAGCCGGTGGAGTCTGAACTAGAAACAAGTGGTGCGAATACACTCGTCTTTGTCCTTGATGGCGCTTTACGTAATATTCCTATGGCAGCTTTGTATGATGGGGAACAATATTTAGTAGAAAAATACGCAGTGGCATTGAGTCCGGGTTTGCAACTATTATCACCTCAACCCCTGGCAAAGGTAAAATTAAATGCCCTCACCGCTGGACTCACCCAGCCACCACCAGATGAGAAAAACTTTGCTCCCTTACCAGAAGTCAAAACTGAAATAGAACTGATTCAACAAGCTGGAGTGTCAACAACTACACTGCTTGATGGTAAGTTCACTAGTAAGGCACTCAAACAGGAAATGAACGCCGCACCTTTCAATATAGTTCACTTGGCAACCCACGGAAATTTTAGTTCCCAAGCCAGGGATACATTTATTTTGGCAGCCGATGGACGGATTAACGTCAGCGAGTTAGATAATCTCTTGCGTCGGAGAGAAGAGTTGCGATCGCCTACTTTGGTAGAGTTATTAGTTCTGAGTGCTTGTCAAACAGCAGCCGGAGATAACCGTGCAGTTTTGGGTCTAGCGGGAATAGCAGTACGTGCGGGTGCTAGGAGTACCTTAGCTTCCCTATGGCACATAGATGACAAATCTACCGCTATTTTTATTGGTCAATTTTACCAAGAATTAGCCCAGGATAAGGTCACAAAAGCCGAAGCCCTACGACGCGCTCAAGTGAAATTACTTAAAGATTATCCTGACTACAATCGTCCTGGTTACTGGGCACCCTACGTGTTGGTCGGGAATTGGTTGTAATGGGTAATTATCAAACCGCGAATTATCACTTACGAATTAACAAGCTATGGCTGTAGATAACTGATTTTCCTGCTCTACTTTCCTGACGTTAGCGTACAGAGAAGAAATGATTTGATTACCTTGGAGAGTTGCTCTCAGGTATTCTAAACCTTCTTGAATTAGGGGATAGACAGTGTGACGATAGAATTTGGGATAGCTAGCACGGACATCCTGGGGATGACGATAGCCTAATTTCTGGTTAGCACCGGTTTCTTCAAATTCTGAGAATAGAGCGGGAATTTTATCCAGATAGTTAGTATCACCCAACTGACCAATCAAATCTGCTGCTCTAGCTAAACCGGGATAGTTAAGAGTATCGCTGTGTTCAGCGTCGTTCGGTACTGGGAAGCGAGTCAATTCAATATTGTGCTTGATTAATTCAATATTAATCAGCCGTTCGCGGGCAAATTTTTCGGCTACAAATTGCTTACTCCGGTCTACATGATAGGGAGTCAAACTAGCATCGGTAGCTTTTGATGAGAGGACAATCATATGATTATCAACACCAGTTGTATATAGTCTTTCTGGTGTCCAATCATCACGACAGATACCTTTGATGTAGCCGATATCGTGACAAAGTAGGGAAATAATGAAGTGTAGCCAAGCACGGGGAGAAACCCCACCTTCCATAATCTGTTTCCCCCGGAGAATCTCCTGTCCCACCAGAGTTACCAGGACAGTGTGTTCCAGGTCATGGTAAGGAGCATCGCTACGAGCGATCGCACTCAAGGTGGTGAAAGCAACCCAGCCCATCAAGTCGGCATAATCCGAGTTTAGCCGGTCGTAAGTCTGACGATAACCATCCACCAAACTTTCTACACTTTGTTTTATCATCTTCTCTGTAGGGTTAAACATCGTTTTTCTTTTCGCCCAACTCAGCCTGCTCGACAAATACAACAATTTAGGTTATTAGGATTCAGTTTATTCCAATCGACACATCTTGATAGATGTGATTGGCTAGTTTTGCAACTGACCTCTCCCTAGGAAGGGTGAGACAACAGTATCCCCCCTGAAACAGCACCAACTGCTTCCCTAGAGACTGTCAAACTGGTTAGCTGCTAGCTGAATTCTGTTACTTTTCAATAGTTTTACAGAAACTTTATATGATTTTAACCAAAAAATCTCATGAATTTGGCATCATTTTTGTGATCTTCATCAACATAACATAGCTTTTTAATCACTCTCGTTCCACTTTCTGATATTTAGCAACTCCGCCAATAATTTTCTAACTCATAAAAACTCATAAAAGCCCATAATTTACCAGATTTTTATTCAAAATCTCACTTTTGTTAAATCAAAACCATCGGTATACAAAAGATTACAGCCTCGATATTATCCTCTACTAGAGCAGATTGCTGGATTCAGGTAGTGGTTAACAAAGTTTTGGATAAACTTATTTGGGGAAAATTTGAAGTAAGAAGTAATACATTCCTTCGGGAAATAAATTTTGCTCCTCGATGTTCACCAAGAACAAGGTTTTCCGTAAGGTAAGGCTGGGCTTATTTAAACGTAAAATGCGCCACTAGTTAGAACCCCGACTTCTTCAAGAAGTCGGGGTTCTGGGTGTGATGTTTATTTATGCCACCTAGTTATTGGTTACATATGTAACAATTTAATTTGATTTTCCTAAATATGCTAGCCGCAATTATGGCACCAGCGGCTGAGTATCTCTGTCGGAATGCCACCCTAATACTTACACAGAGATGTTTTCAGCAGAAAATAGAGCCATTTATCGAATGTGATCCCGATCAAAAGCTCAGGAGCTTGTATAAATTAAAATGAAGTCAAGAGAGAAAACGCGGAAAAGGAGGGTAAAGTCAAGGAATATATTTAAAACATAGGACAGAACGACACTGGGGGAAATCGAGGTTCATCGCCCCACCTCAGTTACCCTAGAAGGAATAAAGAATCAAAGATTTCATCAATATACCAGTGATGAAATTACAGATACGCCTGACTAAATGATGGCAATACATAACTGGCATACAGGCTTAGCTGCAATGAAGAGAATCACCATAATAATTGCTATCCAAGCTAAAAGCTAACAAGAAATAGCTCATTTTTGGATTTACAAAAGCTGAGATAATTTCAGGGTCATCTATGTCAATTAGCAAGAATATTGCTGGCAAAAGCTAAGTTTGTTACTGAAATATTATGGATGTTCAAGAAGCTTTGGAATTTATAGATGACCTAATTTACTCCGAGACAGGTAGGCATCTAAGTGATTTGGAACGTGATGTTTTTGTTGGGTCGTGGGAAAACAAAATCTATGAGGATATTTATCCCACAAATCCTGAATATGTGGAGAAGTATGTCGGCTATAAGTTCTGGCAGAAGCTCTCTACGGTATTGGGTGAAAAAGTTACGAAAAAACAGTTTCGTGGCGCATTGGAGCGTGCCAAGAAGCGATATTTATATCCAGATTTACCTCCAAGGTCGCTGACACCTGTTGTCAAGCCGAACTTTTCTTCCCTCGTCAGAGTCTTTATTAGCTATCGGAGTGTGGAACCAGACTGTAGCTTAGCCAAGGAATTGGATAGCGCAATAACGGCTGCAGGACACCAAGCGCTGAGTTGTCCGCAAATGGGTAAAGACTGGTTAAAACAAATCGATGCTAGCCTGCAGTGCGACTATTTCTTACTGCTGTTGTCTCCCCAAGCTGCAGTCAGCGAAATGGTGATTGAAGAACTGCGTCGATCTAGGGAACTGCAAGAATTACACTACCAGCACAAACCGATTTTACTGCCGATTCGAGTTAACTGTCCGCTGGAGTTGCCCATCAATCACGAATTGCAGAACTATCTAGATAGCATTCCCCAAGCACAATGGAACTCACCGGCTGACACACCGATATTAGTCCAAAAAATTCTCAAATTGATTGCTGGGAATGGGGACTGGGGACTCTTGACTCTTGACTGGGGACTGGGGAGACAAGGGAGGGAAGACAGGGGGGAATTACCCATTACCCCGTCCCCCTCCCCCTTCGCTGACCCAGAACTGCGTCAGGGACATGTGCGGCTAGATTCAGGTTTTTATGTAGAGCGAGTTCCCTACGAAGCTCAGTGCTATCGGGAAATTTTGCAGCCAGGAACTTTGATTCGCATCAAAGCTCCCAGACAAATGGGTAAAACGTCTTTAATGTCAAGAATTCTTTACCATGCTAGGGAGCAGGGATATCGCACTGTACCGATTAACTTTCAATTGGCAGATAAATCGGTGTTTGGCAACTTGGATCGGCTTTTGCAGTGGTTTTGCAGCCGCATAGCCAGGAAGCTAAAGCTGTACCAGCAGTATCCGGTTTCCGAGAATTGGTGTGACATCTACGGCAGCAAAGATAACTGCACTGATTATTTTATTAATTGCTTGCTCTCACAAATCGATACTCCCTTAGCGCTGGGACTGGATGAAGTAGACCGAGTTTTCCAGTATCCTACAATTGCTGATGACTTCTTCGGCTTATTGCGTGCTTGGTACGAAGAAGCCGGTTATGGTGATAGTGATAGCGGTCTATGGGAGAAGCTGCGGTTGGTGGTTGTACATTCCACGGAAGTTTATATTCCCCTGGATGTCAACCAGTCACCTTTTAATGTGGGATTGCCAATAGAATTGTCGGAATTTAGCCAAGAGCAAGTGTATGAATTAGCACTACGACATGGATTGAACTGGCAAAACGATGAAGTACAGCAACTGATGCAGATTGTAGGTGGACACCCCTATTTAGTGCGGGTGGCGCTTTATTATATTTGTCAGCAGCAGTTAACCTTGGCACAATTGTTAAAAACTGCCGCTACTGATGCCGGGATTTATGGCGACCACCTGCGTCGTCACCTGTGGCATTTACAACAGCATCCAGAGTTAGCAGGTGCCCTACAGCGGGTTTTATCTAGCGACGAACCTTTGGAGCTAGAGTCAATCCTGGCATTTAAGCTCCACAGTTTGGGACTGGTGCAGTTGCAGGGAAACGCAGTCACATTCCGATTTGAATTGTATCGTCAGTACTTTGGCGATCGCCTCTAATAGCTCAGAGTTACAATCTCGCATGAGTAATTCTTATACTTCAGGCTACATCTATAAAGTAGGTGGACATCTTCCTCTAGATGCACCCAGCTACGTAGTACGACAGGCAGACCAAGAACTGTACGAGGGTTTAAAAGCAGGTGAGTTTTGCTATGTTCTCAATTCCCGACAGATGGGTAAAACCAGCCTGCGGGTACGAACCATGCACCGCTTGCAAGCTGAGGGGATTTCTGGGGTTGCTATTGACTTAACTAAAATTGGCTGTCACGAGATTACAGCAGACCAGTGGTATGCGGGGCTGATGCGACGATTGGTGAGGAGTTTTCACCTGAAAATCAACCTCAAGTCCTGGCTGATGGAGCGGGAATTTTTACCCCCCGTCCAGCGGCTGAGTGAGTTTATTGAGGAAGTGTTGCTGGAGTCCGTTCCCAACCGAATTGTGATTTTTATTGATGAAATCGACAGCATTCTCAGCCTAAATTTTCCCACGGATGATTTTTTTGCCCTGATTCGAGCTTGTCATGAATACGATCGCTTGACCTTTGCTTTGTTAGGGGTAGCTACACCCTCGGATTTAATCCAAAAAAAACACCGTACCCCATTTAATATTGGTCGTGCGGTGGAATTGCACGGCTTTCAACCCCAGGAAGTACAACCCTTAGCTAGGGGATTGGCACCCATAGTCAGAAACCCGGAAGCTGCCTTAGAGGCGATATTAAACTGGACTGGGGGACAACCATTTTTAACCCAAAAAATTTGTCAGATGATTGCAACCTATGCACCACCGATTCCCGCTGGTGGGGAAGCCCTTGTCGTAGCTAAATTGGTGCAGCAGCATTTGATTGATAACTGGGAAGTGACCGACGAACCACCTCATCTCAAGACTATACGCGATCGCTTGTTTCGGATTAGTCAACGAACGCCGCGACTGTTAGATTTATATCATCAATTACAGCAACGCGGCGAAGTCCAAACCACTGACAGCCCAGAACAGATGGAGTTACGCTTGTCTGGCTTAGTTGTCAAGCGGGGAGACAAGCTGAAGATTTCTAACCAAATTTATGCTGCTGTTTTCAATCACACTTGGGTATATAGAGCGCTGATTGATTTAAATGCAGACTTCATGCAAATCGTTGCTTCTCAGGAGCAAAAATTACTTTCGATGCTCAACTTCATGGAAGGTAAAGATTTTGCTGATATTCTCTACGAAATCCTGGGGTCAATCACCGTCCGCTTAGCGGAATTACTCAGCGTCCAGCAAACGACAATTCTGTTTATTGATGAACAAAAAAACGATATCTGGTCGATTATTGCCAACAATGATAGTAGCGCTGAGCCGGAAATTCAGGTAATTGCCAATAGCAAAGGAAATGAAGCGAAAGTAACAAAATTCCGGAAAATTGTCAATACTCCTTTCAACTTTCGTAATGAAAGGGCGGAACTAGAGCGAGAAAGGCTGGTGGAGAGTAGAGACAGTGGCAAAAACTATCAAATTTATAACGAATTGGTGGTGCCGATCGCCAATGAGGAACACAATGTAGTGGCTGTGATAAAATTAGTCAATAAGCTGAAGCGCTCAACTCCTGCTCATGCCACTCTACCAGAACGGATTAATGATCAGGGATTTACCAAATCCGACGAGCAGCGATTAGCAGACTACAAACCAGCAATTCTGCGAATTTTAAAACGCTGTCAAGATTGTTATCAGCTGACCCAGCGATTGAAAGCCTCGGAAGCGCTTGCAGAAGCCACACGTACAGTTTCCCAAAGCAGTTTGGATGCGGAAGAAATCATTCACCGGGTGATGGAGGCCGCAAAGAAACTGATGAATGCTGACCGTACAAGTCTTTGGCTGCTAGAGAGCCAAACTCAGGAGCTATGGACAAAAATTACCTGCGAGGATGAATCCATGCAGGAATTTCGCATTCAGGTGGGACAGGGTTTTGCTGGTAAAGTTGCTCAAACCACTGAACCACTGAACATCCCCTTTGACCTCTACAACCATCCAGACTCAGAAAATTCCAAACGCACCGACCAGATTACAGGATATCGCACCTGTAGCTTATTATGTATGCCGGTGTGGAGTCCAGATGGGGAACTGTTAGGGGTGACACAGTTAGTTAATAAGCGACGACAAGGGGAATTTCCGGACTATGACCCCTCTGACTGGCCTGTAGCACCAGAATGCTTTCAAGCGAGCTTTGATGCTAGCAGTCAAAATTATATGCAGATACTCAACGCTCAGGTCGGGGTAGCATTACATAATGCCAGACAATATGCGGCGATGAAGCAACAATTGGAAAATCATCCCCAAAATGTTGTGTTTCAAACCCTCACCTTATTGAACCAGGTGATGGACAACCAGGGATTCGATGACATCCTCGATACCACCCTGCGCTCGATTACCTTCAAAATCGGACAGTCATTGCGCGCCGATCGCACGACTATTTTTATGCTAGATGAGGAGAGACAAGAATTTTGGTCAATTGTGGCAGAATCGGAGAACAATGACCGGACACTGGAAATTCGGATTCCGGCAAATAAGGGTATCGTGGGAGAAGTTGCCAAGTACAAGCGAACTATCAATATTCCCTACGATTTTTATCATGACCCCCGTTCCGCTACAGCCAAAGAACAAGACCAACGCAACCGCTACCGCACTTATACTATTTTAGCAATGCCCCTGCTTAATATCCGGGGAGATTTAATTGCTGTGGTGCAGTTAATTAATAAATTGAAACCTGAGAGCCATCCAACGGCTTCCCTAGCTCAGAGAATAGACCAACAGGGATTTACCTTATCAGATGAAGAACAGTTTGCCGAATCGGCGCCCCTAATTCAAATGATTCTGGAGAGTTTCACATCATATCACAAAACGGCTAGGGGACAGCGGGTAGCAGCAGCTTTAATGGCAGCAACTCGTTCCCTAGCGCAAAGCAGTCTGGAACCAAACACTATTCTCCAGCGGGTGATGGACGCTGCGAAGGAACTGATGAATGCTGACCGCAGCACCCTATGGCTGTTGGATCGTCATAATGATGAATTGTGGACGAAAATACCCAGCAAAAATGGCTTCGTGGAAAAACGGTTAAAGATAGGTGAGGGTTACGCTGGTAAAGTTGCAGCTACAGGGGAAGTAATTAATATTTCCTTTGATTTGTACGACCATCCAGATTCCCGCACTTCCCGTGAGACCGATAAACAAAGCGGCTATCGGACTTGCAGTTTGTTGTGTATGCCAGTTCACAATCCTGATGGAGAATTAATTGGGGTAACGCAATTAGTGAACAAAAAGCTTAAGGTCGATAGTGGTGAATGTAAACTCAGCTACGAAGCGGAAGTTCCCCAGTGTTTTTGTACAAGTTTTGACAATCATGATGAAAAATACATGCAGATTTTTAACAATCAAGCCGGTGTAATTTTGCAGAATGCAGAGTTATTAGCAGCGGTGAAAAGACAGCAGCAGAATTTCTCCACTGAAGTATCACTGGGGAATAGGTAAACTGATATCTTATATCATCCCCGGCAAATTACTTGTAATATAGCGCCATAGTAAACCACACACCACATCTGGTACTTCCAAGTGGGGTAAGACTCCCGCGTCGGCTATTACCTGAAAATCTCGGATAGCAACTGGGTTTAAATTTACCAATCGCTTTCCGAGTTCCACTCCAGTAAATTGTGCTTTTTCCCCCCATAAAATCGCCGTGGGAACTATTAGCTGCTGGATGTATAAACTCAAATCAAAATACAAATCACCGCGCAAAAATGCCAAAGCTGAATATTTAGCATTTGTTTGTTGAGCAGAATTTAAATAAGCCAGCACCATTTCTTGTGTAACTCTTTGGGGTTTATAAAACAGAAAGCTTTGTAAAAAGTTGCGGACTGCGGCTTCATTTTCCGCCCCCAAGGCGTATATTAAATTATCTAACAAAGGTGTATTAATTACCTGTAGGGGAAGTCTACGTCCTGCACCTTGTCCAAAGTCATTAAACCCGGAAGGACAAACAAGAAAAAGTGTTTGAAATAAGTCTGGTTGTTGAATAGCAAGCCGAATGACAAAAGCAGCAGTCAATGAAGAAGCTACCACTGTTACTGGTGAGTGACAAGTTTGAGTAATAAACTCGCTGATGATTTGCAAATAATCGCTAATTTGGTAATCTCGGATAGGATGAGCCGATTCTCCCCAACCAATTAAATCAGGGGCTAAGATGCGGTGAGTAGCAGCAAAAGCCGGGTAAACTTTCGACCATTCATAAGCAGAAGCACCACCACCAAAATTGTGCAAGAAAATCAGCGGTGGTAAATCTGAAATATTAGCAATAGACCAGGGTGCAGCGGTTTGGGTATAGTAAACCATTCTCCCTAGTGATGTATGAATCACTTGATGTCCAAAGCCTGGGGGTTGAAATTGCAGCATTGTGGGTAATTCTGGAAATTTGACATCCCCCTCTATTCTATTATTTCTTCTCGCTCAATATCAAATGCACACCGCCATTGGGTGTAAATGTAATACCGCGACGTACAGGGACTAAAGGACGCTTTTCATGGAGTGTAAATGAGTAATTTGATAGCAAAGTTGCTAGTACCAATTTCATTTCAAATAGAGCCAGTGCCATACCTAAACAGCGACGATTTCCACCACCAAAAGGCAGATATTCATAGGGAGAAAATTGTCTATCTAAAAAGCGCTCTGGCTTAAATTTTTCCGGTTCTGGATAGATATCTGGGCGATGGTGAGTCAAATAAATACATGGCGCTAATATCATTCCTTGTGGTATTTCATAACCCATTAATTGCATTGGTGCTTGCAAAACTCGTGCCAAGGTAAAGAACGCAATGGGGTAAATTCTCAAGGTTTCTGAACAGACTGCATTTAAATAAGGTAAGCGGGAAATTTCCATTGGGTCTGTATCAGCTATATTGATAGAATTAAGCTCAGCTAAAAGTTTTTCGCGGACTTCTGGTATGTAATGAACCCAATATAAAGCCCAAGCTAAAGCGCTGGCTGTGGTTTCATGTCCTGCAAATAGCATGGTCATCAATTCATCGCGTAATTCTACATCACTCATTGCTTCCCCAGCTTCATCACGGGCTGATAATAACAAACTCAAAATATCTTCACCTAAAGATTCTCCTTGAGCGCGACGAGAGCGAATTTCTTGATAAAGTAGTTGGTCAAGTTTTTCTCTTTGTCGTAAAAAGTTTCCCCAAGGACTCAAAGAACCTAAATCGATTTGCAGTGATTTTAAGAACAGAAATGCGGCGCTTAAAGGATTGTTGAAAGAATCCAACATTGCAGTTAATATTTTTCTGATTTGTTCGTACCGCTCCCCTTCCTGCAAGCCAAAAACTGCACTCAAAATTACATTTAAAGAGATTTCTTGCATGAGAGGACGAGCGATAAATTTTTGTCCTCCTCTTACTTTACTCATGACTTTTTCAGTGATTTCAATCATGAGAGAACCATAGGAACGCATTCTTTCACCGTGAAAACTGGGCAACAAAAGTTTGCGCTGTTGAGCGTGTTTTTCGCCGTCTAATAAGATTAATGAATTTGCTCCGACAATTGGTGATATTATCTGATTACCGGAACCAGATTCCAACATATGGGAAGGGGCAGTAAAAATTTCTTGAATTGCTTGAGGATTGCTGATAATTAATTGTCGAGGAAGACCAGCAAAAGGCGGAGTTAAAAATATATCTCCATAGCGTGCTTGATTTTTTTGAAGATAATAAATTGGGTTGACAATTCCCCAAATTGTTTGCAACCATTTTGGTTCCCGTGGACCATCGGGAAGTTTATTAATGATTTGGTTGGGGGATTTTTCTTGGATTGTAGTCATTGTGATTTCTCCTAGTTGAATAGCAAAGTTTTGTTTCGTTTCGTAGTAAGCACTTCAGTGCTTAAAATAACCGTTAAAACGCTTACTAATAAGATAATTCATCTGTCAGTTGCGTAAGTTGTATCTAAGATAAACTGGGTAGAGAAAAAGGGGGGATACCATAGCGCTGTCTCAACTCTTCAACTGGTAAATCCACCACTTCCCAAAAATTCCAATTATCAGAAAGGTCTACCTTACAAGCTGCACCACGTTGCAGAGCGTGCATAACTAAGGGAATATTAAATAATCCCTGATAAGCATCAGCAACTGGCGTAATTTTGACACCCCAATGAAATTGTAAAATCACAAACAAGAGAAAAACAAAACCGTCTTTGCGGATAAAACCTGCTTGAAATGCACCTTGTTGAATTTCTCCTTGAGGATCTGTGCCATAACCTGAGAGAATGTGACCAAAATCATGAAATACCATGCGTTCAGGAATACCCCCTGCTTCACCGGGAAAACTGAAGCGTTGACGGGTACAGTGTTCCCAATAAACTCGTCCTAAAGTCCCCTTTGGAAGTAATCCTAATTGGCGGTATTTCCACGCAACTTCTGAGTCTTCCCCACTACCTATTAATGGCGTTACTATCTTTTTAATCCCAACAAACCCTTCCTCTTGATATGCTGCTCCCATGAACTTGCTCATAATCCTGCGGGTCATGTCAATACGTGCTAATAGTTTGTGTCCATTAGCAGCGGTATGCAGCACTCGTAAACCTTGCTCGCTGACATTGAGGGTTTCTGCAAGGGAATACAAAGCCTTTTGTTGACAGGGGGTAATATCACCATCTACCATCGCCATTACCATGGCCATTTGTAGTAACCGTTGACGGTGGTGTGGTTCAGTAATTATTTCAGCAACTTTTGTTGTTGGTATGGGGGATAAATGATTAACAGTAACATCCCCTTGGTGTAGCTGGTTAACTACTTGTAAAAACTGCTCCTCAAGAGGTGTAAGTCCTTGGGGTTTAGCCGCTACTGTTGTTAATGTTGCTAATACAAGCGGCAATTCTTCAGGAGAAAATATAGCGATATCCATAGGACATGTAAGGTGTAAATTATGGTGGATGAAGTGGATTTTTCTTCATTTTTTATGCTGACGGTTTGTAAACAGAAGCTACAGTGTGGGAATCAAACCGATTTGCTGAAGAACACCTAGCGCATCCTCGTGTCCTTTTTATTCTACAATCTTGCCGTCAACAATGCGATAAATAGTAATTCCTGACCAAGATGCAAACTTGAATGTTGCGGGGACATTTAGTAGTTTTATTTATCCCGTATGAGTACCTTGAGCAGTCCAGCTAATTGCAACCTTATCCCCTTCTGCGATCGCATCTGTAATTATATCAGGCAGAGATTTTGGAAAATGATGGCTCTAGATTTACTTTAGAAGAATTGAGCGATCGCACCCAACTTGCTCCTTTTACTGTAGCGAAAATTATGGCGCGACAAGAAGGGGTTGATAAGCAAAGTCTGGAGTATTTTTTTAGAGCTTTTGCTTTAGAGTTGACAACAAGTGATTATGTGAAAGCGGGGACATTAGAAGGGGGACAAGGGGGACAAGGAAGCAATGATTTTCCTTTGTCTCCTCCCTGTTCCTTGACAGACTGGGGTGAAGCGGTTGATGTTTCTCTTTTTTTTGGACGCACAGAGGAACTTTCTCAATTAGCTCATGCAATTTTGCATGACCGTTGTCGGTTAATTGTAATGTTAGGAATGGGGGGAATTGGAAAGACTTCTCTGGCTATAAAATTGGGTCAGCAAATTCAAGAACAATTTGAGTTTGTGATTTGGAGAAGTCTTCGCAATAGTCCAATTTTAGGAGATTTAATAGCAAATTTGCTGCAATTTTTTACAAATGGTGAACAGATTAATTTATCGGGAAATATTAGCGATCGCATCTCGCAATTAATTACACATTTGCGTTCCCATCGTTGTTTAGTGGTGCTGGATAATGCCGAATCAATTTTAGCTAGTGGCTATCATTCCGGACATTATCAACAAGGTTATGAAGATTATGGACAACTCATTAAACAGTTAGGAGAAACATCTCACCAAAGCTGTATAGTGCTAACAAGTCGAGAAAAACCCCAAGAAATTGCTACTCTTGAAGGTGAAACTCTACCAGTTAGGACATTCCAACTATCAGGTTTATCAGAGAATGAAGCTTTAGAATTAATCAGAAGTAAAAGCTTTTTCTGTGGTTCGGATAGTGCATGGAAAAACCTAATCCAACACTATGCAGGTAATCCCCTAGCTCTGAAAATTATTGCCACTACTATTCAAGAATTATTTGATGGCGATATCACGGAATTTATTACCCAAGGTACTAAAGTTTTTGGAAGTATTTATGATTTATTATCTCAACAATTTCATCGCCTTTCGGTACTAGAAAAAGACTTAATGTACTGGCTAGCAATCAATCGGGAGCCAGTAAATATCACCGAAATGCGCGCTGATTTAGTATTACCTATCCCTTCCATGAAACTGTTGGAAGCTTTGGAATCTTTGAGTAGACGGAGTTTGATTGAAAAAAAATTGATTGCTAAACAATCAATTGCACAAACCACAATTTCTCAGACTCAGGTGCAATTTACTCTACAACCTGTAGTCATGGAGTATGTCACAGAACAGCTAATTGAACAAGTTTCTGCGGAGATTATTGCGAAGGGAGAAAGAAAACAAGGGGACAATTTATTTCTACATTTACTATTCAACAGTCATGCTTTAATTAAAGCTACATCAAAAGATTATATTCGTCTTGCTCAAACTAAATTAATTCTCCAGCCTGTAATTGAACAATTGCTGCTGAAGCTGCGAACTAAACAAGGGATTGTTACTTGGTTGACTGAAATTTTAAAACATTTACGACAGAACAATTCCGGAAAGATAAAAATAGAAAATCCGCCAGATAGAGAACCATTTACCATCGAAAATATCTCCCTAGAACCTGGTTATATAGGTGGTAATATTATCAACCTACTATCATACCTGCAAACAGATTTAACAGGATATGATTTTTCTTATTTAACTATTTGGCAAGCCTATCTGCAAGACACTACTTTAAAGCGAGTTAACTTTACTGGTGCTGATTTATCGAAATCAGTGTTTGCGAAAACATTTTCTACTGCAATGTCTGCCGCTTTTAGTCCCAATGGCAAAATTTTGGCAACGGCTCACACTGAAGGTTATATTTGTCTGTGGGATGCCGCTAGCGGTCAACTTTTAATGAAATATCTCGGTCATTTCGGACCGATTTGGTCTATTGTCTTTAGTCCAGATGGTAGCACTATTGCCACTGGTGGAGATGATAGAATAATCAAGCTTTGGGATATTAGTACAGGGCAGTGTTTAAAGACTTTATCAGGTCATGAAAATGGTGTTTTTGCCGTTATATTTACCCTAGATGGTAAAACATTAATTAGCGGTAGTACGGACTCCAATCTAAGATTTTGGAATATTAAATCTGGGGAATGCACCAAAATATTGTCAGAATATCGCAGTCCCATGAAATCTATCGGATTGAGTCCAGATGGCTCTCTAATCGCTACTGGTGGTTATCACTATGCTATTGTAATCTGGGAAATTGCTACAGGTAATCGTATTAAAAATTTGTTGGGACATAGCGATTGGGTGATGTCTGTAGCATTTAGCAAACAAGGAATAGTTGCTAGTGGCAGTTTAGATAAAACTATTAGACTGTGGGATATAAATAAAGGTATTTGTATCGGGATTTTAGAAGGACATACCAATGGAGTTTTGGGAGTTACATTTGTAGATGATGGCAGTATCCTTGCTAGTTCCAGTGTAGATAGCACAGTTCGTCTTTGGGATATTTCAACTCAGCAATGTCTTAAAGTTTTGCAAGGACATACTAACTCAATTAATACTATCGCTGCTAATCCCCAAGGAACCTTACTTGTCAGTGCTGGGGATGATTTCTCTGTCAGAATGTGGAATGTCGCTAATGGGGAATGTGTGAGAACTTTAAAGGCAAGAATTAACTGGGTTGGTGCAGTTGCTGTTAGTCCTTTATCAACAGAGAAATCAGGAGTAATTATTGCCAGTGGTAATGAAGATAGAACTGTGAGATTATGGAATTTAAACGGTGATTATCGCAGTTTAATTGGACATACAGAATTTATTTTTTCAGTTGCATTTAGTCCAGATGGTCGGATATTAGCAAGTGGAAGTGCGGACAAAACTATAAGACTTTGGGATACAATAACAGGGCAGTGTATTAAAGTCTTACGAGCTTACACAGGGATGGTAACAGGAGTAAATTTCAGTCCTGACGGTCGGATTTTAGCGAGTAGTAGTTACGACCGGACTATCAAACTTTGGGATGTGAAAACAGGTCAACTTCTGCATAGTTTTGCTGAACATATTACGATGTCTGTTAGTTTTAGTCCAGATAGCAAAACTTTGGTAGCAGGTAGTTTTGATGAAACGGTGAGAATTTGGGATATAGAAACTAAGCAATGTCGTCAAACTTTAACCGGACATAGTTATTGGGTGTGGCGAGTTAACTTTAGTCCAGATGGTAGGATTGTTGCTACTGGTTGTAGTTCCGATCGCACTATTAGGCTGTGGGATTTCCAGACGGGTGAATGTCTGCATATACTTACAGGACATCAAGATTGGATTTGGGCTGTTGTCTTTAGTCCTGATGGCAAAACTCTGGCAAGTTGTAGTAGTGATGGTACTATTAAACTTTGGGATGTTGCCACAGGTTGCTGTTTGGAAACCTGGGAAGTAGATAGTAACAACAATTTGCTATCAGACTCAACATTTGGTTCCGCTATTGCTCAACCTAACCTAGACTCTTTGAATGAGATTTATAATACTTGGGTGATGTCTCTAGCCTTGAGTCCGGATGGTAAATTACTCGTGAGTGGAGATACGAATGCTGCTATCAAGGTATGGGATGTGCAGACAAAGGAATGTCTGAAAATCTTGCAAGCAGAGAGACTTTATGAGGGGATGAATATTTATGGAGTCACGGGGTTAACTGCAGCACAGAGACAGACTTTGTTGGTGTTGGGAGCGGTGGAAAACTGATACTGTGGAAAGTGGGAATGCAAAAGCACTTGATAGCAATATTGTAGAACTATACCATTCACTAAAGGTGGCTGAGTATCTCAAAATCCCCGACCTGCGCGAACTGGGTTTGGCTGACATTTCTCACATCCCCGTCCCTTTCTATCCTCCAAAGTGATAACTAGGGAAGATTTTTGTCATTTGACGGCACAAATCAATAATATCGGCTATAGTCCCTAATATCAGAGGAAAGATAAGTCAATCAGAGATGTTAATGGCAGTAAACCGCACTTGGCGTCAGGTATTTCTAGGAACAGTTAGCGCTATTCCTGTGGGGATAGCTTCCCTGCACGCACCATCATCTCAAGCTGCAGATACTGTAGTAGTGCGGTTTGGTCTCTGGGAAGACTCAATTCCCGTTTCAGACTTACGCTACATTGCTGAAAAGGGAAAAGTCCCGCCAAATCTCTCTGGTTACGCTAGACGATTATCTCGCTCACAGCGCTCACAAGTCTTAGCTGGACTGCAGACTAAAATCCCTATAGGTGTACTGGCAATCAATAACTTACTGAATAATCAGATTGGAACTACGATTTTGAATGACTTGGCTAGCGCTACACCCCGCAAGGATAACGCGGGAGTACAAGCTTTGCGAGCAGCTTTAATATTGGGTTCCGCTTCCCCACAAGGACTTTCTATCCTCAGCGTTATCGAAGCTTATCCCAGTCAACGGCTGGTGATTGATTTACCCCAGACCTTTAAAGTCGTGGGGAATTTAAACACGTCTTTCTGGCAGACCCAGCGATTTATGGCGGCGATCGCACCCCGTCTAGCCGCACAACGTCCCAATTTAAACTTACCTTTTGACCCCACTAAACCAGGAAGCGCTCCCGTCTTTGTGCAGAAATTAAGCTTTGAAGACAAACAGCGCCAACGACTCATTCCTGTTGATGTCTACACCTCCAGCGCTACCACGGCTGATAAACCCGTCGTTGTCTTGTCTCATGGCTTAGCTTCTATCCGCACTGATATGCTCTACCTGGCGGAACATTTAGCATCCCACGGTTATCCGGTAGTCGCGTTAGAACATCCCGGTAGTAACCAGACAAACCTGAATCTAGCTACCCAGGGTAAAGTACCAGTGTTGCGCGGTAAAGAAGTTCTAGAACGTCCCAAGGATATTAGTTTTGTTCTCGACGAACTAGAAAAGCTCAACAAAACCGGCGACAATCCCCTAAAAGGGAAACTCGCCACTAATAATGTTATGGTCATTGGTTATTCCTACGGTGGAAGTACAGCTCTGTTACTTGCAGGAGCCGAGTTACAACTGGAAAAACTCAAGCAACGCTGTCAGGATAACCTCGTGACATTTAGTTTGGGGGAAGGCTTCCAGTGCGTCTCTCAATTTCTCCCTGAAAATCGCGCTTCAGTGCGTGATGTGAGGATAAAACAAGCGATCGCATTCAACCCGACAGCATCATTATTATTTGGTGACGACGGCTTATCAAAGATATCTGTCCCCACTTTTGTTTTAGCTGCTTCCGCCGATAAAACTACCCCAGCGCTGATTGAACAAATTGCACCCTTCGAGAAAATTCCTGAACCCAAATGGTTAGCGGGTATTGTCGGTGCTACCCATCTCAGCGTCAAAGACCCAAGTACAACGATGGATCAGCCGACAATGCCTAGCACCCTCTACAGTGGCGATGAAGTCGTTGGGGAAAAAGCTGTGGATGTGCGAAATTATGTCAAAGCAATCTCTCTAGCGATGGCAGCCCAACTTACCAGCGAGGCTGATAAATATGCTGTCTTCCTCACCCCAGAATATGCTTTATCTGCCTCTAGCTCAGCTTTCCCGATTCGCTTAGTTAAAGAAATTCCCCCAGAAGCACAAGTAGTAGTTAAGGAGTATTTGCAGGGGAAGACACCGTGAACTACCCACACTGACCTGACGGTACAGTGTCGGCTCGCCTCGCTTGTCTATGGTTATATAGCTAAAGAGCTATTAAACCAGGATAAGTTACAGAAATTCTCCTCAATACTCAACAGTTGACACTCCCACGGCTATCAAAACATCGCGCGCGCTCGTTTTGATTAAAACCCGTGGGATTCTTGCATCTTCGGGACTCCAATGAATTTACCCTCAGCAAGCATCTTGACCGTCTGCCCGACGGCTGCACACCCTCTAATGAGGACGACTTGCGCGGCTGCAACATCTCGGTCTGTTTGATAGCCGCAATTTTCACATACATGAACACGCTGTGACAAATCTTTTTTACCAGTTTGTGTGCCGCAACTAGGACAAATTTGACTTGTCTTCCTGCTATCAACTTTCTGGAAATAGACACCACGCTTGAAACAACACTGTTCAAGGATTTGGAAGAATTGACCCCATCCTGCGTCTAAACAATGTTTTCCTAACATCCCTCTGGATAAGCCAACAAGATTTAAATCTTCAACAAAGATTGTTTTAGCCTGATCACAAAGTTGATGTGCTATCTTCCAATGAAAGTCTTTCCTGGTATTTGCGATATGTTCATGCAGTTTTTGCACCTTCTTCATGGCTTTGCGCCAGTTATTTGACCAAAGTTTTTTGCGACTAACTCGTTGTTGCAGCAATTTAAGCTGGCGTTGGAGGTCTACAAAAAACTTTGGTCGTTGAACACAAAGACCGTTCGAAGCAGCAATAAAACTCATTAATCCCACATCCACACCTAACGCTTCTCCGTAGAGCATTGGCTGTGGTACAGATACATTCCACTGCAAAGTTAGCACTGCGTACCAACCAGATGCACGTTTAACAATTCTCACTTGTTTAACTGTTGCATCTGTGGGAATATCGCGTGATTGCCGAAACTTTACCCAACCAATTACGGGAAGTTTGATGTACCCTCTTTTCAGTGGTTCTTTCCCTAGCTGCGGAAATACAAATGACCGCAGTTGTCCCACCTTCTTAAACCGAGGAAACCCAAAATTGCGTTCCCACATTGACACAAAAGCAGTCTCCAACCTTTTTAATGTCTGTTGCAACACTTGAGACTGAACACGCTTTAACTCTGGATATTGCTCTTTTGCCGTTGTTAATGATTTACATTGACTAGCAAAAGTCGGTCGTGGTGTATCTGCTGGGATTATATATTCAGAACGCAATGAACAAGCGTTAATTTGACATGAGCGTGACTTATACCAATCTTTACGGTCTGCAAGCGCATAATTGTAGACTTTACGATTGATTTCTAGCCAATCCTGAAAAGTTTCTGCCTGTTTTTTGGTTGGTTGTAGTCGAAACTCGTAGCTCAAAGAAAACACTGGTCATCGCCTCCTGAAATTAGGATACCAGTGGTCTTACAAACCGTCAATACCATTTTTAAGACTGCGCCTTTAGGCGCTTCGCATTCATGAGGGCAGTTCCGTGGGCGGGTTTCCCGACTTGAGGAAACTGCCCGTCCTCACTCCTAGAAGGAGTGGGCTTTCTGCTCCAATATTTGTAAGGATTTGAGATTAACTTACTCTACCTGTTTATGGTTATATAACCATAAACAAGAAAACTTATGTTTGATATTTTTCTCTTCAGGGTTCCCAGACTGATGACTAGGGAGATTGATAATCCTAGATAATTATCAGACCACTAACTATAAAATTTTTGTATTTGCAAATTTTTACTAATCGCAACACTTAGAAACAATAGCCCAATTATTGACTCTATTCTCAATTATTTTACGAATTGACAAGGGTTTGATGGTGTAGTACGATTTTTGTATATTCATGGCGACGTATGATAAAAATATTGCTTTCTGACATTACAGGTCACAAAACTCTATAAATGAGTATAAAATAATATACTACAAATAATACTAATCGCGATTTTTTATACATTTAACATTTTTTAATACATACCTTTTTATAAACTTTTGTCAACACCAACAGCAGGGGATTGACAAAAGCTAGGATGGGAGAGTAATGAGCTTTGATGATAGTGAATTGACTCCCAAACCGATGACAGAAAAAAATCGCTCTCAATGGGATTTCGGAAAATTCATCGATACCCTGACATACTTTGAGGTAGTTCCATTCCTTAACTGGGTACAGGAATTAATTAAAGGACGACCCCATGATAATCAAGACAAACCGGATGGAGTAAAAAAAGTGGGAGTAATACTAGTAGCGGGTGCAACGGGTGGTGTTGGGAAGCGAGTTGTGCAGCGATTGTGGGAACGGGGTTATCATGTGCGATCGCTCGTGCGGGACATCGACAAAGCGAGAAAAATCCTGGGACAAACGGCGGATTTAGTAGTTGCAGACATCACCAAACCAGAAAGCTTAAATTCGGTTGTCATGGGTAATATTCAAGCCGTGATTTGTTGTACAGCGGTGCGTGTCCAGCCAGTGGAAGGAGACACAGCCGACCGGGAAAAATATTATCAAGGCGTGAAGTTCTACCAACCAGAAATTGTCGGTGACACACCAGAAACAGTGGAATATCAAGGTGTGAAAAACCTGGTAGAGGCTGCTAGGAAATATCTACCAAAAGCCGGGGAAAAACTCATCTTCGATTTCACCAACCCCTCAGAAGACTTACGAAATACCTGGGGTGCGGTGGATGATGTAGTCATGGGAGGAGTCAGTTCCAGCAATATTCAATTAGTGGAAGGAACAGCCTTATTTGCTGGTAATGTTTCCACCGCCAATTCCGGAGGATTTGCTTCTGTTAGAACCAAAAATTTCTCCCCAGCCATTGATTTATCTGGTTATGAAGGTGTGGAATTGCGGCTGAGAGGTGATGGACAGCGTTATAAATTCTTTATCCGCACAGAAACTAAATGGGATGGCATTGGTTATAGTTATTCTTGTGATACAGTAGCCAATACCTGGATAAATGTTCGCGTACCGTTTGCCGAATTAATCCCGGTTTTTCGGGCAAAAACCGTTAAAGATTGTCCAGCGATTGACCCCAGCCAAATTTGCTCATTTCAGTTAATGTTAAGCAAATTTGAATACGATGGCGAATTAAATCCTAGGTTCTCCCCTGGTGGATTTGCCTTACAAGTAGAATCAATCAAAGCCTATAGGGGGAAATTTTTACCCCAGTTCGTCTTAGTCAGTTCTGCAGGGGTGACCCGTCCCGGACGACCGGGAATTAATTTAAATGAACAACCACCAGCAGTGAGATTAAATGACCAATTAGGCGGAATCCTCACCTGGAAATTGAAAGGGGAAGATAGTTTAAGAGAGAGTGGTATTCCTTACACAATTATCAGACCATGCGCCTTAACTGAAGAAGCAGGGGGTAAAGAGTTAATCTGCGAGCAAGGTGATAATATTACCGGAAAAATCAGCCGGGATGATGTGGCGGAAATTTGCATACAAGCGCTAAAAGAAGATAAAGCGTGCAATGTCACCTTTGAAGTAAAACAGGGAGATAATAACGTCAATGCTATCAATTGGCAAAGGTTATTTTCTCAACTCAACCCCGATAAATAACCAAATCTGTCTGGAAATATAGCAATTCCAGATAATTTGTGAGCAGAAACCCTGTCTATGAGAGGAGAATCCCGAAGCACCTCTTCAGAATTATCCTCTCTATAAACCATCATTCACAATCTACTTGTAACGCATTTAATCCTTCATGATTTATGAGTGGGCAAAATCGGTTGCGATAAGAGGTAAAGTAAACACAGCCCAACAGGTTTTTTGGATAACAAAATAGCTCTGTAGTATGCGTTTACTCCAATTTAGTACATCTCATTATTGCCGCAAAGCCAGACTAGCGCTTGGGTATAAAAAAATTACTTATGAAGTAGAAAATCTTACCCCTGGCTTGCACGTCCTGAAATTAAAACCGCTGACTGGGTTGACAACTGTGCCTGTATTATTACCCGAAATAGCAGGACAACCACAAGCGATCGCTGATTCAACACAAATTTTCAAGTTTTTAGAGAGTTATCAACAACAACCACCCCTGTTTTTACTCAACCCCGAACAGCA
Source organism: Nostocaceae cyanobacterium (assembly GCA_035285345.1). GTDB lineage: Bacteria > Cyanobacteriota > Cyanobacteriia > Cyanobacteriales > Nostocaceae > JAYKJH01. The sequence goes on along the minus strand of JAYKJH010000065.1, from coordinate 32,189 downwards.
AAGCGAAGCCTGGATGCTAGAAGACTGGTTAGATGAAAGTATAGGGATTGCCACGCGGTTTGTTTACTATCACTTTCGAGCAAAAGAAGGTAAACAACTAGACTCCTCACTCTCTAGTCAGCTAGTAATTCAGGTGGTGCGACGGCAGTATGGGATTAACGATGCTACTGTGGCATTAGCTACTAATCGTCTGACCACTGGCTTAGAGGAATTATATCGCCGCTGGGGAACCAGTCCCTACCTAGTCGGTGAGTGTATCAGTGTTGCTGATATTGCTGCAGGTGCCCTCTTGAGTCCCTTAGCACGTATTCCCAAATATCGCGACCAGTACCCCTGGTTGTTTGAACGCATTGTGCAAATTCATCAACTGTGTGGAGAACCTCTACCACCCGGACTGGAAGAATGTGGAGTGCAAAAGTTCTGAGTATTTTTGAAGATTGTTGTTTAGTTTATGTATATGCTATTGGAGAACCTGTGGAATTCAAAACTCAGAACTGACAACTTAGGAGAAAGGAGAAAGAAATCAGTACTAAAAATTTTTTTAGTTTTATTTGTCAGTCTTGGAGTTTGGCTATGGTCAAATAGCTATCATACACCAACGGCTTTGTCTTTACCGCCTCTGGAGGATACCCCAGAGGAAATATTGCGGATGGAAATTATTTTAGCAGCGCGATCGCCTATTGATGGTAAACCCTTAACTGCTGCAGAATATGCCAAGGTTGAAGCCCAGATCCAACAGCGTCCTGCACCAAAGGTTGATCCCAACCTCCGGGAAACGATATTTCTTTTACGGCTGCGAAATGCTCTGCGAAAGTTGTTTCCCTTCTTGGACTTTTGATATACCATCCTTTTAATTAGACAAATATTTGTATTTAGAATCAGGCTGGCAATTTTTGTTTGCTTTATCCCTGATTGCGTCTGGCTATCTTTACTTACATGGTTAATTGTGTCCTTTTTTTTTGAAATGTACGTATTTTTACTCTAGGTATTAGCTAGTCAATTAACACAAACTACCCAAGACATGAAAATTGGGGACAGGATACGATAGTATTTATATCAAGATTTGCAAATAAATGTAAAGAATGTGTATATGTATGACCATAAAGCTCAGCCATTTTTCTTCTGGTAGGTAGCCCTATGACCATGACGACCATCGCCCCTGAACAAGTTAATCGCATTGTTTGGAACCAGCATCACGACCCGTTTGAAGTGCTGGGTTCCCATCCTATGGAACAGGATGGCAAAACCGTCTGGGTGGTGCGAGCCTACTTACCAAACGCAAATGCAGCCTGGGTAGTTCTACCCGAAAAACGGCAAGAATACCCGATGCAAGCGGTGCATCATCCTCACTTTTTTGAATGTACGATTGATATTCCCGAATTAGCAAATTACCAATTACGGATTCAAGAAGGAGAACACGAGCGAGTCACCTATGACCCCTACGCTTTTCGTTCTCCCCGGATAACAGACTTTGATTTACATCTGTTTGGTGAAGGCAATCACCACCGAATTTATGAAAAACTAGGGGCACACCCCACAGAAATTGATGGTGTCAAAGGGGTTTACTTTGCCGTCTGGGCACCCAATGCTCGCAATGTGTCAATTCTGGGAGATTTTAACAACTGGGACGGACGACAACACCAAATGCGGAAAGGCGCCACAGGTGTTTGGGAATTATTTATTCCTGAACTAGGAGTCGGCGACCATTACAAATACGAAATCAAAAACTACGAAGGACACATTTACGAAAAAACAGACCCCTACGGTTTTCAGCAGGAAGTCCGCCCCAAAACCGCATCCATTGTCACCGATTTAGATGCTTACAGTTGGAATGACGACAACTGGATGGAAGAGCGACGCCACACCGACGCTCTCACCAAGCCGATTTCTGTTTATGAAGTCCATTTAGGCTCATGGTTGCACGCTTCCTCATCTGAACCAGCCAAGCTACCCAATGGGGAAACTGAGCCAGTGGTTGTTGTCTCTGAACTCAAACCAGGGGCAAGATTCCTGACCTACCGGGAACTAGCAGCTCGCCTGATACCCTACGTCAAAGACTTAGGATACACCCATATTGAACTGCTTCCCATCGCCGAGCATCCCTTTGATGGTTCTTGGGGTTATCAAGTAACTGGCTACTTTGCTCCCACTTCCCGGTTTGGTAGTCCGGAAGACTTCATGTATTTTATCGATCAATGCCACCAAAATGGAATTGGGGTATTGGTAGATTGGGTTCCGGGACATTTCCCCAAAGATGGTCACGGTTTGGCGTTCTTTGATGGTAGTCACCTCTACGAACATGCTGACCCCCGCAAAGGCGAGCATAAAGAGTGGGGGACGCTGGTATTTAACTACAACCGTAACGAAGTCCGGAACTTCCTGGTAGCAAATGCCTTATTCTGGTTTGATAAATACCACATCGATGGTATTCGGGTGGATGCAGTCGCCTCCATGCTTTACCTTGACTACTGTCGTAAAGAGGGAGAATGGGTAACTAACCAGTACGGTGGTCGGGAAAATATCGAAGCAGCGGATTTCCTACGCCAGGTAAATCACCTGCTTTTCAGCTATTATCCCGGTGTGCTGTCGATAGCGGAAGAGTCCACCGCTTGGCCGATGGTATCCTGGCCTACCTACGTGGGAGGACTGGGCTTTAACTTGAAGTGGAACATGGGCTGGATGCACGATATGCTGGACTACTTCAGCATGGACCCCTGGTTCCGTCAGTTCCACCAAAACAACGTCACCTTTAGCATGTGGTATCACCACAGCGAGAACTTTATGCTAGCTCTGTCCCACGATGAGGTGGTGCATGGGAAGAGCAATATCATCGGTAAAATGCCGGGAGATAGATGGCAAAAGTTAGCCAATGTGCGTTGTTTGTTTAGCTATATGTTTGCTCACCCCGGCAAGAAAACCATGTTCATGAGCATGGAATTTGGGCAGTGGAGTGAGTGGAATGTCTGGGGTGACTTGGAATGGCAACTGTTGCAGTATGAGCCACACGATCAGCTAAAAAGCTTTTTCAAGGACTTAAACCAACTTTACCGTTCCGAACCTTCTCTGTACACTCTAGACTTTGCTGAAGAAGGGTTTGAGTGGATTGACTGTAGCGACAACCGCCACAGTGTAGTATCTTTTATCCGCCGAGCCAAGGATTCGGATGAGTTCGTGATTATTGTGTGCAATTTCACACCTCAACCCCATTCCCACTACCGGATTGGTGTCCCAGAACACGGCTTCTATACCGAGTTGTTCAACAGTGATGCTCGTCCCTATGGTGGCAGCAATATGGGCAATTTAGGTGGTAAGTGGGCGGATGAATGGTCAATGCACAATCGTCGGTATTCCCTGGATTTGTGTTTACCGCCTTTGAGTGTGTTGATTTTGAAGTTGGATAAGGAGAAGACGGAGGAAGCGAAGGCGAAGCGGTTGAAGTAATCACCTCTTAGCTATTAGCAGCCTAGCACGAATAACTAGCAACTGATGTTATTAGGGTGGGTAATTCCCACCCTAAATAAATTTAGACCCTCAAGCTTTATCCGACATACTGATAAATTTCATCCTTGGCATTAACACCAAAAATCGTACAGTCAGCGGCTACAGAAACGTGTTTTAGCTTCCCTTTTACTTGCTGCCATTTGTTATCACCTAAATAGCGGTAAATATCGTCAATCGCATTTACACCCCCAATTTGCGATGCCGAACCAACAGAGATTTGTTTGAGAGAACCAGGAATTTGCTTCCACTCATTGTTACCCACAAACTGGTAAATTTCATCCTTAGCATTGACACCAAAAATCGTACCGTCAGCGGCTACAGAAACGTGTTTTAGCTTCCCTTTTACTTGCTGCCATTTGTTATCACCTAAATAGCGGTAGATATCGTCAGTGGCATTTACGCCCCAAATTTGCAATCCCGAACCAACGGAAATTTGTTTGAGAGAACCAGGAATTTGCTGCCACTCATTGTTGCCGACAACCTGATAAATTTCATCCTTAGCATTGACACCAAAAATCGTACCATCAGCGGCTACAGAAACGTATTTTAGCTTGCCTTTTACCTGCTGCCATTTGTTATCACCTAAATAGCGGTAGATATCGTCAGTGGCATTTACGCCCCAAATTTGCGATGCCGAACCAACGGAAATTTGTTTGAGAGAACCAGGAATTTGTTGCCACATAAGTTGAAAAAATCTCAATTTTGTGCTTCGGGTTTTCACCTTGATTGCATCGTGGCAAATGCAATTTTGCTTTGACAGTACCCTTGAGGGTACTATTCTTTGTCCGATTTTTTACTGTTATTAAAAGTACTATATATGTGCTGATAAATACTTTTTGGAAGTCAGATTTTTACCTTTAAGAGTGTTAAAAGTTAGAGAAGATAAACTGTTAATTATTCATTTATTTGCTAAATAACTTGCCTGTTCGGTAATTGTAATTATCAAACACAGATATGTAAGTAATTGAAGGTGGGCGATTACCCACCTTGTTTTTTTTCAGTGTGTGTACGCTGCGAGAGCTACTTAGTTTTATCCCACTCTCCAAACTGTCAACAAAACAATTCTGACACTACGATTATAAAAAGCAGGTGAGCGCATAATTCCTTGCACTACTGTATTGTTCCACCAAAATCGGTTATCAACGCTGTTACTGAACTCTAACGTGTGCCAATTACCGTTGGTGTGTTGCACAGCAACTGTAATACCTTGAATCTGCCAAAATCCACCTGAACCATTGTATTGCGGTAAGTTGTGTGCTACTGAGAAGAAGCCAGAACCATCGGTGCTACTGTTGAGAAAGAAAATTTTAGACGGGTATTGAGAAGTTACATAATTGACTCCGCCTTGAGCAATCAGTTGACCCTGGGAAACATCTAAATTTCTATTCTGTTGATTAGATATCTCAGGGGTATTATTTTTATCAGATACCTGTTCTGGATTAACAACAGAAATGTCCCGTATTTCTACCCCAAAATTATTAGTTTTGGCGCTCACCTGTTGGACATAACCAGTAACGAACAAAGCAGCCAAAACAGCACCCATAACCAGAACTACAAAGAAGTTCTGTTTCTTTTGGAGCATCTTCATATGTTTCTCCTAAAACTAAAGAGGAGCCAAATGCAACGATGTATGGCTCTACCTATGTCTCTGTTTACGTCAACGAATTTTATGCAAATAATTTGGTTTCTTAATTTTTATTTACATGAAGCAATTTCAATTCTGTTCAAAGTATGGGAAAGATGAGTCATGCTAGGCATTGGCTAAAAGATGCACTTTTCCCACCATCAATTACCATAGAACTGTTACCCAATGGCTACGCCACAACCTAACAGCCATGACAACAACCAGCGAAACTGCACCTCTAATTACTCCTCCACCAACCCAAGACCAACTACCCTACGATGATGGTGTGCCGATGGAAACATTCCGCCACAAATGCCAGATGGACATCCTCGTTGATACGCTTGTTCCTTGGATAGAACAACGGGATGATGGTTATGTTGGTGGCAATATGTTTGTCTACTACAGTCTGGCACAGTTGAAGAATCAAGATTTCAAGGGACCTGACTTTTTTGCTGTTTTGGGAGTCCCCAAAGGTGAACGGAAAAGTTGGGTAGCTTGGGAAGAAGGGAAAACACCAGATGTCATTATTGAGTTACTGTCCCAGAGTACCGCTGAACGGGACAAAACCGAGAAAAAGCTGATTTACCAAAATCAGATGCGCGTCGCAGAATATTTCTGGTATGACCCCTTTAACCCGGATGATTGGGCTGGGTTTCGACTTAATGGCTTAGTATATGAACCTATAGCGGTCAATGCACAGCATCAATTAATAAGTCAGGTATTGGGTTTAGCTTTACAGCCTTGGCAAGGTAAGTTTAGAGATATTGAAGCAACTTGGTTACGTTGGGCGACTATTGAGGGAGAGCTATTACCTTTAGATCAGGAACTGGTTGTCATCGAACGCGATCGCGCTAACGCTGAATGTCAACGTGCAGATGCGGAACATCAACGAGCGGAAGCAGAACGTCAACGAGCGGAACGCTTAGCAGCGAAACTGCGGGAATTAAATATTGACCCAGATAGTGTTTAGAGATTTGAGGGTGAGCGATGCTCACCCTATTTTTTTCGGTATCTGTTCGGTAAACCGTATATACCATATGTAAATTTTATTTGCCATTTTCTAAATAATTCGTTACATTGTATATAACAAAAGTTAACAAAAACAGCACAGGATACGACTATGACTATTCTTATTGCACTGTTTATCGTTGGTTGGGTTGCCGCTGCTTCTATCGGTTCCTTGGCTTACTTCTTGGGCGAACAATCCAAGCCTATCCACGAGCGCAACTGGCGTTCTGAGTCTTTTGAAAAATTGGCAGAATCTATCACTGGCGTGGAAATTGATTACACCAAGCGTGTTCCTGCCTATGCTATTGATGCATATTCGACTCAGTTGTTACCTAATCAATAGGTGATAGAGGCAGGTTTTCTTTGTTAGTTGCAGCTAAGTAGGGGCACGAGAGTCTCGTGCCTCTACCCCAGTGGGATGTTCCTACTGGAGTTTTTGTTTGGGGGTGTGGGAGTAAGGCAGTCAATTACCAAAGGAATCAACTACTTAAAAATGTCAAGATTGTTCCGTTTTGTCGGTAAAAAATGAAGCGGGATATATTTATTCGGTCGTTTCTATATCTGATAAATTTGATAATAATTTATTATAACCCACAACATACAAAACAAATTTAGCCCTCGACACTCCTACATAAAGATTAGATTCTAAATTATCTCTGTATGAATCGATGCACAGGATAACACCATCAGATTCAAGTCCCTTAAAAGATGCTACAGTAGACAACTGAATTTGTTCGATATCTGTAGATTCTCTATTAGCACTGATACAAACTTTCCTTGGTTGTGGAATATCTTTAGCCCATTCTTCTGAAGAAAAGAAAGCCAGTAAAGCATAAACAGAATGTGTTCTACCGAAGAGAAAAAGGTTATCACCCATATCTCTCCACTTCATTGGTATTTTACTCTTGTAATGATGTATCTCTGCTAAGTGAGAATCCAGATGACGTAGGTTGAAAATAACTTGTTGTGTGAATTCAAAAACCTTAAAAATATCTTCTTGATTAGGAAGAATGCTAGGACTAAAATGTGGTAAATTTGGCTTATCAATTGTACTGAATCTGTTTGTTTGAGTAGCAATAGTAGCTAAATGCTCACGTACAACATCTTGCCATTTCCACAACGGTGGAAAAACAACTTCGTATCCATTCAAGAAACTTTGCTCAACTGGTTCTGGTTCTGTAGTCAACACAACTAATTGCTCAGCATATAATACATGATGTTGCAATGCGTCTATAACTGCAAAATCAAGCTTTCCACATTTAACTATTCCAGCTTTTTGTAAGTAAATTGAAGGTTCAGGAGCTTGAGGGTGAAATCTTTTAACAACTTCAAAAACTTTCCCGGCATTACGACAATTTTTTGATAAAGGAAACGGTGCTTCTGTAATTGGATATTTAGTCCGTCTCGGAAGGAGGGTTTGATTATCATCACAAAATATGTAAAGAATTCCGTCTGCTTTGTTTTTTAGAGCATCTTCAACTATTTCCCACCAATTATCCCGAAAATCTTGCCCTTCATCGACAATAATGGCATCGTACCTTTCAGAAGAATCTAATAAATGAATATGAGCAGTGAATAATTCATCATCAGTAGGTTCTTCGTAATGATTCCAATTGTCTGCTTCGCTGGTAATTTTCCCTGTTAGTCGTTCAATCCAAGAGCAAAAGTCTTCAACGTGGATGTCTGTGTCTTTGGTTAAGAATCGCAGATTTTTGGCAAGATAGTAACTATGACATAACAATAAAGTGCAGTTTCCTAAACGAGACAAGCGAATGGCTTTTTCTACAGCAACAAGAGTTTTCCCTGAGCCAGCACAACCAGCTATTTTGGCACGATTGTTGTTTCTTAACCAATCAATGATTTGATACTGTTCAGTTGTTAATGAATCAATAGTTTTTAGCATTAAAGCCATTTGAGACTTTAATGTACTGGAAAATTTGTTTGAACCAACTAAAACCTCAACAATAGCATCAACCCAATCATCCAAACTCTGGGACTGATTACCTGAATAAAAACTAAAGACACCATCCACCCAAGCACTTACATCTACACAAGCTTCTGAATCAAGGAATAAGGATTTTGGTAGTCCAACTGGTTCAAAAACTGGGTCATAATTACAATGTGGTAGGGCTACAGCAAAACAGAATTTAATTTTAGGCGGCTTTTGAGGAGAATCTTTAAAAGCTTTGTTAAGTCCTTTTTCCAAAGCATATCTATTCTTTTCAGCCTGTCGCAGAGGGCTTTCTTTTTTGCGTTGACTACTTCCCTCTATTTCCCACTTACCCGTGTTAGGTGAATACTTAAGCTTCCCAGTTTTTGCTTCGATGACAATAATGCCTTTTTTGGGGTGTATGATAACAAAGTCAGCTTCACCATTATTCCCAGTGTGTTGTGCTTCACTATTTGGTAAGTACCATGAAACACCATAAAGCACTGTATACTCATTATCTAGATTGTCTGCAAAAAGTTTAAACAGTTCAGGCTCAACACGGCTTTCAGGCTTAACGTCTTCGAGGCTGGGAGGAAACATTCTTGCCATATTTGCAGAGATAATTTTGCGTATATTTAGACGCTAATATAGCCTTCTTTTGTACTCCAAGTAGCTGTGAAAGTTGCAAGAGCAGATTGCACAGGCGATCGCACCCCCCATTCCCCTATCAACTGTAATGCGATCGCACTCACCATCTTTCATCAGCCGAGCGTGCGATCGCACTTCCCTATCCTCAGCAAATGCGATCTGCTAAAAGCTTTACTCGCTTCGCGATCATACTCTCCGCGCACCTCCTATCCCTGCTACATTGAGATTATCGGCTTAGCATTCATCATCCCGGCAAAAATTACCCATGCCATACAGTCAATTTACTTTAGAGAGCATTGAAACAACCTTTGGGATAAATCTGCAGGAACAGGAAGATATTTTTGCCTCCGTACAAGAAGTAAAATCCAGTGATTTTTTAGCACAAGCACTGCGAGAGTATGTGCCTTTAGCACTGGCTATTAGTACAGAGAAAGCTCGTTCTGAATTGATTGTTGCACCTATTTTAGTAGAACTAAAAAAACAATTACCAAATCAAATTAGCTTATTTTCCGGTAGAGAGTTTAATGTTGATGTATCTAAAGGATTAAGTGGTTTTTGTGACTTTCTTATTAGTCGTTCACCGGAACAAATATTGATAAAAGCTCCTGTTATAGCTATTGTTGAAGCTAAGAATGATAATATTCAATCCGGTTTAGGGCAGTGTATAGCTGAAATGATAGCCGCTCAGTTGTTTAACCAACAAAAAGGTAATGATATCAATACAATTTATGGAGTGGTCACAACAGGTACTAACTGGAAGTTTCTTCGCTTAAGAGGACAAACAGTTGAAATTGATTTGAATGAGTATTTTTTAGTTAATGTTAATAAAATACTAGGGATTTTAAGAAGTGCAATTGAAAATCATAATTAAGGAATTCGCAGTAGCAAAGCGATTGGTAAAGCCAAAATCCTCCGGCCTATTGCACCACCCCACCCCTAGGAACTAATTCTCCGTCTGTGCATTTTCATCAGGGTCATCTAGTTCCAAAGATAGTATTACCTATCTTTGATGACAAACAATATTTAGTTCAAAATTTGCTAAATCATCTCCACTCAAGGAAACAACTTCTAACCATATCAAAATGGAGCTAAGCGGATTCGAACCGCTGACCCCTACAATGCCATTGTAGTGCTCTACCAACTGAGCTATAACCCCGTAAGTCCATTGTTAAATATAGCTTAAGATTTGGTCGATTGTCAAGCAATCTCTTCTAAAGTTATGAAACATTTCTGAGCAGAGTTAGGATACAGCCATTAAATAGCTCATGCAGTGACCCATTAAGAAATACACAACCAACATTCCCGCAGCAGCCAGCGCTACCAACGTACCAGCCAACATCAGAGAGAACTCCCGATGCTCAAAAGCTTGCTCCATCAGGTGTAGCGACCATGCCACCAGGGCAACGTCAAATACTAAAATTGGTATCAACATATTTTCTAAAATTTTTTAATTCTTTTTAATTAATCGTAACATAAAATTTTCCAGCTGACTGTAACAAACTTGATGATCTGGTTTGTGATATCATTAATGTTTTTGATAGTTACATTTCAGAATTCTATGGGCTTGTCGGCATCACTGACCTAGACGCACGGTTACTTGATGTTCCTGAAGATAGTTCTTGATTTGCGCCACACTTAATTGCCCGTAATGTAACAAAGACGCCAATAGCGCCGCTTCAGCTTTGCCTACAGTCAGAGCGTCATAGATATGGTCGCAGTTACCAGCACCACCAGAAGCAATCACAGGAATTTGTACTGCATCAGCGATAGCGCGAGTTAATTCTAGGTCGTAACCCGCTTGAGTGCCATCCGCATCCATACTAGTTACCAACAACTCTCCCGCACCTCGCTCTTCAGCTTCCTGTGCCCAGAGCAAGGCATCTTTACCCGTGTTTTCCCTACCGCCACGTACATAAACATCCCAGCCTAGATTGGTGGGGTCTTGTCTTCGCCGCGCGTCAATGGCTACTACTATACATTGATTGCCAAAGCGATCGCTGGCACGGTTAATCAACTCAGGATCGCGCACAGCTGAGGAATTGATGCTTACTTTATCTGCTCCCGCTCTTAACAAATTTTTAATTTGTTCTAAGGATTGAATCCCACCACCGACAGTCAGGGGAATAAACACCTGCTCAGCGGTACGGTACACTACATCAATAATGATGTCGCGGTCTTCATGAGTCGCTGTAATATCCAGAAACACTAACTCATCTGCACCCGCTTGATTGTAAACCTGCGCTAACTCGACTGGATCGCCTGCATCCCGCAAATCCACAAAGTTAACACCCTTAACCACTCGTCCCGCCTTGACATCCAGACAGGGTAAAATTCTCTTAGCCAGCATTATTTTTATCGGCGCCGCAGATTAATTGCTCAGATTCTTAATTTTAAATGGGCAACGAAACAAAAGTATAACAATCTATCCCAAGGAATAGGAGAAATTGGGTAATGGGAAAATAGGGGCAAGGAAGAAAACTTATAACTCAAAACTCATCAGCCCCCATTTAGAATGGTCAGGGAACTCCCACCCCTACAAAACTCAGGACTTAACCTATGGCGATTATCTCTTCCAAAAAACAGCCACCGGAACCAGGTGGGGAAGCTCCCAAACCACCCAGAAAGTCGCGGCAAATTCCCAAACCTCCGCCAAGTCAAGATTTGTTGCTTCCTCAAGCGACTCCGGAAGAACAAGATAAGCAGGAAGAGAGTATTCGACCCCATAGATTTGCAGATTATATTGGGCAGAAAGACTTGAAAGGGGTGCTGGAAATTGCCATCCAAGCAGCCAAGTCCAGGGGTGAAGCGCTGGATCACTTGCTGCTATATGGTCCTCCAGGTTTGGGAAAGACCACTATGGCAATGATACTGGCTGCTGAGATGGGGGTAGATTGCAAAATTACTAGTGCCCCAGCCCTAGAACGTCCCCGTGATATTGTTGGTTTGCTGGTGAATTTAAAGCCAGGGGATATTTTATTTGTTGATGAAATTCATCGCCTGTCGCGGATGACTGAGGAAATTCTGTATCCAGCAATGGAGGATTATCGTCTGGATATTACCATAGGTAAGGGTTCCAGCGCTCGCACTCGCAGTTTACCCCTATCTAAGTTTACCTTGGTGGGCGCGACCACAAGGGTGGGGGCACTGACCTCTCCCCTGCGCGATCGCTTTGGTTTAATTCAAAGATTACGATTTTATGAAGTTGACGAACTCAGTCAAATTGTTCTCCGGACTGCCCAATTACTGCAAACTGCAATTACACAAGATGGTGCCCAAGAAGTTGCACGTCGGTCACGCGGTACGCCGCGCATAGCAAATAGATTACTCAAGCGAGTACGTGATTTTGCTGAAGTAAAAAAAATGGAAGAGATTAACCAAAGCATTGCAGCCAATGCCTTAGAACTATTTCAGGTAGACCCATGCGGCTTAGATTGGACAGACAGGCAGATGCTGAGTGTGATTATTGAACACTTTAACGGTGGTCCGGTGGGGTTAGAAACCATTGCCGCAGCAACGGGGGAGGACACACAAACGATAGAAGAAGTCTATGAACCATATTTAATGCAGATTGGTTACTTGCACCGCACCCCTCGCGGACGTGTAGCGACACCAGCAGCTTACAAGCATTTAGGGTTGAAGATACCAAATCAACAATTATCTTTACCATTGCAACAGTAGTAAAGGGATGATGGATGAGGAATTAGGGAAGAATCTCTTTGCCATTCCTAATTACCCAGTCCCTGAATTGTAGTTGTGGAAAAAAGCAACAGAACCACTTTAATTTATGATTCTCAAATTTAATTATCAATAATTATTAATATTTGAGGTAAGATTTATGACCCAAGAACTAATAGATTTAAGAACCAGTATTCTAGAAGCACGCTATGACGATGCTTTGGCAATTATTGATGAACTAGAGGGAATGAGTAAACAAGCAACGCTGCGGGCTATTGAATCTTTTTTAGTCAGATTGTTAGTTCATCTCATCAAAAACCAAATTGAACAGCGGTTAACCAATTCTTGGGCAGCTTCAATTTCTGATTCGGTACGCCAAATAAAAAAGCTGAATCTCAAAGATAACAAAACATCGTACTACATCAATTTTGATGAATGGCAGCCGTTTTTAGAAGAAGCAATTGAAGCCGCAATTAATCCGGCAAGCGTGGAAGTATTAAATGGAAAATTAAAGCCTGCTCAACTCTCAGACATGGTGGATAGAACCCAAATAATCATGATAGCTCAGAAATTGCTGAATTTAACTTACCAGCATACAGCTAAAGATTTACCTGCTATTGTTAATGCTAACTTGGGTGAATTGGCGGGTGGTTTAGACTGGCTGGAAAGTAGAGAATGAGAAGAATACAGAAGATAGAAGATAGAATACTCCATGCAAGACAGCCAGGACTTTAATAGTCCCTTCTACAATGGTAGCGTCAACCAAAAAGTTGAACCGCTACCGACGTGACTGTTTACTCCAATTTCACCTCCGTGGGCTGTGATGATTTGACGACATAAATACAGTCCAAAACCTAAACCTGGTGTGTAACGGGAACGGGAACCACGTGCATAGAGTTCAAACAGGCGATCGCTTTGATTTGCCGGTATACCCACACCGTTATCTTGGACAATACAACGCACAAAGGAATTGGGGAATGGGGAATTGGGTATTTGTTTGTTGTTCTCCCTTGTCCCCCCTACCCTATGTTCCACAACTTCCGCATCCAGTGTGACGATAATTCCAGGGGGATTGTGTTTTATTGCATTAGTGATTAAATTGCTGAATACCCGCCACAGTTGCGTAGCATCGGCATTAACTAGGGGTAAATTGCTAGGGATTTTATTAGTAATAATGACGTTATTTTTGCTTACAACTGGTTGTAAATCTGTCAGGACATCTTTGACTAAGTTATTTAATTGTAGGGGTTGACAGTGCAGGGAAATGCCTCTAACTTCAGTTTCATGGGCTTCTAGTAGGGAATTGATCAGATTAAGTTGGCGATCGCATACTTGCTGCAAGCGTTCCAATACAGACTTATCTATCGTCACCTTATCTTGAGCATCTTTCAACAAATTTTGCACGACTAGAGAAGTACCCATCACCGGAGTTTTCAAGTCGTGGGAAACCGAATGCAAAAATACCATTAAATCACGTCGGGATGCAAACTCAGCTTTCTGCAAGCGTTCGTACAGATATACTCCCAAGTCACAGGCGAAGCAAAACCAAAACATAATTAATAATGAGGATATACTGTAACTTGGGTCGCCTGTAAGAGTTTTGTAACCCAATACAGGATTGACGATAAAGTAATAACCTAGAACTCCTAATTGGGAAATTAGATGCAGTCCCCAGGAAACGGGAACGAGAGTTGCTTGACTGGTAAATACTAAAGCCCAACCTGCACGGTCTAGAAAGGCTACACCTTGGCTGGTAGCAACAAATTGTGGGATTAAAGTCACCGACCAGGAGAGAATTAGAAACATGATTCCTGGATAGCGACGACCGAAAATTTTTTGCCAGATAGGACAAATGAGTAGAGATAAGCCAATGGCTGCATTGATCAGCCAAAAAATTGCTTTATAATTCCCTGGAATGACTTGCATTTCCCAGAGAGGGGAAATAAGAGCATCGTAAATATTACGGATAGTGAATGTAAAAAAACCAGCATATGCTATCCACAAACACAACCGCACTCGCTGGCGCATAAATTCTTGTCGCCATGTTATATAGTCGTTTGACAGAGGCGGTTGAGAGAACTTCCTTAACCAAGACGACCATGTATCTTTTAGTATTTGTAATGCTGGTTTGCCCATAAATGCCGTTTGTTGTTTGGGACGCTCTCAGCAATTCACACTCAACATAGGGCAACTACCAAAGTTAGGATTAATATTACTGACTCCGCTTTGCCCCATCAGTGATTTTGGCTTGACAATTATTGTGGCACGCTCTGGGTACGGTGATACTTGTTTAACGGTCGGCTAAGGAGAGGTAATAGGAAACAACCAACTGGAAGTCGGGTTTGTAACTTGATGTCATGTTATGGCTTTTTTACCGTTTGAGGATTTGATTCTTCAGAATACCTTGACTCTCACCAAGGTGCAGTAATTGAATTAATGGTAACAAAATTTGCTTTTTTATTGTAAGTAAGTTAAAAATAATACAGTAATATCCCCGGTTTAGTCAGCTTTATCCCTGGCTATATTTTGCTAAGCAATTATTTTGATTTATAAAAAACAGAAAGGAGAGCAAGGTTGGCTTTGTCTGTTGAAACAAAACGAAAAATTAGTGAATATCTTGAAAGTCTTATACCAGGTGTTCAAAAATCAGCTAACAGCCTGACACTAAAGGAAATTATGAATCACAAAAATCCTTTAGTTAGAGAAATGTTTCACAATAATCCTCAAGAGTTCATTACATTTTTTGTTATGGAAAGGGTGGAACGCTCTTTTGTAACTTCAATGGGTAATATGATAGAAAATATTGTAGAAATTTTGGTACAAAGCCAAGGAGGAGAAATTATAGGCACAAAAAAAGATTGGCAGCCTTATGATTTAAAGTTTTGTTTAAGAGATGGGAAGGAATACTGGTTAGAAATTAAATCTATTCTCAATCAAAATCATAGCAATAAAAAGACTATCAATTTGTATAAAGATAATGCTATTAAACAAGGTAAAGAGTTTCGTCTATGTATTTACTATCCAACCAAATTACTAAATAAAGAAGACTATGTACTGGTAGGAAAGGAATTCTGGAGCTTTGTTGGTGGAGATGAAGCTACACAGTCAGAGGTGTTTTCTTTAATTAGAAATACTGCCAAAGGATTTTCTTTTACGGCTTTAGTTCATAATCGGACAGAGGCACTCTTACAAGAATATAACAATCCTAGTTCAAAAGTACTACAAACTTGAGCCAGTAAATTAATTTTGGCGTTCCGTCCACGAGCTTTCGGGTGCAACGCCTGATAATTATTTTCTAGGGGAGGTTAGCGTCAATTTTACCCCAGTTTATGCAATGCACTACCCAAAAATCGCCCCCCGCGCTAGTAACTCAGCCTTGAGTACCTCAGAAATCCCCGGATTCTCTCCAAACAAGGTCTTTTCGACCTCGACGCTGCTCAAATCAACTTGGCGTAAATCTGCATGAACCAGGTTAGCACCGCTCAAATTCACATCATGTAAATCAGCTTGACACAAACAAGCACCGCGCAAATCTGCATTGCTGAGATTGGCAAAAGGCAGATAAGCGCTGGTCAAATTAGCATCTACTAGAGTAGCACTGCTTAAGTTAGCGCGGGGTAATTTGGTACGCAAATCTGCACGCTGCAAGTTAGCACCGTGCAAATCTGCATCGCGCAGATTGGCATTAATTAAACAAGCATCCACCAAGCACGCACCGCTTAAATTAGCACGGCTGAAATCCACAAAACTTAAATCTGTACGAGTCAGGTTAGCATTGGTTAAATTTGCCTCCCTTAAATCAGCATAACTCAGGTCAACACCACTCAGGTCAATACCTACCAAATCCTCACGGGGATTTAAACCAGCGGTGTGGACTATTTCCGCAAAGTTAAGATTTTTTACTTCCGACAATAATTCTCGCAGCATTGCTAGCTGCTGTTGGCGATATTCCAAGGCTCTGATATCATCGCCCGCCGCATGGTAAGTTAAGCGCAGATGAGAGAGCGCTTCACCTTGCCATTGCCGCTCTTGATTTTCTTGCGCTCTTGTTAGATACTTCTGGAAGTATGCGATCGCCCCTGCCCAATCTTCGAGAGCATAGTAAATATTTCCCAGATTTGTCAGCGCTAGTTTTTCACTCCGATGGTCTTGTTCTGCTAGTGCTATTTCCAATTGTTGTTGATAAAATTCAATTGCTTTTGGCAAGTCTCCCAAAGCTTGATAAGCAGCACCCAAATTACAAAAAGCTGCACCCTGTCGGCGGCGATGTGACAATTCTTGATAAAGAGCGAGTGCTAACTGCCAAGATTGTAATGCATCCTCAAATTGAGTTGCTTGATATTGTTCAATTCCTTGTTTTAGCAGTCGGTCGGCTTCTTCCAGAGTCATAAGGTTAACACTGCACTTGTGGGGTTGAGCCATAAGGCTACCACGACTCTGAAAACTACGAATTGTATCCACTAACAACTGAGTCAATTGTTATTGAGCTATTGACTCATGACTATTTACCTGTCTCGGCTTCAAAAAAGATTGCCTTACGCCGTTGCAAATCTAACTTCAACTCATCTGGGATTCCCGTATTTTGACCGAATACAGTATTTTCTACAATGGCGCTATTTAAGTTCACATCTCGCAAATCAGCACCCCGCAGGTCAGCGAAGCTGAGATCCGCACCATATAAATTCACCGCGCACAGGTCGGCTTTAATTAGATTGGCATGGCGCAGACAAGCGTGCATCAGGTTAGCAGAACTCAAGTTAGCACCGCTTAAGTTTACACTGTGCAAATTCGCACGTCCCAGGTCAGCACTGCTGAGGTTAGCATCACTCAAATCAGCTTCCATCAAATTGGCGCTGTTGAGGTTAGCATCAATCAAATTGGCACTATTTAGATGAGCGTTGATTAAGTTGGCACTGTTGAGGTTTACACTAATTAGGTTGGCATGACCAAGTTCTGCATTGTTCAGGTTTGCCTGAGATAAATTCGCAGCATTCAAATCTGCTTGTCGTAGGTTCGCCTGAATCAGAATAGTATTGGTGAAATTGGCATTGCTCAGGTCGCTACCACACAGGTCAACACCAGTCAAATTGGCACCAGTAAAATCCTTTAATGGGTTCAGTCCCCCGATTTTTGCCAATTTTACTAAATCCTCGGTATCTGCCTGGGCAACCTTTTGAATTAAATCAAACAGTCTTTGCAGAGACTTTTGGTTAGGTAGATTCGTGATCGACTCGCTCTTCGTTGTTTCCATAGGAGTGTATTTTGCTCTTGATAGCCCATAGAGCAATGATTCGTTCTATCACTGCTCTTTTGTTACGACTGATACCCTGGAATTCCAGTTCCTCAGTATGACCGACTTCTGTGGTTGGATGCATCTTCCCTGGGTTACTAATATTTCTTACTGATTCCTTCAACGGCTTCTCCTCAGTTTCCAGATGATTTTGCCAAAATTTTTGACTAATACTTTGACTCATAGTTTTATCTCCATTCCGAGAAATTTAGAAAAGCTTTACACCATCACTATAACAGCCAGGATTTGTTTTCCTGGTTGATATATACAAAATTTACAGAGAAAGTCAATGAACAATTTGATAGATTTTTCAAGAAATATTTCAATTGGGCAATATTACCAGGGTAAATGGTATCTAAATCTCGATTTTTTCAAGTGGAATCAATTTGGTAGCTTGGCGTTGCCAAACTACCTCTAGATACTTGTGAATTGCTTAAAAAATCGACTTGAGAACCACAAAAATGCCGCTGTTCCCAAGGGGGTGAAATGTTCGGCGTATCCCCAGTTAAGCTAAGCTGGTAAATAGCGCACACAAGTCTGCTGGCTATTACCTGTAACCTACACTATGTTTGAAGCACTTGCTGACCGTTTTGAATCTGCCTGGAAAAAGCTGCGGGGTCAAGATAAAATTTCCCCATCGAATATTCAAGATGCTTTGCGGGAAGTGCGCCGCGCTCTATTGGAAGCTGATGTTAACCTCCAGGTAGTCAAAAATTTTATTTCGGAAGTGGAAACTAAGGCTCAGGGAGCCGAGGTAATTTCCGGGGTGCGACCAGACCAACAGTTCATTAAGATTGTTTACGACGAATTGGTGCAGGTGATGGGGGAGGAGAATGTTCCCCTAGCACAAGCCTCCAAGCCTCCTACTGTTGTGTTGATGGCTGGGTTGCAGGGTACTGGTAAAACCACCGCTACAGCAAAGTTAGCGCTCCATCTTCGCAAAATCAACCGCACCTGTATGATGGTGGCGACGGACGTATATCGTCCCGCAGCTATTGACCAGTTAATTACCTTGGGTAAGCAAATCGATGTCCCGGTGTTTGAGATGGGAAGTGATGCTGACCCTGTAGAAATTGCCCGTCAAGGGGTAGAACGTGCGAAAGCGGAAGGTATTGATACGGTAATTATCGACACCGCTGGTCGATTGCAAATTGACCAGGACATGATGGCGGAGTTAGCGCAGATTAAAAAAACCGTCCAGCCAGACGACACTCTGCTGGTGGTGGACGCGATGACAGGTCAAGAGGCAGCTAATCTTACCCGTACTTTCCACGAGCAGATTGGTATCACAGGTGCGATTCTGACGAAAATGGATGGTGATAGCAGGGGTGGTGCTGCGCTGTCGGTAAGGCAAATTTCCGGGGCACCGATTAAGTTTATCGGTGTGGGGGAGAAGGTTGAAGCGCTGCAACCATTTTATCCTGAACGGATGGCGTCGCGGATTCTGGGCATGGGTGACGTGTTGACGTTGGTGGAAAAAGCCCAAGAAGAAATCGACCTCGCGGACGCGGAGAAAATGCAGGAGAAAATCCTGTCGGCGAAGTTCGATTTTACCGACTTTCTCAAGCAACTACGCCTGATGAAGAATATGGGTTCCCTGGGTGGGATTATGAAGTTGATTCCGGGGATGAATAAGCTCTCGGATGACCAACTGCGTCAGGGAGAAACCCAACTCAAGCGCTGTGAGGCGATGATTAGCTCGATGACGGCACAGGAAAGAAAAGACCCAGATTTATTGGCAAGTTCTCCCAGCCGTCGTCAGCGAATTGCTAAGGGTTCTGGTTACAAAGAATCCGATGTCTCTAAATTGGTGAGCGACTTCCAAAAAATGCGATCGCTCATGCAGCAAATGGGTCAAGGTCGTTTACCCAATATGCCAGGAATGTTTGGCGGTGGTATGGGTAATGCTATTGCTGGAGGTATGGGAAATCGACCAGCATCTCCTGGATGGCGTGGTTATAGTGGTGGTGCTGCACCTGCCAAGAAGAAGAAGAAGGAGAAAAAGAAAAAGGGTTTTGGCACGCTATAGAATCCACCAGTCCTGAGTGCTAAATTCTGAGTGGGGCATAGGGCATAGGGCATAGGGCATAGGGCATAGGGCATAGGGCATAGGGCATAGGGCATGGGGTATAGGTTAATTAATTACGCCCTTCTACTTAGCCAATCTGACCTTAGCCATTACCTAATCCCTAGTTGCTAGCAAGTTCCCCTAAGACAGTGATACAATTATATATTTAGCACCTAAAACTCAAACACTCACAGCCTAACAATAGGAGAATCGGCTCTCAACATGATCAAACTGCGCTTGAAGCGATACGGTAAAAAGCGGGAAGCAAGTTACCGAATAGTCGCCATCAATAGCCTCGCTCGCCGCGATGGTCGTCCCCTAGAAGAACTGGGATTCTATAACCCAAGAACCGATGAAGTGCGACTAGATGTTCCCGGAATCGTCAAGCGACTACAACAAGGCGCTCAGCCCACGGATACAGTGCGTCGCATCCTTGTAAAAGCCAATGTCTTTGAACAGCTCAGTGCCTCAGCCTCTCAATAAATCTGGGAAGTACATCCAAGTAGCCAGCCCTGACTACGTGGGGCTGGTGCGATTTCTCATACAGCCGTTTTTAGAATCTGCGGACTCATTAAGCGTAGATTGCGAAATGTCTCCAACCCTAAGAAGGGCTTGGATTCGCCTTGCCTTTGAAGGGGCAGATAAAGGACGAGTATTTGGTCGCGGTGGACGGAATATCCAAGCAATTCGCACTGTGATTGAAGCTGTCGCTGCCCAAGCAGGTCACTCAGTATATCTCGACATTTACGGTAGCACACCTTCTTTCAGAGATGGGATAGCTGACGACGATGAGGCTCCGCAAGGAGTACCATCACCAAAATCAAGAGAAAGACGTAGTAACGGTCCGCGTCATATTGCCAAACCTCGCACCCGCTCGTTTTAAACTAGAGAAAAATTCGGTGTGCGGTAAAAGATGCTGGCATTTGCCCTTCAAAATCACCGCTGCTGTTGATAAGCATATTCTTATGTTCTCTGTAAGGAGGTGAATACAGCCAGTGGCAGAAGTCCGTTTGGGTGAAAATGAGTCTATTGACTCGGCACTGAGACGTTTTAAGAAGAAAATTCAAAAAGCGGGAATTCTATCCGAAGTCAAACGCCGGGAAAGATACGAAAAACCCAGTTTGCGTCGCCAACGTAAAGCGGAAGCTGTTCGCAAAGGTGGTCGCTATTAAAGAAAAAGCGTTCAACCAATGCAAGCTGTAAAAATTAGGGGTTAGTTCTTCACCGGGACTAACCCCTACTATATTCACTGGGTAATGGGTAATAAAAACAATTCGCCCAAACCCTATTCCTCCAACCCTATTCCCTCCCTAATGACTATAATTCAACTACCGGATATTCAGAGCGCGATCGCCCTAGCAGGAAATCAAGAAGAAAATCTCAAAATTCTTTCCCTCCAAACCGGAGCTTCCTTGGTACTACGGGGACAGGAGTTGCTGATTTCTGGAACCGAAAAACAGGTGGAATTGGCACAGAAATTAGTGCGATCGCTCGAAGATTTATGGGTCAAGGGAACAATTATCTCCAGTGCTGATATATTAACAGCCCGTCAGGCACTAGACACCCATCGTCAAGACGAACTGCAAGACCTCCAGCGGGATATAGTTGCTCGCACTCGACGCGGTGAAGAAGTCCGAGCCAAAACCTTCCGTCAGCGTCAGTACATCAACGCTCTTCGCAAACAAGACCTGATATTTTGCACTGGTCCTGCTGGTACTGGTAAAACTTTTCTGGCGGTGGTTATCGCTGTCCAAGCACTGCTAGCAAATCAGTTTGAGAGGTTAATTTTAACTCGTCCAGCGGTGGAAGCGGGTGAAAAACTCGGTTTTTTACCGGGAGACCTACAACAAAAGGTCAATCCCTATCTGCGTCCCCTCTACGACGCTATCAATGAATTTATCGACCCCGAAAAAGTACCGAATTTGATGGAAAGAGGTGTAATTGAAGTTGCACCCTTAGCCTATATGCGGGGACGTACCCTCAACAACGCCTTTGTGATTGTAGACGAAGCCCAAAACACCACACCAGCGCAGATGAAAATGGTACTGACACGCTTGGGTTTTCGTTCGCGGATGGTGGTAACGGGTGACATGACCCAAACGGACTTGCTACCCCATCAAGAATCAGGGTTAGTAGTGGCTTTGAAAATTTTACAACATGTAGAAGGTATTGCCTTCTGTGAATTCTCCCAAAAAGATGTTGTCCGTCATGCTCTTGTACAACGCATTGTTGCGGCTTACGAGAAGTATGAAAAATAGTAAATTGCTAATGACTAATTGTCATCAGCTATTAACTCTCACCTATTAATAGTCGTCAAGCACGAGATAACTAGCAGCTTACCTTGAGTTATCACCATCAACGTCGCGACTCCAACTTAGTCACACGCGCATCTAATGACTTAATATCATCCTTAATTTCAATTACCAAAGTTGCCAGTCTATCAAACATTCTATCTCTTTCTTGGGGTGATATTCTCCGAATAGAAGTGCCTTGTGATGGTCGCGGGGTAGGAACAGGAATGTCTGGTTTCCCTAGGGAAGACCGAAGTTGACCGAGTTGGGTTTCTATTTGATTTAAGCGCGACTCTAAACTATTGACATCGACTTCTAAATTGCTCAGGCGTGATTCAACTTGTTGGGATAATGCTTTACTAGAAAATGAACCACTCCAGGTAATAACGATTAACACTACAGCTATAATTGCTAGCCAAATTTTGTTCATATTTATCTACCTGTGGGATAGGTTGATATTTGTAAAATTCAACTGCAGATGAACACTTCTGAAACCCAGATGGGTTATCGGTTTTTATCGGTGTTTAACAAGTTTTTTATCGGTTTCGCTGCTAAGTGATCAAAATATAAATCTAGATAAAAATATATTATGTATATATTTAAACCCCGCCCTTAAGGGCGGGGTCTTATCAACAAAACTAAGCAAAGCCAACTCAAAATTAGCTTTGCTTAAACTAGTTGGGAAATTTTCTCGAAAAAAAACATGAAACTCTTACACAGTTATTTCCCACTGACTTTCAGTGAGGGAATTACAGGAAATTACTCAAGAGTGATTTTAACCTGTAAGCCGAGTTTCTTGTTGGTTCGCCTAATAGCAAACTGATATCAATTTTGTCAGGATCAGGTGAGGAATGCACATCCTCACCTATATTCGACTGAATTGGAGGTCAAACTTTAGGGAGACTTTGTGGGCTTAGCATCGGGCTTAGCATCGGGTGTAGCACCAGCAGCGGGGGGAGTAGCGTCGGGAGCAGCACCACCAGCAGGGGGGGTAGCTGCGGGAGATCCAGTATCAGCAGGTTCTCCAGCACCAGGAGTAGCACCACTGCCACCAGGGGCTGATTCACCACCACCACAAGCTCCTAAGATGGTAGCAAGACTTAGTAATAGGGCAAAACCAACAATTTTTGTTTTCATAACTCCTCTTTCACCAATAGCGGCAAATTCAACAGGATATCCGCTCTTGACTAAGATATCGCATTTATGGAAGTTTGTGACTGAATTTATATACAAGTGCTATTTTTAGCTTTCACTCTCTCGGTTTATTCATATAGATAACTAGTTATAGCTCTTGTGTTGCTTGGGTTTTGGCGATTTAGAAGCTTGGTGCTTAATTTCTGTTTTGGATAATATAGTAACTCAGCTATACAAATGAGCGTCATCTAACAACTAGGTGCGTCTCAAACCACTGGTTTTATATGCATAACTCAAGGGCGCCAATGGGAAATACCCTGGCGAATCAACCACTGGAGTGTATAGTCTAATAGATTAGAAAGCTCGGCAATTTTGATGAACTTTTATGGAATGGGTTGGCGCTGCGAATATAAAATATTTTAGCCTATCGAAACAAATATGATAAACGGGAAAATACCTGGTGTTGGCTCTCTGGGTCGCGATCAAGGTCTGTTGAGTGTTTCGAGCGCTTTTATCCGTTGTGACTATCTTTAACAATTACCTGCATTTTTTGAAGGCTACAAAAGGTGTAGGGTGTTAGGTGTGGTCATGTCAGACAAGGCGGGTTTTAATCTAGTCAAGGCAAAATAGAATTCTCTACTAAAAAACTACACACCAAGAAAAACATGGTAGCTGCTCGTAAATCAGCCGTTTCTCGCCTCAACGGCAATCGTCAATTGCAAAACCCCTCACCTGCAACAGTTAATCCTGGGGTCATTCCCTTACACGCTTCTAGACACCAGCAAGGATATGTTCAAGCAACGCCGGTAATGTCAACACCGCAAGCGCCACCATTATGGTTGTTGCGCTTGTGCCTCTTAGCGCGAAATTCTTCGATACTGACATTTTTTTTAGTAGGAGCAGCACTGATAGTCTATGGTGGAACGGTATATTATCAAGAACTTTGGAGTCATGCATACCGTAAGCTGCAAACTTTGCAACGTCACGAACGGCAGCTAACGACCACCAACGAAGTGATTAAAAATCAAATGGCACTGCAAGCAGAAAGACCGGGAACAGGATTAGTACCACAAAATCCAGCAGCGGCGATTTTCTTGAGTCCCACACCCGACAGTTCCAGGAAAACGTCAGGGGAATCGGCATCTGCGACAACTGGGCTAAATCTACAGATAAAGCAACCTAATCACACTCCCCTAGGATATTAAAAAATTTTGTAGTTTGGAAATCCACTTTCCCAACGGATACTGAGTACGGTAATGCAGAAGTCACAAGGCAGAACCAATATTAAAAGTTTTGCACAAGCATCAGTTAAAAGGCAGCAGCAACCACAAAAAGCCAAGCCACCAAAACTATTCTCTCCACCCAAACCAGAAACGGCTAACAACAGGCGGCTGTTTCTAGTTTGGGGGGCATTAATGACTGCTACTTGTGGTCTGGCAATCAATTTGTATTACCTGCAAATTGTGCGGGCACCGACGTTACAATCTAAGGCCAGACAGCAGCAAATGGTGTCTATGCGCCCTTTTGTGCCCCGCAGGCCAGTGGTAGATCGCAATAACAATGTCTTAGCGATGGACCGCCCAGTTTATGTATTGTTTGCCCATCCCAAGTTATTTAAAAAACCTGCTGCTACCATTGCCGAGCAACTGGCTCCCATCTTAGATCGCCAGGTTGATGACTTACTCAAACAATTCCAACGTCGCAAGACGGGCATTCAAATTGCCGGTGGGCTACCAGAACAAATCGCCGATCGCATAGCCCCGTTGCGAATTGACGGTTTAGAGTTGATTCAACAATACTCGCGCTTCTACCCACAACAGGATCTGGTGGCTGATATTGTGGGTTACGTGAATCTTGACCGCCGTGGTCAAGCGGGTGTGGAGTTCTCCCAAGAAAAAATTCTGGAGCGTTCTGTGCAAGCAGTACGTCTGAGTCGCTCTGGGACTGGTTCCCTAATGCCAGATCACGCACCAGAAGGGTTTCTCCATTTTGATGACCTGCGTCTGGAGTTAACTATCGATATCCGCTTGCAAAGGGCAGCCCGTTTCGCTCTAGCGCAACAAATTCAAAAATTTCGCGGCAAGCGCGGAGCAGTTATTGTCATGGATGCTAGCAATGGGGCTATTTTGGCTTTGGTTTCCCAGCCATCCTACAATCCTAACGAGTACTATAAAGCCGATATGTCCCTGTTTAGAAACTGGGCGATCGCGGATCTGTATGAACCGGGTTCGACTTTCAAACCCTTAAATGTGGCGATCGCCCTGGAAGCTGGCGCAATTACTCCGGATACTACGTTTTATGATGGTGGTTCCATTCAAGTCGCGGGCTGGCCGATCCGCAATGCTCACAATAGCAGCTTTGGACGGATGACGATTACTGAGATTCTCAAACACTCCAGCAACGTGGCTATGGTGCAAATGATGCAGCGGCTCAAGCCTAATGCCTACTACGGTTGGTTGGAACGCATGGGTTTGGGACAAACTATGGATACGGATTTACCGTTTGAAGCCCCAAGCAAGGTCAAAAGTCAAGAGGAATTTATTTCTTCTCCTATTGAACCTGCTACTGCTGCTTTCGGTCAGGGCTTAGCCCTTACACCCTTGCAATTAGTGGAACTACATGCCGCTTTAGCCAACGGTGGTAAGTTGGTAACACCCCATGTCGTCCGGGGTCTAGTGAATACCAAAGGGCAGTTGCACTGGCAACCGAGCCGCAATACCCCCCGACAAATCTTTTCTCCCTCCACAGCTCAAACCGTGGTTAAAATGATGGAAGCTGTAGTCACCGATGGTACTGGTAAGGCTTCCCAAATCCCCGGTTATCGAATTGCTGGTAAAACAGGTACATCACAAAAAGCCGGTCCCAGAGGCGGCTATCTCGCTAATGCCAAAATTACTAGCTTTGTCGGCATGATCCCCGCCGAAAACCCCCGTTATGTGGTTCTAGCAATTGTCGATGAACCTCAAGGGAATGCCTTTGGCTCTACCGTCGCTGCCCCAATTGTGAAGTCAGTGATGGAATCGCTGATTAGTGTGGAACAAATACCACCTTCTCACCCAGAGGAAGTGGGGAAAAAGAAAGAAGATAAAGAGTAGTAATTCATAATTCGCAATTGGGTGAGTTAATACTGCCGAATTGCTGATAATTAGGAATTACTTATTATTCAGGAATTATTGTAAGCCATGCCATTGGCTTCGGCGTAACGTTGCATAAAGCGCATAAATCTTTCCCAGTGGTCATCTCGTTCAATTTCAAATTTGCACTCTACCCGGTCTAGTTCATCACCCTCCGCACCGCCAAAAATGAACTGTAAAGAAGAAGGTGTGACGCTAATTACACCTTCTTCATCAGTGAGGCGCATGGCACTCAAGGATTGTTTTGTAAAGCTATTAAATCCTTCTAAAGCCTTGACTTGCTCGAAACTCATCAACACACTTCGCACACCTGTTTGGCGATGGCGACGTAAGCTGACGTTACTAAGGGCTTCGGGAATGCCTGCAAAGAATTCGATGGTGGGTGTGGTAGATGTCATGGTCAAACAGGAGTGGGAATCTAGGGTGTAGTGCCAGTACTGGGGTATTGCATACTACTGCTTGGCACAGTGTTATTGGGGACAGTGGTTCCCGGCGAGCTTGCGGGAGTCAGGGGTTGGTTCCATTGCTGGTAAGCAGTTCGAGAAATGGCTGTAATTAATTGTGCAGCTTTCGGGTCGTTGTGGGGGCGTTTGACCATCACCACAGCTATGTACCGTTTGCCGTTGGGCATATCTACTAAACCGACATCGCCTAACATCGAACCAATATCACCAGTTTTATGGGCAATGCTGGCTTGTTCTCCCAACCCAGAGGGGAGTAGGTTGTTTCTAGCTGTGCGGCGCATAATGTCCAGAGCGCGATCGCGCGATCGCAAGGACAGTAAGTTCCCCTGACTCACCAAAGTCATCAAATTTGCCAAATCCCTGGGGCTGCTGCTATTTGTCCCTTCTAAATCTGGTAGGGGATTGCGAATTTCAGTTGCTGTCAACCCCCAAGTCCGGAAGCGCTGATTGAGTGCGGCGGCTCCACCTAGGCGGTTAATCAGCATATTCGTGGCCGTGTTGTCGCTGATGATACTCATCTTGCTGGCAACTTCGAGGGCTGTAAATTGGCTACCCACGGGTTTGTATTGCATCTCTCCAGAACCTGTGGCGACTACGGACTGATCCATAGACAACATCTCATCGAGGCGAATTTTCCCGGCGTCTACATCCTGAAAAAATGCCACCAAAATCGGAAACTTAATCATGCTGGCAGCCGAGAAGGTGGTACTGCCGTTGATATCCACATAAACACCAGAGTCTAAATCTACCATAAACACCCCTGGCATTAGAGTGGGTTGCTTAGTTGCCAAACTCAATAGGGCTGTTTTTAGAGATACATTTTCCTGGGTTAGGTAGGCATTAGAAGCATTAATAGCTACACCCCCTCCCCGTCCTGACTGGGAATCGTTGGTGTTAGTGGTGGTGCTAAGGGCGGAAATCCGACTTGTGGGGTCTAATACAGATAGTAGTGTACCGGCGATCGCACCAATGCCGACTCCCAAAATTAACAATCGTGCGGCATACAGTAGCGATTTTGTCATTGCACTGTTGGATGTCGCTCTGCGGGTGCGTGTCCCTGTAGATTTGGGTGTGTTGTTTTGCTGAATTTCTGTAACTTGCGGTCGGACTCCTGTTGGTGGAACCATAGGATTAGTGGGACGACTGACACCTGTTTTGGCAGATAAACGCTCCTGCACAGGTGGTAGTTTGAGTCTTTCCTGTTGGCGTTTAATTTCGGGACGACGGGGTTGACGACTTCCCAACCGCCGCGTCAATTCCGTTGATTTTTGACTTCTTGGGGATATCATTGGCTTTTGTGGTGACATCCGCGACTTTTTTTCAATCTCCTTAACCACGATTAACTCCTCAACCACCCTATAACTGCCATTTATATTGTGCTAACTAATAGTATTTTGGGGATAAATTTTTAGCCATCTTGCTCATTTTAAAGCTACCTTGTCAAACAGCCAAAAGCTTTTCGCTGCCAAAAAAACCGAATGCTATTGATCTACTCAGGTCTTTTTAAGTTTACAAGCGCCCATTCTATCTGACTCAAGATACCTCTGAGCATTGCTAGTTCAGAATTTTGCAGTTGAGCGCGGTTAAACAAGTAGCGGAATTTTTCCATTCTACTGGCGGCGGTATGGGGATAAAGATATCCTATTTTCAACAACAGCGCCTCTAATTGCTGATAATATCCTTCCATCATGTCTAATGATGCCAAATCGACTTGCTGGTTTGGTTGGCTGTCTGGTTGTTGGGAATTGCTTAATATCTCAGCGTTGATTTGTGCTAGTTCATAACAACAGATTGCCACAGCAGTTGCCAAATTCATGGATGGATAGTCGGGACTGGTGGGAATGCGAACAAAGCGCTGGCTATAGTTGAGTTCTTGATTGGTTAATCCTCTGTCTTCTCGACCAAAAATCAGGGCTGCGGGTAGTAGTGGTTCCTCCAGCAACCAGGGAAGTGCTTGACGGGGTGGCTCTAATTTTGTCTGTAACGTCCGCACAAGTCCGGTGGTTGCAATTGCCCTTGTGATGCCTTTTAATGCTTCAGTGAGAGTCCCTACTACTTTTGCTGACTGTAAGATATCCGCCGCATGTACCGCCATTTGCAGTGCTTCGGGTCCCAAGTAATCACACTGGGGATTGACCAGAACTAAATGGCTTAGTCCAAGGTTCTTCATCACCCGTGCGATCGCTCCTACATTTAAAGGCCCTGCTGGTTCCACCAACACAATCCTTACCCCAGCTAATGACATGCTTGCAATTCCTCGCTTCCCATGTTCCATCATCCCAAATTCGAGGATGAACGCCGCAATCATCTTCCTGGATGCACCCCAGGAACTAGATGTTTTGCGCTACCGACTGCCGATTTTTGTCATAATAAGCGATAACGAAAGTTTTACAATCGGAATAGTCTGAATCGTCGATGCACCCTAGAAAATAATTCCAGCCTGAATATTTTCATTAACCCATATTTTGGTTATCGTTGATCAGCTTTGCATATTGGACAAATGAGCAACCAAACCCTGGGACTAGAACCACAACTTTATCACTACTTGCAAGCAGTATCTTTGCGCGAGCCGGAAATATTGACCCAACTGCGACAAGAAACCGCGCAGCATCCCCTGGGTAGAATGCAAATCGCCCCTGAACAAGGGCAATTTATGGCTTTACTAGTGCAATTACTAGCAGCAAAAAAAACTTTAGATATTGGTGTATTTACAGGGTATAGTGCCCTAATAGTGGCATTAGCATTACCACCCGAAGGCAAGGTTATTGCGTGTGATATTAATCAAGAGTCTACAGCAATTGCTCAGCGCTACTGGCAACAAGCAGGTGTAGCAGATAAAATTGACCTCTACATAGCCCCTGCAGAGGAAACCTTAGATAAACTGTTAACAGCAGGAGAAGCAGGGACATTTGATTTTGCATTCATCGATGCTGATAAAAGCAATTACGACCTCTACTACGAGAAAGCATTACAATTAGTTCGCTCAGGGGGTTTAATAGCAATAGATAATGTCTTGTGGTCTGGAAAAGTCGCCGATACCCAATTCCAAGATAACCGAACTAACAAGATACGTGCCTTTAATCAAAAGTTACATCAAGACCAGCGAGTTAACATTAGTTTGCTGCCTATTGGTGATGGGTTAACCTTGGCAATAAAGCGTCACGAATGATTTAGATAACAAATAGCGAATGCAACCAATAGCTAAGGTCTCCAATAGCTATTGGCTGTTAGCAGTCATAATGAAATAATTCGCATCTTTTTTGATATATTTACAAGTCATTCAATCGGCTTTTGTTTAGTTTGAGCATTGTAATACATATCATTAACCATAAATAGCCCACTCCATACCCAGCTATTATATCTGTAGGCCAGTGGACTCCTAAATAGAGCCGACTGATGCCAATCATAGCAATTAAAATAACAGCTAAAGGATAAATAATCTTAGATAAATTAGGATAATGACTTGCTAGCAAATAGGCAATAAACCCATAAAGTACTAGAGAACATAATGCATGACCGCTGGGAAAACTAAAGGTTTTTACACTAATTAACTGCTCCCAAAGAGTGGGGCGAGATTTAGCAAAAAATAATTTTAATTGAGAATATAAAATTAAAGCCCCCAAACAACTTATCCCAAAAATTGGTGCTTCTTGTCGGTAACGACGCCACAAAAGTATTACGAAGATAACACCTCCTAAAATCGCCACGATATTGGGACTACCAAGATTGGTGATAAAGAGCATGAAATTATCGAGAGTCGGATTAGCAAATTGATGTAACCATAATAGAAAAGATGTATCAAACACAAAAGCTTCTTTTTCTAGAACTTCTGACGCCAATTCAGCAACAATAAACAGGATAAACAGACAACTAACAATTCCCACAATTCCTATGGTGGCTATCAAGGTAATCAAGCGAGGATGGACGTGATGTAACCAGAAATTGACAAGTTTTTGGTTCATAAGTTTTCCGATATTTGTGGTTTCTCAACAGAAAGAGAAGCCGTAAGGTGGTGATTTGTTCTCTTGTTTGTTTCGGTGTCCCTCACTTCCCAAGTCGCAACTTTGCTAATTCTAACTGGTGTTGTTTTTCTGCCATGCGTGTCTTTTTTTCCTCTGTCAGGTTATCAAAACAGTACTGACAAGAAATACCTTCTTCATAGTGTGGTGACAATTTATCAGCGTCAGAGATGGGATGTCCACAACTGCGACACATGTCGTGAGAACCTGCTTCTAAACCATGACCTACCGCAATGCGTTCATCGAAGACAAAACACTCCCCTTCCCACAAGCTATCTTCTGGGGGTACTTCCTCTAAATATTTCAAGATACCGCCTTTAAGGTGATATACTTCATCAAAGCCTTGGGAAAGCATGAAAGAGGAAGCTTTTTCGCAGCGAATACCACCCGTACAAAACATAGCGACTTTTTTGTGTTTTTTCGGGTCAAGATTCTCATGTACATACTCCGGAAATTCCCGGAAGGATTGCGTCTGGGGATTTTGCGCTCGTTGAAAAGTCCCTATACACACCTCATAATCGTTACGGGTGTCAATCACCACTACTTCCGGGTCGGAGATAATATCATTCCATTCCTGGGGAGTCACATAGGTTCCCACCTGTTCGTTCGGGTCAACTTCTGATACACCTATAGTGACAATTTCTTTCTTTAGCTTGACTTTCATCCGCTCAAAGGGTAGCGCATCGCTGTAAGATTCTTTATGCTCCAAGTCTGCTAAGCGGGGGTCAGAACGGAGAAAGGACAACACTGCGTTAATGCTGTTACGGGAACCAGCAATAGTACCGTTAATCCCTTCTGGTGCTAGCAAAATCGTACCTTTGATGTTTTGGGTCTTGCAGTAGGACTGTAGGGATTGTTGTTTCTCGGTAAAGTCTGGAAGCTTGACAAATTTGTAAAATGTGGTAATAACTATATTCATTTCTCTGCTGGCTGGGTAGTGGGAGATTTTTTTCGTTTAATTAATTATGAAATTAGTCTTGCATAAATTTAAAAGACCAATTACAATAGCTAAGGCGAGGTCAAGGGGGTATAGCTCAGTTGGTAGAGCGCCTGCTTTGCAAGCAGGATGTCAGCGGTTCGAGTCCGCTTACCTCCATTTTTTATTTTCGACCCAATTATCAATCATGACTCCCTTGGTGTACATGTTCTAGTAATTCTGGGAAGAATTCCAGAAAATCAGACTCTAACGCACTGTAGTGGGTTATTAGGTCGCTAATTGCTGGATGCAACATCACAGAACTGTTCCTGCGCCGTGATATCCGATAGGATATTCTCTTGAGTGTGGTTTCTATACCAGACACGCTGCGATAGCTACATAACCAGTCTTCCATAGCCATACGTGCAATTACTTCTCTCACAGATGCTGGTATCTGTCCGGGATAGGTTTGAAACGAGTGATATAT
>JAYKJH010000064.1:0-3797 GCA_035285345.1 Nostocaceae cyanobacterium | reverse complement strand
TGACCATTGACTATTGACACTTCAATAATTTTTCATCGCTCTTTGAATATCGCGCTGATCTTGACGGCGTTTGAGATCTTCTCGCTTGTCGTGGATTTTTTTACCTCTGCCAAGGGCAATGCTGACTTTCACCCAACCTCGCTTAAGATACATTTTTAAAGGCACAAGTGTTAAGCCTTGCTGTTCTACTTTGCCTATTAACTTGCGGATCTCCTGACGGTGCAGCAGTAACTTACGAGTCCGACGCGGTTCATGATTAAAATATTGCCCACTGGCGTTATATGGCGAAATATGCACGTTGATCAGCCATGCTTCACCATCCCGAATCAAAGCGTAGCCATCTTGTAGATTTACTTTGCCAGCCCGAATCGACTTCACCTCTGTTCCAGTCAATTGGATACCAGCTTCATAGGTTTCCAAGATTTCATACAAATAACGGGCTTGACGGTTATCACTAATAACTTTGTAACTTTCGCTCTTGTCGCTCATGAATAATTTTATAGACTTGAAATGTGTTGCAAAAATCTTTGGGACTAGCTTGTGATTTTGTAGAGGGATATTAAACTACTATAAATTAATTATTCCCTAGATATCAGCGTTATCCTCTAAATGTAGCTTTTCACCAGTCTGAGGGGAATTGTTTTCCGATGCTTGACCTTGGATGAGTTCAAATTAATTTACAGTTGGCTGAGTGATAACTACGCATTTATTGAAAAATTGTTAAGAATCACGAAAGTCTCTGTGTCTGAGCAAAATTTAGTATCGAAGGCGCGTTAGGCTTCTGGAGTCACTCCGAATGATTTAAGATTTTATTTAGAATTACACTCTCAGGCAGTCATTATTTGGTTATCCTGTCATAGTATGAAACATGAGAATACTATTATTGCCTGTGTTCACTGAAGAAGCTCGTAGAAGCAAATTTTTGAGTAATAAAAATGCTAGGGGTGTACTGTCCATGCCCTTGACGATCCTTGTGGTGGATGACGACCTGGGTACTCGTCTGTCTATTAGCGATTATCTTGAACTGTCCGGCTATTCAGTGATCACGGCTAATGACGGTCAGGAGGCTTTAGCGATGGTAGAAGAGTACCAGCCTGATTTAATTGTCACTGATATTGTTATGCCACGAATGAACGGCTATGAACTGGTTCGCCGGGTGCGTCAACAACCAGTATTCCGGTTATTGCCGGTCATTTTATTAACAGCCCGGACTAAAACTCAGGAAAGAATTCTGGGCTACCAGTCGGGATGCGATTTATATTTACCCAAGCCTTTTGAGTTGGAGGAGTTGGCTGCGGCTATTCGCAATCTTTTGGAGCGATCGCAAATTATTCAATCTGAGTACCGCGTGTCCCATAAAGACAATCTAGCAACAGCAGTGGAAGCCCAAAACTCTGTGTTCACCCATCTAGAAAAATCTGAGTTGTTCTCATCCCTGACTTCCAGAGAACAGGAAGTTTTGGAACTCCTAACTCATGGTTTATCAAATGTGGAAATGGGACAACAGTTGCACCTGAGTCCCAGAACAGTAGAAAAATACGTTAGTAGTTTATTAAGAAAAACCGCTACCAGTAACCGGGCTGAACTGGTACGGTTTGCGATTAAACATGGCTTAGTAGAATAACTACTACCTGTATTATTTGCATCCAGATGGCAATTGCTGATTGATAATGTGTTGGAGTAGACCTGCACAAGCATCAACCAGCAAATCTATTACCTGATTAAAACCTTCTACTCCGCCATAGTAGGGGTCTGGAACTTCTTTAAGGGTATGGAGAGTACAAAATTCGCACATTAAATGCACTTTGTTATGATATTTCCCACTTGGATCAAGTGCAAGAATCTGATCATAATTGTCCCGATCCATTGCCAAAATCAAGTCAAATTCCTGAAAATCTGACTTTTCAAACTGCCTAGCCCGACCACGAAGTTGAATACCTAGCTTGGTAGCTGCTGCGGTGTTCATGCGTCGGTCTGGTGGGCTACCAATGTGATAGCTAGATGTACCAGCAGAATCGCAAACGATACTGTCACTCAAACCAGCTTGATCAATCAGATGATTCATGATGTTTTCTGCTGAGGGCGATCGACAGATATTCCCCAGACAGACAAACAACAGCTTGTAAGGCATAGATATTTTGCTGAATAAATGTCAAAAGTCTATAGTCCATAGTCAAGAGTCCATAGTCAAGAGTCAAGAGTAAAAACCGTTGACCATGCCAATTTTAGATTTAAGATTGCCGATTGGAGATTTTTTTGGTTCATGCCTCAATCTAAAATCCAAAATCCAAAATCGATTGACCATTGACCATTGACTATTGACTACAATCCGGGCAGTTCCAGTCCACTAGTTAATTCTTCCATGCGTTCCCGCATTGTGGCTGTGGACTTGTTGTAAGCGTCTTTCATGGCTGCTGTTACGAGGTCTGAAAGTAGTTCTGCTCCTTGTGCTAAGGCATCGGGAGCGATTTCTACGCGCTTGGGTTCTTGGTTACCACTGACAATTACCTTGACTAGTCCACCGCCAGCTTCTCCTTGAATTTCCATCTGCTCCAATTCTTCTTGGAGTCGCTTCGCGCCTTCTTGAACTTGCTGCGCTTTTTTAAAGGCTTCGGCTAGTTCTTTCATTTTTCCTAAGCCAAAGCCGAATCCTTGTCCTTTTCCTGTCATAATTGATTGTCCGCGTGTGCTTTGAATAACAAATCAAATTCAATTATAGATGCGGACGGCAATTTGCTACTTTTATTGCTAATAATTAATGCTCTTGGCTAATAAAGGATGAAGTATGAAACTTTATACTTCATCCTTCATACTTCATGCTTGAAATTCCTAACCGCAAGCGGCTTGAAACTCACCGATCATTTTGACTTCTGGCTCTAGCAAAATTGACCACCGTTCTTGTACTTCTTGCTGGATATGACGAATTAGGCAAAAAATGTCACTGGCTTTGGCTCCACCACGATTCACGATAAAATTGGCGTGTAGTTGAGCGACTTGTGCGCCGCCAATTTGGTAACCTTTGAGACCTGTTTGTTCAATTAACCAGCCAGCAGCATAAGGTTTAGGATTGCGGAATACACTACCACAACTGGGGAAGTTGTAGGGTTGGGTAGAGAGCCGATGCTGTTTGTGTTGTTTGGTGATTGCTAAAACTTGGGCGGGATCAGCACCCGGTTGCAGTTGAAAAGTGGCTTGGGTGACGATGCGATCGCCTCCTTGCAGTGATGAAGTGCGATAGCTGTAACCCAATTCATGGGGAGTGAGAGTTTCTAGTCTACCCTCTGGAGACAGAACTTCGGCGCTCACTAAGATATCTGCGATGCAGCTATTATGTGCGCCTGCATTCATGACTACGGCTCCACCAACCGTACCAGGAATACCAACAGCCCACTCTAAACCTTCGCAACCTAGTTGTGCGGCTTCCCATGCGAGGCTGGGAATTGATTCTCCAGCCGCCACAGTTAATAAACCGGTCTCTGGGTTAAAGTGGCTGTGGCGGAGATGACGTGTGGAAATGACTAAGCCTGGTAGTCCGCGATCGCTCACCAGGAGGTTAGAACCTGCGCCTAAAATTGTTGCTGTTAAATCATGTTCTTTTGCATAATTCAAGCTCGTCTGTAGAGCTTGGATGTTGCGGGGTGCAATATACCATTCTGCGGCTCCTCCTACTCTGTAGGAAGTAAATGCAGACAAGGAAACTTGAGACCTGATAATACAGTCTGTACCTAAGTAAATTATTCTACTATCTGATGACTTATCTGTGTCGTGTTTCTGTGCGGGTGTAGCAGAAACTGTGC
>JAYKJH010000063.1:0-5451 GCA_035285345.1 Nostocaceae cyanobacterium | reverse complement strand
CGCCTACCTTACGGTAAGGCGCGGGCTTCCAACTCTCGCGAACTGGATTTTTCTGTCCCGCGCCACTTATCTAGGCATTGCACCCCCGACAGTACGACTTGACAGACAATTTCTTTCCCCGATAGTCCATCGGTACTAGCTATTTTTTCTAACCCTCGTTGTAAAATTACCTGCCCAGAAGCATGATCTCTTGTAGTTTGATACCCACATTCAGAACAAAGATGAACTCGCTCGCTGAATTCTTTGTTTCCAGTGTGCGTACCGCATTTGGGACAGATCTGGGAAGTGTATTTGTGGTCTATTACAGCGAAGTATTTGCCTCGCTTCCAACAAACCCACTTCAACAAGTCTCTGAACTGACCAAATCCTCCATCGAGCATATGCTTGCCCAAAAAGCCTTTGGCACTGACACGAAAGTCAATATCCTCGACAAATACAGCAGATTGCAGGTTTATGAGGTACAGTAACAGCAGTTAGCAAACCAGTTTCTTAAATGTTTGGGGTTGAACAATAAGAGTGCGATAGGGCGAAGCCCTTAAGCCTACGGCTTATCGCGATTAATGTATCAATCATTTTCGTCGTTTTAGGGGAGAACTGACGTAAAAAAGATTTTAGCTGCGACCACCAATGTTCAATCGGGTTAAAATCGGGAGAATAAGGGGACAAATTTAAAATACTTGCGCCAACTGATTGAATTAGATTTTCGATAGAAGCTTTTTTATGGGCAGGAACATTATCCATAACAACAACTGCACCTGGCCAGAGTTTTGTCAGTAAAAATTCTTTAATAAAAACTTCAAATGCATTTGAGTCCATTGAACCATTTAAAGTCATTACTGCTAAAACTTCATTTAGACTTACTGCACCAATAACAGTGATTTTTGCTCCTCGATAAAATGGTTTTAAATCGTAAACTCTTGTGCCGTGGGGACTCCGAGCATTAGTTCTTGTTAACCCCAGCAGAACACCCATTTCATCCAAAAATACCAGATTTTCTGGGTCTACTTCTTTGACTTTCTCCCAATACTCGCATCGTAATCTCTGGACTCTTTCTGTTGCTGCTTGGCTGCTACGTAAAGTCTTTTTTTTAGTGTCAAATTCTGCCTATTTAATGCCCGACACATAGTACTAGTACTCACCCATTGACCAGATGTTTGCCCCCAGTACTCACAGTATTCAGATAAAGTCGCGTCAGGGTATTTCTTAACCATCTCAGCCAGATGAATTTCAGCTTCGCTCAACTCGCTTTTCATTTTCCCACCCTGCTGTTTTGGCTCTAGATTACCTGTAGTCTTCTTCATTTTAAGCAGTTTCTGTACGAAACTCTTGCTGACATCAAATCGTTGGGCTACTTTTCTAATTGAAGTGTTCCCTTGCTCGTAGGCTTGAACAATTTTTGAACGGAAGTCAGTGGAGTAAGCTTTCATTATCGTAATTGATGCAGCAATTGTTACTGTACCTCATTTAGCTGCAAAATGCTGTATCATATCGGCTTGGTCGCACAAAGAATGGGCAGTCTGAAGATGAAAATTCTTACGAGAATTAGAGATTTTATGTTGATACCTGGCAACCTTAACTTGTGCTTTGTCCCAATTCTTAGAACGCTTGATTTTTTTAGCGGCTCGGCGTTGCAGCACTTTCAGCCTACGTTGCGAGTCCCGGAAAAAACGAGCGGGTTCTACGACAAAGTTATCGCTAGTTGTCAGAAATTTCTCCAGTCCAATATCAACTCCAATCCCTCTACCATAAGGCATTGGGTCGGGAACGGATACATCGGACTGAACCGTTACGACTACAAACCATTTAGTATTTCTCGCACGAGACAAAATCCTGACTTGCTTGACCACAAATCCTTCAGGGATTGGACGATGTTTGTTAATCATCACCCATCCAATCTTGGGAAGTTTAATGCGATCGCCAGTAATGGGATTTTCTGCAAATTGTGGAAACAAAAACGAACGATCCAACTTCTTAAAGCGCCCAAACCCATAGGCTCTGGCTTTAAAAGCTTCCCAAGTGTTATGCAGGCGTTTAACTACGTCTTGCGTTACCTGAGAGTGTACGCTGCTCAGTTGTTTGTCCGTTTTCTTCCACTGCGTCAGTTGACGCTTTTGTTCGAGGTAGCTAGGGAATGGAATGTCGGCAGACATTATATATTCCCGCTCCAGCGAGCAAGAATACAAACTACACTTTCTGCTATTTACCCAATCCTTAAGGTCGCGCAAACATCTGTTATACAAGCGACGACAAGTTTCCAACCAATCAAGCATCATTGCTTGTTGGTTCTGTGTTGGGTAAATCGCATAGGTGTAGTTCATGGTTAGCATTTCTCTACTTTAGAACAACACATGACACGCGATAAAAACATTGATAATCAAGACCTAGCCAGCGATTCATCCCGACGCTCCCCTATGCCTACAGCACGCTACGCTACGGGAGAGCGCGGGGCTTCTTGCGGTTTAGCTAAGATAGACAATAGCTAATCTCACCAACTGTGTGTTTTGATGGAAAAATTTGCCCCTGAGATGCGAATTAAGATTTGTGGTATTACTAAACCAGAACAGGGAAGAGCGATCGCCACTCTCGGTGCGACAGCATTAGGATTTATTTGTGTAGCTGCATCACCACGTTATGTCACCACACCCCAAATTCGGTCTGTGGTGGAACAGTTACCCAATGAATTAGACACAATTGGTGTTTTTGCTAACGCAACTATTGAGGAAATTACGCAAATAGTTAATGATTCTGGCTTGACTGGAGTCCAGTTACATGGTGATGAATCACCAGAATTTGCTGTGCAGGTGCGTCAAGCTTTACCCAACACAGAAATTATCAAAGCCTTAAGAATCCGCAGTGAGGAAGACTTAGAAAAAACCGCTACCTACACCACCTATGTAGATACACTGCTGCTGGATGCTTACCATTCCCAACAACTAGGTGGTACGGGTAAAACCATTGATTGGATGATACTACAGGAATTTAGTCCTGCCTGCCCGTGGTTTTTAGCAGGAGGACTGACACCGGATAATATACTCGCAGCCTTAAATCAGGTTAACCCTAACGGCATTGATTTATCCAGTGGTGTAGAACGCACCCCAGGGGATAAGGATTTGGACAAATTAGCACGGTTATTTGAGAAACTGGGGACGCTGGGAATGGGTAATAGGTAATGGGTAATAGGTAAGACATGAATTTCCCGATGCCCAATGCCCAATCCCCAATGCCCGATGCCCGATGCCCGATGCCCAATCCCCAATGCCCTAAAAGAATGCTGCTTGGTGACGAATTAAGTTGAAGAACTCTTCGCGGGTTTTTTGTTCATCTTGGAAGACACCTACCATAGCGCTAGTGACAGTCCAGGAACCGGGTTTTTGTACGCCGCGCATCACCATACACATATGAGATGCTTCGATAACCACAGCCACACCTTGGGGGTCGAGAATTGTTTGGACTGCTTCCGCAATTTGTCTTGTTAGACGTTCCTGCACTTGTAAGCGACGGGAATACATTTCCACAATCCGAGCCAGTTTGCTCAGTCCGACAACTTTTTGATTGGGGATATAAGCAACGTGCGCTCTGCCCATAAACGGTAGCATGTGGTGTTCACAGAGACTAAACACATTGATATCGCGGACTAGTACCATCTCGTTGTGACCTTCATCAAAGATGGCTCCGTTAACGAGTTCTTCCAGAGATTGGTTGTAACCACTGGTCAGAAACCGCATTGCTTCTGCTACACGCTTGGGTGTTTTCAGAAGTCCTTCGCGTTCTGGATCTTCACCCACACCCAAAAGAAGCGTCCGCACGGCTGAGATCATTGCTTCGTTATCTTCCTCTACGGGGGGGTGTAAATTAGCTTCCCGTCCATCAATGGTATTGCGGTCGGGTCTGGTATTAATGGCATCTGCTAATTCGGTCATCAGAGAAGACTGAACACGATTGGAACCGTTAGGAGAAGCAATAGTCATGATGTAAGTCTTGGATAAGTTTCAAGTAGATGAAGCAAATTGAGTGCGAGGAGTTACTCGCGTGGGTCGGTTAAGCGACTTGAGCAAAGTGGCGTTGCTGAGTGCTGTAGATGAGGGATTTCCCCGTCCACCAGTCCAGAGTTTTTATTAGTAATAATGGGAAATTTATACTCCGGACTGGTGGAATCAGCACTGTTGGGCTTTGCAGGCTTTGCACTTAGAGAACGCCAGCACTTGGCATGATGGTCAATTCATCGATGACTGCATGTGATGGTAACAGTGCAGTGTGGACAATCGCATCTGCCACGACTTCTGGCGTTAACATTTTCGAGCGGTCAAAATCAACTTTGACCGTTTCTGTATCCCAGATTTCGGTATGAACTGCACCGGGACAGATAGCGGTGACACGAATACCGTGGGGGCGTTCCTCTGCTGCTAAAGTTTGGGAAAGGGTAATTACACCAGCTTTGCTGACGCAGTAGGCGCCCCAATTGGGAAAGCCTTGCTTACCAGCAATGGACGAGACGTTGATAATTGTTCCCGCACCGCGAGCGCGCATAATTGGTAAAATCCCCATAATGCACACAAAAGTGCTGGTCAGATTTAAATCTATTACCTGTTGCCAGTCTGATAGGGGCGTCTGGCTTAGACTGCCGGTATATCCCATACCTGCATTGTTCACCAGGATGTCTATATCGCCAAAATCCGCTGCGATCGCCCTGATTTTGTCTTGTAGCTGAGATACAACAGCCATATCCACAGCATAAGCTTTTGCTTCTACTCCTGCCATCTGAGCAGTTTGAGCAACTGCTGCCAATTTATCCTGGGAGCGAGCTACCAAGGCAACATCAATTCCCGCCTTAGCAAACGCCAAAGCCGTCGCTTTGCCAATTCCACTGCTTGCTCCTGTAATCAGGGCGCGTCGTTTGTTTTCACCACTCATGGCATCTTTTGTGCTATTGCGCTCGCTTAAGTACAATTACTGGCTCACTCTGGATTTTGCTGACGGTGGACAGATTTGATAGCCGAAGCAAATTAATCTGTCGGGGAACAGTTGGGATTGAGTTCTCTCAATAGATATACTTCTAATCAGAGTTTGTGTTTAGGGCGCAAAGGTATTTTTGCCCTAGTCATAGAGTAGTCCACAGGTTTTCCCAATGTAGTCGATAACTAAAGGTGGCAAATACTACTCAATAAATGAGCAGTAAGCGCCAAAAAGATATACGCCTAGGTTGGATGAGAAATGTTTAAAAAACTTTACTTACCATAGGCGATTATAACATTGCTGAGTGGTCAGTCAATCAATTTTGAATTTTGGTTTGGGGATTTTGGATGGCTGAGCGCCAAAAGAGTGTAGTGACATACTCCTACACTGACTCTGCGAGTACAGTGTAGGCTTCCAAGACAATCCGGCTATCGCGCGCGCAGACTCTTGGCTTTAAGAACGGGATGCCCCACCGCTCTGTTTTTTATATTTATGGCT
>JAYKJH010000062.1:0-27710 GCA_035285345.1 Nostocaceae cyanobacterium | reverse complement strand
GACTATCGGGGAAAGAAATTGTCTGTCAAGTCGTACTGTCGGGGGTGCAATGCCTAGATAAGTGGCGCGGGACAGAAAAATCCAGTTCGCGAGAGTTGGAAGCCCGCGCCTTACCGTAAGGTAGGCGCCGGGAGGAGGTCACAAATAGAGCGCAGCTTCAGCATTCATCAGTCGCCAGAGAGTATCTTGTTACTTTCATGCGGTTAATTTTTCATTGACAAAAACGACATAATATGAATAAAAATTGCTGAACTGCTTGTAGCTATATATTCTTAGGAAAATTGTATGCAAACAGGTTGGCGAATTGGGTCTTTGTTTGGAATACCACTTTTTTTAGACCCTTTGTGGTTTGTAATTTTAGGACTTGCGACTTTCAATTTTGGGGTCGCTTACAGTTCCTGGGGTGATGTTACGGCTTGGAGTGCGGGAGTTGTGATGGCACTGCTGCTGTTTGCATCAGTGTTGTTACACGAACTCGGTCACAGCTTGGTAGCTAAATCTCAAGGAATTAAAGTTAACTCGATTACCCTGTTCCTGTTTGGGGGTATTGCAGCGATTGAAGAAGAATCCAAAACCCCTGGTAAAGCATTTCAAGTTGCGATCGCAGGACCTGCGGTGAGTATCGCCCTGTTTTTTGTGTTAAACTTCCTATTGACCGTTATCCCTGACACTACCCCTGTCCATGTCATGGTCAGTGATTTGGGAAGAATTAACTTAGTACTGGCACTATTTAACTTAATACCGGGCTTACCCCTCGATGGTGGACAGGTGTTAAAAGCAGCACTCTGGAAAGCAACCGGCGACCGTTATCAAGCAGTACGGGGTGCAGCAAAAGCAGGTCAAATTTTGGGTTACTGTGCGATCGCTTTAGGGTTTGTTGTTGATTTCTATACCCATGAATGGGTAACGGGTTTGTGGATTGTGCTATTGGGTTGGTTTGGTATCCGTAACGCCACCAAGTATGATCGCGTTACCATATTACAACAAACCTTACTGGAAATGTCTGCCGCTGATGCCATGACCAGGGACTTCCGTGTCGTCGATGCAGAGCAGACTCTGCGTTCCTTTGCTGACCTGTATCTGTTAGAAACTGCTGCGACACCCCAGGTCTATTTTGCTGAATCTGATGGACGTTACCGGGGGATGGTGTCTATTGAGGACTTGCGTATGGTAGAACGCAGTGAATGGGAATCTCGTACCCTACAAAGCATTGTACATCCGTTAAATGACATTCCCACCGTCGAGGAGTCCACGGGATTAGTTGAGCTAATCAACAAACTAGAGAATGAAAGCTTACCCCGCGTCACCGTACTTTCTCCTGCTGGTGCTGTAGCCGGTGTTGTTGACCGGGGAGATATTGTGCGTGCCTTTGCAGATAAGTTAAAATTGGCGGTTAGTGATGCAGAAATCAAGAAAATTAAAGAAGAAGGGAGTTATCCTCCTGGGTTACAGTTGGAGGTAATTGCCAAATCAACGACAAGTTAATCAATTGTAGAGATATAATTTATAACCACAGATGAACACCGATAAACAACGATGATTTATCTGTGTTTATCTGTGGTTAATTTTTCGTTCCCTAGGTTTAATATAAATCTCATTCATTCTCATTCAATTCAAAATTAACTCGCTCATAAATATCCGAAAATAGAACTTCTAAATTGATTGATTCTAAAGCTAAAACAGCATCTTCTAACTCATATTCAGTTAATACCCATTTTCCCGATGGATTTTTACTAAACTGCTCAAGATAAAAGCTATACTGGTCAATCAAAATATATTC
This sequence comes from Nostocaceae cyanobacterium, assembly GCA_035285345.1. GTDB lineage: Bacteria > Cyanobacteriota > Cyanobacteriia > Cyanobacteriales > Nostocaceae > JAYKJH01. The sequence continues at coordinate 25,930 of JAYKJH010000062.1, read as the reverse complement.
TTTAAACTCCGGAATTGACCGATAATATTTAAACTTTTCTCCTCGGTCATAATCTTGTGTTGACTTAGATAAAACCTCCATAATCATTATCGGATTACTCACAGTTGTAGTCCCTTTACCATAATATACAGGCTCACCCTGAATTATCATGACATCGGGATAAGTATATTGGCGGTAACGCGGTATCCATAGACGGACATCACCGATAAATACATCGAAACTTTGACCTTTCAAAGCAAATTTTAAATTTGAGTAAAAATTACCTGCTATTTTGTTTTGGTTGGTTGTTCCACCTGTCATTGGTATGATTTCCCCATCTCGATATTCACTTTTATATTCAGCCTTGTCTTCTAGCTCTAAATATTCTTCTGGGGTGTAGTAACGTTTTTCGGTGACTGTTTGCATATTTATTTCCTTAGTGTGTATGGTGGTGTATATTTGCTAGGGTAACGTACCCTACAGCTACATGTTACTTGTCCATCAAAGACCTTTGCATTTTATAATCATCCCTGATAAATCCATTCCCAATATCCATTACCAACTCTTCAACTATCACAAAACCAGCCTTTGTATAAGCCTGTATAGCCTTAGTATTATTTTTATTGACGTACAACTCAGCCATCTGCAAATTCTGCTTTCTTCCGTAATCCATGACTCTATTTAGCGTCGCTTGACCATATCCCTTACCATGCTCGCTTACCAGAATATAAATTTGATGTAAATTGACAGCATTATTTTCATCATCTTTCTCGTAGGAAAGATAACCAATGTCTCGATTACTGTCATTAATAATTTCGTAAATTACGCCTTGTTGTAACTGTTCTTTCACCCGCTTGTAGGTAAATCTTTGGGTTAACATGTATTCAATTTGTTCCCGACTAATGATGGTGGGATAATGTTCGCGCCAGATTTGACTGGCTAGTGCGCGAATAATTTGAATATCTGCCAATACAACCGCTGTTCTATAGATGAGCATAAGATATTGCTAGGTCTTCTGACAAGTTTATCCATAGTTTATAGCAATTATTAGCCGCTTTTGAGAGCAGGGTATTTAGAAAAATGAAAATTCAAAAAAGTCGGGGTTAGCTTTGATTTACCCGACTTCTGATTGCTCATGCATTACTAACTAAAAATTTTCCGGTTCTTCCCCCAACTCCCGCAGCCTTGCGGCTAATCTTTCCGCTCGAAGACGTTGTTGTTGCTCTCGTTCCTCAGCCGTTAAGTAACGATTTCCTCGCTCGTCATACCAATACAATACCTCACGAGTAATGCCATTGATGACTCGTTGAACCCTGCCAATTCCCAAACCAATTTCCGGCATCCAAAAAGGTTCACCAATTTGCAATTTATACTCACCATTTACTAATTTGTAAATTTCCAAAGGTTGGTGTCCATCGCGTCGCCAAAATTCGGGATTGTAAATTACATAATATAAAACTCCTAACTTGGCGTAAATATCGATTTTATCATCGTATTCACCACCAGGACTGTGAGAAACTACCTCCAATGTCAGGATAGGAACGACTTGATTCTCTTCCCAAACAACATAACTTCTGCGAGACTTCCCACCCTTACGTCTTTCGACACCCAAACTTAAAAATCCATCCGGTACTACAGGAACTCTAGGATTGACACCTGTGGTGTGGTAAATTCCCATATCTACAGCCATAAACCAATCATTTCGCTGACTCCAGATAAACTCCAGTAAAAATAGTAAGAAATTAGGCAGAAAATTCTGTTCCTCGTTATCCACGGGTATATCGTCTGAACAAGGTAGTTCGTCACTCGTTGGTAGGGATTGCTTAATTTCAGATGGCAGCATAAACCCTCTTTTGTTGACGCTTATTTGAGTTAATTTTAAGTGATTTAGAAGAAAGCAGATGTTAACTTAGGCTTTCACACACATAAACCATCTGTGGTTCCACTTCCACAACATCGAAGAATAAGGACTTCGCTCATCCTGACCTGGGACTGTAAGTCCCAGTCTAATAAAAAAGTCCATTTCAATGGACTGAAAAGGCAAAATTTTTAGCAGTAATATTTCTCACCTTAATTACGAAGATTACTGGTTTACCTGGTTAGATGCAAGATATCAAGATATGAAGTGACGTACTCTTTGTGTCTTTGCGTCTTGGCGCGAAAAAATACTACACTTTTAGCATCCCACCGTAAATTCCCGGAGTCGAATCGGCAATTACCACCGCCCCCACAGTTTTCTGATAAAATTCCACAGGACCGACACCACCGATAATTGCATAACCGTAACCGTGCGATCGCATTGAGTGCAAACAAGCAAGTAACAAAGCCTTACCAACCCCCCTTCCCCGCGCTGCTTCCCCCACACCCGTCGGACCAAAAAAGTTCTTACATGTACAGTCGTAACAAGCAAAACCAATTAACTGTTTGTTCTCTACCGCAATCCAGCAACTAGGGGGTGTATTTTTAAAGGAGACATCACACTCACTCATCCAATAGCGGCTGAAATGCTGTTCAATCCAGGCGAGTATGAGATGTTTTTCCGGTGCGATCGCTCTACGAATAGTGATGTCAACTGCAGAGAGTGCCGCTATTTCGGGTTCTAGCGGCGGTAGGTTGTAGAGTTTCACGAGCATGTCAGTCATAAGCTGGGGGTTGGGGATTGGGGATTAGGGATTGGGGAATACAAACAAATCCGAATTATCAATTTATATTATTTGATGCTTTGCGACGAGAGCGCCTTTGCGTGAGACATTCCGGAACCAGCAGGTATACACTTGTAGAAAATTACGCAGTAACTATTGTAATTCCTATAAAAAGAATACATGACCTCTGGTTCTGTGCCTTCCAATCCCTTTGTAGCTGGGGCGATGATAGAAGACCCCCAGTTGTTTGTTGGACGTCAGGATGAATTGCGTGACATTGCATCGCGGATGAGTGGTGTCCAGCCGATAAGTATTAATGTCGTGGGTAAACCGCGCATTGGCAAGTCTTCACTGTTGTATCACTTTTGGCAATCATGGGAGCAGCGCCTAAGTAATACTAATGAGTATGTGGTGGTTTATGTTTCGCTGCAAAATGCTGGATGTCAGACGGAGAATGGTTTTTATCAAGCACTGGCAGATGCTTTGTTAAACCGTGTTTCTGGATGGAAACATCGGGGTTTGCGTAACCCCTTGCAAGTAAAACCCTTTAACCGCGAAGCCTTTGCGGACGCCATGATGAAGTGGAAACAGCAGAATGTGTTACCAGTATTCTGCTTGGATGGGTTTGAAGCGTTGTTGAAACACCAAGATGAGTTTGATGATGGGTTTTATGATAACTTGCGTTCGTTGATGGACGCCAATGCTTTGATGTTGGTGATTTCTTCTCGCCAAGGACTAGGAGTTTACGCAAAACAGCATCGGTTTATCTCCCGTTTCTTTAACCTCGGACACACCATGAATTTGGGGGAACTGACGACGGATGATGCTATTGCTTTAACACGCTTACCCAACAGCACGGCACCGGCGTTGACGACAGAGGAACAAAATTACGCTCAGCAGTGGGGAAACCGTCATCCTTATTTATTGCAACTGGCGGGTTACTGGTTGTGGGAAGCGCGTCAGCAAGGAAAACCTGTGAGTTGGGCGAAAGAACAGTTTGAACGCGGGGCGGAGAATGTACCCAAGGAGGCTGTTAATATTACGCGGGCGTCGGGACAGGTGCTGCTTAGGTTGTGGAAGGTTCCTTTGTACGTCGGTAGGGTAACAACACTTGTGGGGAGAAATTTAGATGATGCGGTGAATAGAATAATTGGCGTTGCGATTTTGATTCTAGTGTTGCTGGCGATCGCACGGGTATTGAGTTGGAACCAGGTATGGGATTTTGTGCGGGATAGGTTGGAGATTAAATAGCGATGGTTAATCATTGCATCACCACCGCCTGGGGTTCAAAACCCCAGGCTAATAGGGTAAGTCCTCTTCAGAGGACTAAACAACGAAAATAGACCTAGTGGTTTGTCACACAAACTATGAAGGGTGAAATTTCGCGCAAAGACGCAAAGGCGCAAAGAATAGTAACTCCGCAAAGTTGGTGTGGCGGACTACTAGTTTTTAGTCCATTTCAATGGACTTGTGCTATCAGCCTGGGGTTTGCAACCCCAGGCGGGTATCTAGTACTATTCACTATTCACAACAAAACAATGACCAACAACCGCCCCCCATCCCCACTGTGGACTTACATCACTGAATGCGCTCGCCTGCTCTACTGGACGAGGAATCACCGCCGGTATTGTTGTTGTATGGTGGGCGGCGTACAGGAAAAACTTCGGCACTGAAATACTTACCAGAAAAGGTGGGAGCAAGTCTTGTACCATTGCTGGTAGATGTCCAAGGTGCAGCGTCAGCGACAACGCTGTTAGGTTTAGCAGAAAATCTCGCGACACAAATTATCGCCTCCGCAGTGATTAGTTGTCAAAAAAACGAACCACAGATAAACACAGATAAACACAGATAATTATCGGCGTTCATCTGCGTTTATCGGCGGTTCTAATCTCCCTCAGCATCTGATTTGTTCCAGAAGTATTTGCGTTCTTCTTTGCGACGAGAGCGTCTTTGCGCGAAACTTTTAACGACTCAACACCACCCCATGACTTAACTGCAGATTTGGCGGCAGCGGCTGCAGCTTCGCAAACTCCATAGTAAAGTTTGCTTGTCCAGAACTGAGCGATCGCAAGTCTGTAGAATAACCAAACATTTCCTTCAACGGCACTTCCCCACGAATCACTGCATAACCTTCCAGTGTCTCCGAACCCAGCAACAAACCCCGTCGTGACATCAAATCACCCTGTACCCGTCCGACAAACTCGTTGGGTGTTTCCACTTCCACCAGCATTATCGGTTCCAGCATAATCGGTTTAGCCTTAGCAAAAGCCTCTTGGAAGCCTTGTTTAGCTGCAAATCGGAAAGCCCATTCTGAGGAGTCAACGGAGTGGAAAGAACCGCCTTCCAGAATCACCTTGACTCCCGTCACTGGATAACCGATGAGCATACCGCTATCCATCGCATCGCGGAAACCTTTCTCACAAGCTGGGATAAACTGCTTGGGAATGACACCCCCAACAACTTTATCCTCAAACACAAACGCCTCATCGCATGGTATAATCCGACCAATTACATGAGCGTATTGACCAGAACCACCTGTTTGTTTCTTGAGGACATAATCAAACTTCGCCGCTTTGGTGATGGTTTCCCGGTAAGCAACTGCAGGTGCCCCTACATAAACCTCCGCATTGTATTCCCGTTTTATCCGCTCAATGTAAATTTGCAGGTGCAACTCACCCATCCCGGAAATCAGCGTTTCTTGCGATTCTGCATCGACACTCACATGGAAAGTCGGGTCTTCATGCTGGAAGCGTCGCAACGCTTTCGATAACCTGTCCACATCTTCCTGAGTTTGGGGTGTAATTGCCATTGTAATTACCGGCTCAGGAACAAACATTCCCTCTAAAGATAGATGCGTATCACCAGAGCAGAAGGTATCGCCAGAAGCACAGTCAATACCAATCATCGCTACAATGTCCCCCGCTGAGGCTTCCTTGACATCCGAGCGAGCATTAGCGTGCATTCGCACCAAACGTCCAACGTGGACTTTTGCCCCTGTGCGGGTATTGTAGATAGTATCCCCTTGGCGTAGGGTTCCGGAATAGATGCGGGTGTAGGTTAATTGTCCAAAGGACTCATCGGTAAGTTTAAAGGCTAGCGCTACTAAAGGCGCGTCTTTATCGGCATAAACAGGTACTTTTTCGTGAGTGTTGACATCAAAAGCGGTGACTGTTTCTCTATCTATTGGGGATGGGAGATAGAGAGCGATCGCATCCAAAAGATTTTGCACAGCTTTATTTTTGTACGCCGAACCGAGCAATACTGGCGTGATTTCCAAACTCAAAGTTGCTTTGCGGATAGTTTCCCAAATCATTTCCTGGGGAACTTCTTCCCCAACCAACAGCTTCTCAGTAATCTCATCAGAAAATAGCGAGATTTTGTCGAGCATCACATCCCGCACTGCTTGGACTGGTTGGCGCAAGTCTTCGGGAATTTCGCCAATCACCCAATTTTCACCCTTTTCACCTTCAAAATAACTTGCCGTCATCGCAATTATATCGATAACGCCGACAAACTCGTCTTCACTACCGATGGGATACTGCAAGAGTACGGCGTTCAATGCCAACTTATCTTTCAGCGCTTGCACGACGCGGAAGGGATTAGCACCCACCCTATCCATTTTGTTGATAAAAGCGATACGCGGCACTCGGTAGCGCTTCATCTGCCTATCCACCGTAATCGACTGAGACTGTACACCAGCCACAGCACAAAGTACCATAATTGCGCCATCCAGAACGCGCAAAGCTCTTTCAACTTCAATGGTGAAGTCTACATGTCCGGGGGTGTCAATTAAATTGATTTGCGTATCTTTCCATAGACAAGATGTAGCAGCGGAGGTGATGGTGATACCCTTTTCCCGCTCTAGTTCCATGAAGTCCATAGTGGCACCTTTGTCCCCACCACCACGCACTTCTTCAATTTTGTGAATTTTGCCGGTGTAGTACAAAATCCGCTCGCTCAAGGTTGTCTTACCAGAGTCGATATGGGCAGAAATGCCAATATTTCTGATGTTTTGTAGCGCGAGCATAAGACTTTCTTTCTCCTGAAATACAGATAAGGAAAAAGGTCAAAGGTAAAAGAAAATTACCCTTTCCCTTTTATTTTGTTCCTTCTTGTTTCACCGCAGGCATTAAGAAACTGTTAGCGTTTCCCAGCCCAATTTGTATAATACAAATATAATACAAGATGTCAAGGTTTATTAGCTCTTTCTCGTTTCCTGGCTCTGACAGGGAACATATACAGGAGGCTCCGTCTCCAATTCTACGAGGCGGAGCCTCCTTTTCTCGTTACCAGACTAGAGTCTGGTAACGAGAATGTACTGTGTGGAGCGTAGCGGCAATAAACTGTCGAAAATTAACGGTTTTCCTCCATTTAAGCCAATATATCCCTCAGTGGGAGTACGGAAATCTGGGTACAGTACTTCTAGTGCCTTATGGCAAGAAAAAAAAATATTTTTTAACATATATGTAACAGAAGCTTAATCGGCTAGAAAAAACCCGGAAGCGCCCTGATAGCAATTTAACCTCAGATTCTTCATTCAAGGACTTGCAACTCATGAATAAGCAGCAAACAACAGAAGCGATGGACTTTTTGGAGATGCTCAAGAATGGCATTTGGCTGTTTGGCGTTTCCTCATGGCTATTTGGGATTACCGATAGAAGCATTGCTTCCTTTGCGGATGGCTATTTGTCGGCTTTGGATTTGACGCAGTTGTTTACCGCTAGCACCTTCTTTGTAGCGTGGTTATTTTTAAAGCCCACAACCAAGGTGTAAAGTAGTATGTATAGTTACCGAACGAGTACTGTAAATTAGAATGGGCAAGCAAGCCCGTTTTTTTTGCAAAAAGACCCCCTCTTAAGGGCGGGGTTTAAATTAAATTAAATTAAATTAACCTACGGAATATGTAACTCGGTAGATGAATCTATATTGAGTGTAAAAGAATTTCGTAGCTGACTATGAGCTACTGTATTAATCCTCGGTGCAACCAACCAGAAGACCCAGCCAATGTCAACAACCGCATTTGCCGTCATTGTGGTTCTGACTTATTAATTCAGGGACGCTATCAAGTGATGCGTCTGTTGAGTGACAAAAGTGGGTTTGGCAAAATTTATGAAGCCTTTGAGGGTGCAAAACCCAAAATCCTCAAAGTTCTCAAATCAGACCATTGCGCTAACCCCAGAGTCATTGAGCTATTCCAGCAAGAGGCAGTTGTACTAAGCCAAATTCAACATCCCGGTATCCCACGAGTTGAGAGCGATGCATACTTCCAGTTTTTTCCCAAGAATGCTAGCGAGCCACTTCACTGCATTGTGATGGAAAAAATTGAAGGTCCCAACCTCAAGCAGTGGATGCAACAGCAGGGGAACCACCCTATAGGGGAACAGCAAGCGCTTGGTTGGTTAAAACAACTGACACAGATTTTGCATATCGTTCACCGGCACAACTATTTCCACCGAGATATTAAACCAGAAAATATCATGATGCGTCCTAGTGGACAGCTAGTGCTAATTGATTTTGGAACTGCTAGAGAAATGACCTATACTTATCTCTCAGCAGTCAGTGGAGCTAGTGGTGTGACAAAAATTAGTTCTGCTGGTTATACACCCCCAGAGCAAGAAAAAGGTTATGCGGTACCCCAGTCAGATTTTTATGCTTTGGGGCGAACTTTTGTGTATTTACTCACTGCTAAAGAGCTAACCCATGAAGCTATTTATGATGCCATGAAAGATGAATTTAATTGGCGTCAATTTGCTCCGCATATCTCATCCGAATTAGCAGATTTAATTGATAAGTTAATAGCTCCAAAAGCTGCGAATAGACCGAAAAATACCCAAGAAATATTAGATATTTTGGCTGATTTTTCTCGGAAATCCTCTTTACTTCCCCTGAGAACTGATATTCCTGCCACTACACCCACGCAAACAGTGGTGAGAATCCCAGACAACTCCGCCAAGAACATAAAAAAACCTCTGCCAAGATGGCTCATAGGAGCGGCAGTTGCTGTAGTTGTGGGCTGGGGAGGATATGCTATTTGGCAAGGTTTGGCAGCTAATATTGCTCACCTAAATATTACTAGTAATAGCTCTGCTTTTAAAACTCTGGCAGGACACAGCAATGGTGTTAATGTGTTAATTTTTAGTGCTGATAGCAAGAAATTAATCAGCGGTAGTGCTGATAAGACTATTAAAATTTGGGATGTAACAACTGGCAAAGAAATCCGCACATTAGAAGGGCATAAAGGCTTTATTAATACTTTGGTTATTACTCCTGATGGCAGTAAATTATTTAGTGCTGGTGCTGATAAGACTATTAAAGTCTGGGATATGAATACTGGCGAATTAATCCGTACTCTTTTAGGGCATAGAAGCTATATAAACTACTTAGCTGTTAGCCCAGATGGACAAAAATTATTTAGTGCTAGTGCTGATAAGACTATTAAAATTTGGGATGTAAATACTGGGAAAGAAATCAAAACATTGTCAACTCATAAAAGCTATGTCAATGCCTTAGTTGTTAGTCCAGATGGAGAAAAATTATTTAGTGCTAGCGCCGATGAAACTATCAAAGTTTGGGATGTGGCTACTTTGAGAGAAATATCAACTTTAAAAGGACATTCTAACTTTGTTAATTCCCTTGCTATTAGTCCCAACGGTGATACATTAGTGAGTGCAGGTGGAGACAATTTTGTGAAAGTATGGGATGTCCACAGCCTCAAAGAAATTCCGGTGTCAACAGGAAACAACAACTATGTAAAATCCCTTGCTTTTAGTCGGGACGGGAAAAAGTTAGTCATGAGTATTGCTGACAATAGTATCGAAATTTGGGACTTTCCTAACTTTAAAGAAATCACAACTATCAAAGGATATGATAACATTTCCAACTATTTACCCATCAATCCCCTAGCAATTAGTCCCGATGGGCAATATATTGCTATTGGTGGTGGCAATTACCATCAGATTAATATTTGGCAAATGCCACGTTAGTCAATGGTCAAAATGTTATTGATGAATGATTATTGGTGTACCTACTGATGCCCATTTGAATAGCCATTTAGCGTGATTTACTGCTAAATTCACGCAACCACTGCTTACGGGTGTACCAAAGCGATTATGCCAGTATGCACCGTGAATGGCATAGTTACCAGAGTAAAACATAGTATAGGGCACGTTGGGAACGTCGTAGTCTCTACCGCGCATCCGGGTAGTTTTTAGCTTAGTTTGGACGGCAAAAGTCCCAACACGAGTCGGTGTTTTTGACTTACCACTGGAGATAATGATTGCATAAACTGGGTTTGCACCCTCCCAAGCTATTAACCTTTGTGTGGAGAGGTTAATTTGAATCCATCGCTGATCCGATTGTTGTAAATCCAGGATTTTTTCCGCGATTCTATCATTCTGCGAATTTTGTGAACTAGCTTGTACCATTGTCGCAGCGGTAGAAAAAGCAGTCAAGGTCAGAACTGTACCAGCTAAAACTACACCAGAACGAGCCAGCCATTTATTAGGAATTATGCTTTTCATGGAAGAATTTTTCCCGCTCGAAATTAGTTAATTAAGTCAATATTCACAGGTCAACTGTCAACCGTCAACCGTCAGGAATAATGACTAATAACTATTAACCATCACCCCTGCATCTTTTGCATCAAGTTTTTTGCTTGTTGGGAGATAGCATCCCAATTACCGGATGCAACTTTTGCAGGGGGAAACAATTGACTGCTCATTCCGAGAGCGATCGCACCTGCTTGGATAAATTCACTGGCATTTTCCATAGTCACACCACCAGTGGGAATTAAGGGAATGTTTCCCAGTGGTCCTTGTAAACTTTGGATATAACTAGCCCCTCCTAACGCTTGTACAGGGAACACTTTCACACAAGGGGCGCCATTTACCCAAGCGGTGATAATTTCTGTGGGAGTTAGCGCTCCTGGTATCATTGGTACACCCATGTTGACTGCCAGTTGAATCATCTGGGTATCGACATGGGGTGTGAACAGAAATTGTGACCCAGTAATAATCGCTTCTTTGACTTGGCTGATATTTAACAGCGTGCCAGTACCAATGGTGCAATCGGGTAATTCTGTGCGGAGTCGGGAGATTAATTGAGCAGCACCAGCACTATTCCAGGTAATTTCTATTAGCTGCACTCCCCCAGATGCCACAGCTAAAGCCATTTTGTGTCCTAGTTCAATGTCTGAGGAGCGGATAACGGCAATGACTCGTTTTTCTTTTAACGTTGTGATCCAAGGGTGATTAGACATGGTTGCTGTTAGTTAGCTTTTGGCACTAGGCAGATGAGATGACAGGTAATAAGTTTAAATGACCCCCGAATAATATTCAATAGACCTATGAGCAAGAGTCAGTTTTTTTGCCTGCTTCTTTGCGTATGCAGCGCCTTTACGTGAGAAAAAAATATTTATGCAAGAAATATATTAAAATTTTCCATAAATGAGTTATTGACCCTAACCCCACAAGGCTTTTATCGTCTTTTTCTGTGATGTCTATTCGACAAGCAGTCGAAAGGCAGAGACGCTCTAGGAGAACGTCTCTATAGTATTTAATCTCTTTAACCTACATTCCCCATGCTTACGTCATCAGCAACGGTGACATATGCGCCATTTTATCGACTAACCACCCATACCAATTTCCTAATCCAGCACCAGTGATGGCACAGACTTGGAAAATGCGGATTTGTGGATTCACCTGACGAGCATATTCTATGCAACGTTGGACATCAAATTGCACATAGGGTAGTAAATCAATTTTCGTGAGAATCATCACCTCACTAGCGCGGAACATTTGGGGATATTTTATTGGTTTGTCTTCTCCTTCAGTGACGGAGAGAATCACAACTTTGAGGTGTTCTCCTAAATCAAATAAAGCCGGACAAACGAGATTACCAACATTTTCAATCATCACTACCGAATTCAGCGGTGGATTAAGTTCTTGCAATCCCCGTTCTATCATTGCTGCATCTAAATGGCAGCCTGTTCCCGTGTTAATTTGGATAACAGGACAGCCTGTTTCTTGGATTTTTTTGGCGTCGTTAATCGTTTCTTGGTCGCCTTCAATGACACTGATAGGCAATTTGTCTTTTAAATCATTAATTGTCCGCGTTAAAAGAGTAGTTTTCCCTGCACCCGGGGAACTCATAAGATTTAAAGCTAGGATATTTCGACCTTTTAACCAGCCGCGATTTTGGGCTCCTATCAAATTATTTTTGGCTAGGATATCTTGTTCTAAAGATATCGTTTTAGCGTGAATATTGGCATGAATTTCCGCCGCTTCAGGATGGGTTTCTTGCTGCTCAGAATGGGGATGATAATGACTGTGAGAATGGATAATTACATTGCCATCAGCTAAAGTGTGCATGTGATGGTGGTGGTTATCTTCATGAGAGTTAATCATCTTTACTTCCCCCGTTGCTGGATTGCTTATTTGAGCTTGATTATCATCAGAACAACCACAATTTACACACATATCTCTTCTATTTCTATCTCCTTGATTTTTAATTCTTGTCCCGCGATTAAATCTAATTGCGTGCTGCCGCATTCACAGACACCAAAGGGTTTCTCTAGAGGAATTGCCGCACCGCATTGGCGACATTTTGCTAATCCGGGAATTTCGCGAATTTCTAAAGTTGACCCTGCTAAAATAGTGCCTTGAGTACAGACATCGAAACAAAATTTAATAGCATCGGGCATAATAGCTGATAGCTTGCCAATTTCTAATACCACTCTTTGCACTTTCATGCCTTGGGCATGTTCAGCTACAATCGCCACAATATTTTGAGTAATTGATAACTCATGCATAAACAATAGGAAATTTGTATTAATTATTACTGTCCATAATTTTCTGATTGCTTATAATTAATTTTTACATTCCTATAATTTCCTGTGCTAAAACGTATTATGCACTACAAAAATATAAAGATTAAATCTCCGCAATTTTTGTTAATTTTTCGACTTAATACTTAACAAATTCTAGGGAGTTGATCGCCGACTAGCATATCAACAATACGTTCGGCAGCGAAGGCAGTTTTTAATAATACAACGCCGCTTGGTGTCGGGATAGCTTCACCGATAATACAAGCATCTTTACCTGCTGGGTGCGACTTCATAGCTGATAAAACAAGTTCAGCATTTTCCTGTGGGACTACGACTACTAACTTACCTTCATTCGCCAGATATAAGGGGTCTAAACCCAAAATTTCACACACAGCTTTTACTTCTTCTCGCACGGGTATAGACTGTTCGTAGAGGCGAATGCCTACATTTGAGGTCAGAGCAAATTCATTTAAAACTGTGGCTAAACCACCGCGTGTAGCATCACGCATAGCATGAATTTCGGGACAAATATTGAGGATGTTCTCTACCAAATCATGCAAGGGCTGACAGTCACTTTCGATATCAGTTTCTAAAGCTAATTCTCCACGGGCTATTAAAATTGCTGCTCCATGATTGCCTAATTCCCCATTAATAATTATCGCATCTCCGGGTTTAATATTGTGGGCGGAAACAGAAACACCCTGACGAATAACGCCAATTCCAGCGGTATTAATAAACAATTTATCTGCCGAACCACGTTGCACAACTTTTGTGTCCCCTGTGACGATTTGCACCCCAGCATTTTTAGCTGCGGCTTTCATACTTTCAGCGACACTTCGTAATGTTTCAACAGCAAGTCCTTCTTCTAAAATGACGCTACAGGTGAGATATAAGGGTTTCGCACCACTGACTGCTAAATCATTAATAGTGCCATTTACCGCTAATTCTCCGATGTTACTTCCCGGAAAAAATAGAGGGTCTACGACATAAGAATCAGTGGTAAAAGCAAGTCTGTCTCCCTTTTGCATCAGACTGGCTAAATTGACAGTTGCTTGGTCTTCTAATTGGGAGAGAATGGGGTTATCAAAAGTATCGACAAAAATTTCATCTATTAAGTCACGCATGGCTTTACCACCGCTACCGTGAGCGAGGGTAATATGGGTATCGCGGATTTTTCCTTGACGATGGTGGGCTTTTTGAAGTTTTTGAAAGAGGGAATTCTGTGATGAATTTTTATGGTTTATTTGCATATTAAAATTGCTAAGGGGGAATTGTAAAGGTAGGGTGTTATTTTTTAAGCTGGTTCGCAGAATGTAAGACAGACACCAGCGGGGTCAATAATTACAAATTCTTTCATTCCCCAGGGTTTGGCTTCTAATTTTCCATTGGGGTGAATCATATCTCCCTCCTGATTTTGGTATTCTTCGTAAAGTTGTTCAATGTTAGAGACTTGAATACGAAGGGATATTGAGTTTGTTAGTTGATGATAATCGTTTTTTACTAAAAATATTGCTGCTGAGTCGCGTTTGACAATAGCCATTCGCGGTGGATTCCCTTCTTTGTGGATGGTTGTAAAGCCAAGTTTTTCGTAGAATATGATGGATTTTTCTACGTCGTCTCCTGCGGGTATTAGGGGGCTAATATTACCAAGAATGGGTTGTTTATTCATAGTGTAATTCATAGTGTAATGGCTACTAGTTCGCATTTCTTTTCTAGGGAGTGTCCTTTAGCGATGTTAACGGTGACAAATTCCATATAAAATTCCTCCAAGTTAGTTGGTTTTTATGGTGTCATCGCTGGTTGCTGAGCAATTTTAGAGAATCGACCATATTTGTAATAAGCTGCACAGGCACCTTCGGAAGAGACCATACAAGTTCCAATCGGTGTTTCGGGTGTGCAAGCTGTACCGAATACTTTGCATTGCCAAGGTTTTAAGACTCCTTTAAGGATTTCTCCGCATTGACATGCTTTATGATCAGCAACTTTGAAGTTAGGAATGGTAAATTTTAATTCGCTGTCAAATTGGGCATATTCTGGGCGAATTTTTAACCCGGAATAGGGAATATCTCCTAAACCTCGCCATTCAAATGTTTCTCTGGGTATAAAGACTTTATTGATAGCTGTTAGAGCAATTTTATTGCCTTGTTTCTGTACCAAACGGTTATATTGATTTTCTACCTCACAGCGATTTTCTACTAACTGTTGTAACAGCATCCAAACTGATTGGAAAATATCTAAAGGTTCAAACCCAGAAACAACTATTGGTTTGTGATATTGTTGGGGAATAAACTGATAGGGGTCAGTACCAATAATAGTGCTGACGTGTCCGGGTCCGATGAATCCATCGAGTTTAAAATCTGGGTTATCTAGTAGTGCTTTTAAGGCAGGAATGACGAGGACATGATTGCAAAACATGCTGAAATTATTGATATTTTCCTCTGCTGCTTGCAGGATAGTAAAAGCAGTGCTGGGGGCGGTTGTTTCAAAGCCGATGGCGAAGAAAACAACTTCTTTATCCGAGTTTTCTTTAGCAATTTTTAGGCTATCCAAAGGAGAGTAAACCATCCGAATATCTGCACCTTTGGCTTTAGCTTGTAGTAGGCTGTGTTTGGAACCAGGAACCCGCATTGCATCTCCAAAAGTTGTGAAGATAACGTCAGGATTTTCGGCGATAGTTATAGCATCATCTAAGCGTCCTTTTGGCATGACGCACACAGGACAACCCGGTCCATGAATTAATTCAATGGTATCAGGTAAAATTTCTTCAATGCCATATTTAAAAATAGCATGGGTATGACCACCGCATATTTCCATGATTTTGATAGGAGAGACGCTTAATTTTGCGTCTTTACATAAATTTTGGATTTCGCGCAGTAAACCTTCAGCTTTTTGAGAGTCGCGGAATTCATCAACGTATTTCATAGGGATTTTGAATGCCTAATTTGAAATTAAGTATTTTTTGTTAAATTTGTCTAACTTTGCTTAAAGATGTGGTTATGATTTATGCAACCACTTAATTGCTGATTGCTGCTTGGGCGGCTGCGAGTTCTTGCAATAACTGCAAGGTTTCAGCCGCTTCTTTTTCATCAATTCGATTCAACGCGAAGCCTACATGTACTAACACCCAATCACCGATACAAGATTCTACTGGGTGCTGTTCATCAACAATGCAAGCAATGTTTACTTGACGTTTCACACCGCCGATATTGACAATAGCTAGGTTTTGTTTAATGTCGGTTATTTCAACAATTTGACCGGGAATTCCTAAACACATATAAAAAATCAGAAAGAACAAAAAAGATTGAGAGGGATTAACTTATTAAATTGGCGGCTGCAATCACGGCTTGTCCTAGCGATAATCCGCCATCGTTGGGAGGTACTAAACTATGAGTTAGGACGTTCATTCCTAATGCTTGTAAACGCCTGCTGACTTGCTGTAATAAAATACTATTCTGAAAAACCCCTCCTGTCAGCACGACTTGATTTATTACATTTTCTTTACAGAGATTGTTTACCATCTCGACGATGGCATGAGCTAAACCTTGATGGAATTTAGCAGCTATGACTGGTGTGGGAAGTTGCTGTTGTAAGTCATATAGCAAGGCTTGCCACATAGGGCGCGAGTCTATACAGTAAATATTATCTAACATGCCAATGAAAAAAGAATAACCAGGCATTTCTTTAACATTATTTAAACTATTAGTATCACTTAGGGTTTTGATAACTAGGGCTTCCATTTCTATCGCGGCTTGTCCTTCATAGCTGCATTCTTCCCGACAAATACCGATAGCAGCAGCCACAGCATCGAATAACCGTCCCACGGATGAAGCTAGAGGGCAGTTAATTCTTTTTTCAACCAACTGATTAAGAAGCTTAATTGGCTGGGAAGCGATAAATTTGCAGATTTCTAAATCACCATAATTTTCTTGTAATTCTTGCCAACTAAATGCTAATAATAAATGAGCGTATGTATTCCGCCAAGGCTGATAAATAGCTTGTTCTCCACCAATCATTGCTACTGGTTTAAATGTTGCCAGTCGTTGAAATTGGCGGTAATCTGCTAACAAAAACTCCCCTCCCCATAGCGTCCCATCTTCCCCATAACCCAAGCCATCTAAAGCAATTCCTAATACGGGGGATGCATCAATAGGAATACCATTTTCTGCCATGCAAGCAGCAATATGAGCGTGATGGTGCTGGATATTGTACACTTTTAATTGGTTAGCATTTGCTAGCTCTTTACCAAGTTTTGTTGATAGATATTCCGGGTGTTTATCGAGAGCGATCGCTTCTGGTTTATGCTCGAATAAGTTTAAATATAAATTTAGCGTATCTTGATAAGTATTAAATGCCGCAGCATTTTCTAAATCCCCCAAATGTTGCGAGAGAATTGCTTGTCCATCACGCAACAAACAGAAGGTATTTTTCAACTCACTACCCATTGCTAAAATCTGAGGAATATTGTTAAATCCCGGTGGTAAATTGATAGGTGCTGGTGCATATCCCCTCCCACGACGAAGTGTTTGTACTTTATCCCCTACAACCCTGACGACTGAATCATCTACCCTATTAACAATTTCCCGATGATGAAGCAGAAAATAATCAGCAATTTTTCCTAATTTCTCTCGCGCTTCATCGTTATTAATACATTGCGGTTCATCAGAAATATTCCCACTTGTGAATACAATTGGGCGGTTGATTCGCTGGAGAATTAAATGATGCAATGGTGTATAAGGTAGCATGAATCCGAGAGTATTTTGTCCCGGTGCTACCGATGGAGCTATGAGTTTTGAGTTTTCCTTTGATTTCCCAGTCTTTAGTCCCCGTTTCTGCAACAATACAATCGGTGCAGCCGGACTTTCTAATAATTCTTTTTCTTGAGCATTGACCGGACAATATTGCTCAATAATTTCTATATCTCGTGCCATTAAAGCAAAGGGTTTGTGATAGCGTTGCTTGCGATGTCGCAATTTTTGTACAGTAGTTTCATTGGTGGCATCGCCAGCCAGATGTATTCCTCCTATACCCTTAATAGCAACAATTTCACCTCTTTGTAATAGCGTACAAACTGCGTCTACATCATCCAATAAGGAAAACATAGAAACAGAAATTGGCTGACCATCAGCACGTTCTAGCCAGGCTTGTGGACCACAAACATGACAGGCGACAGGTTGGGCATGAAACCGACGATTTTCGACATCATGATATTCTTTAGCACACTCCAGACACATGGGAAAAATCGCCATGCTGGTGTTATTCCTGTCGTAAGGAATAGCGCGAATAATGCTTAAACGGGGACCGCAATGAGTACAGTTAGTGAAGGGATAACGATACCAGCGGAGCGAGGGATTTAAAGTTTCTTCTTTACATTTTTGACAAGTAGCAGCATCGGGGCTAATTTCAGTTTTTACACTACTGTTAACACTGGTAGAAATCACAAAATCATCCCAGGTAAATTCACCAGTGTAAGGAATACGTATTAATTCATTAATTCTTGCTAAAGGAGGGCATTCTTTATATAATCTTTGAATAAATTCTGTTATGGATTCCTCACTACCAGCAACGCGAATTAATACCCCTTCGCCATCGTTACAAACATCGCCATGTAAGCCACAAGCTTTAGCTAGACGATATACTGTAGGTCGAAATCCGACACCTTGAACTGTACCGCGAACCCTAATTACTTCAGCATTCATATATTAATAAAAACTTTGATTTGTGACTTTTAGATGCGGGTTTGTATAGGAAATGTACAAATGGTATATATAATTGATTCAACCTGATCTGAGATAAATTTTCAATTTTCAATTATTTAACTTACACAACAAAACTCGCTGATTAACTGATTCCGATATTAGCGCAATATTGTCATATACTTTGATTTTGTAACACCAATTTAAACTATCCCTCTTAGACAGAGCCAAATCACGATTTTCATTTGAGTTGAGAAATCTCTTCTTTGCTTTACCGATGCAGGTGTCTATCAAATCTTGCTGAACTATCACATTCCCAAAACACCTTTGCAAATCTGCTCGCTGACAGATTTGTTAGTTCATAAAATCCCACCAGAGTTAGTAAGCGATCGCATCGTCTTCATTGGTACAACAGATGAAAGCACCAAAAACTTGTTTCAAACACCTTACAGCCATCAAAGTTCTGGAATCCCAAAATAAATTCCAGGTGTCATTTTTTGAGTTTAGCCTCAGTTGGACCACCAATGCTGGAGGTTTGGTATAAGACTTATCAACCAAAACCCATTGATGAATGGGTTTTCCGGGGTAGGGTATGGTTGCGTCCTTTCTATTTGTATTGGCTTGGTACGGTTAGGTAAACTAATTTTAGCTAGTATGGGACTTACTATCTATTGTGGTGATGAAATTTTAGTTATGGCACTCAACCCATCCCTAGTCCCAACCATTAAATCTACTTTGAGCCAAACTCATCCGCTTACTTGGTTATCTCACCTATGCTCAATAGTCAGGTAGCAACTATATCTATATCAAGCCTAAATCATTCATATAAATTTCTTCCAGCCCTTCTCCCCTAGGGAGAGGGGACAGGGGTGAGGGTTAGAGTACAAATAATATAGGCTAGCTATATATCAATAGATATAGATAAGAAAATATAGACAATGTTTATGTAAAGTACGCTTAACAAAAATTAGTTAATCATTAAAAAAGTGACACGATTTGTCATATAATCTGTATCTGACCCAGGTTAATACATTTAATTTGATGAAAACAAAATTTATATATTGTTAAGAATTAGGTTAAAAAAACAGCAATTTCAAGACAGAATCATTTGGAGATAATAGTTTAGATATTCATGATTTACGGTTTGAATAAATCACGAAAAAAATATGAGGGTTGGTCAAAAAAATATAAAAATTGAAAAATTTTTATAGCAAAAAAATGTGAGTTTGTATGAAACGATGCGGTTGTTGATGAGGAAAAAATTAGGCAAATTCTGCAACTTTTGTAGGGACGTTATATATCACGTCTCTAAAATAGAGATTCCTAGGAGATTTGTGGGTAAAACAAAGGAGTAAATCACTGATTGTAAACAAACAAAAGTATTCTTATGTATACTTTGACCAGAAAAACTGTTGCCTAGAAAACAATTAACTTAGTTCCCGAAAAAATGAGGGAAATACATGTTCCAAGGATTTTTTCAAATTACACTTACTCTGCTGATTTTAATAGCGATAGTTAAACCATTCGGAAAATACATAGCTAGTGTCTTCCTGGGACAAAAAACCCTAGTTGACTTGGTAATGAACCCAGTAGAGGATACTATTTACTCGCTGGCAGGTATCCGTGCCAAAAATGATATGACAGGTTGGCAGTATGGGCGATCGCTACTATTCACCAACGCAGTCATGGGTATTTTTGTGTTTTTGCTGCTGATGCTCCAGGGAATTCTTCCCCTGAACCCCACGGGTTTAGGTATGCCCAGTTGGGATACAGCACTGCACACCACCATTTCATTTTTAACCAATACTGACCAACAACATTATTCTGGGGAGACAACCTTTAGTTATCTGTCGCAGGTAGGAGCATTAGGGTTTTTAATGTTTACCTCAGCAGCGACCGGTTTAGCAGTGGGGATAGCCTTTATTCGCGGGTTGACAGGTAGACCCCTGGGCAATTTTTATGTAGATTTAGTGCGTGGCATCACCCGGATATTGTTACCCTTATCGATTGTGGGTGCGATCGCTCTAGTTGCTCTGGGTGTACCCCAAACTTTAGCAGGTCCCGCTACTATTACCACCCTGGAAGGCTCACCCCAATATATTGCCAGAGGACCAGTTGCCAGCTTTGAGATTATCAAACAATTAGGAGAAAACGGCGGGGGATTTTTTGGGGCTAACTCAGCCCATCCCTATGAAAACCCCAACTGGATCACCAACTTACTAGAAACCATCGCAATGGTTGCCATCCCAGCGGCGTTCATTTACACCTACGGGATATTCGCCAATAACACCAAACAGGCAACCCAATTATTCTGGATGGTGTTTATTATCTACGTATTTCTTGTGGGGATGACAGCCGTTGGTGAGTATCAAGGTAATCCGGTAGTCAATAGCTTCTTGCGCGTTGTCGAACAGCCGAATTTAGAAGGGAAAGAAGTCCGGTTTGGCTG
This sequence comes from Nostocaceae cyanobacterium, assembly GCA_035285345.1. GTDB lineage: Bacteria > Cyanobacteriota > Cyanobacteriia > Cyanobacteriales > Nostocaceae > JAYKJH01. Next base: position 5,344 of record JAYKJH010000062.1, on the reverse strand, counting down.
GGCACAAACTGCCTTGTGGGCGGTCACGACTACCGCTACAATGTGCGGTGCTGTCAACGGTATGCACGATTCTCTCATGCCTGCAGGCGGCTTTGCTACCCTATTTAATATGTTCCTGCAAATTATCTGGGGGGGACAGGGAACAGGTACAGCTTACCTGTTTATATATCTGATTCTCACCGTCTTCCTAACCGGGTTGATGGTCGGACGCACCCCAGAATTTTTAGGACGCAAAATTGAGAAACGAGAAATCGTCCTCGCTAGCCTCATCCTCTTAGTTCACCCGATAGTCGTGTTAATCCCCTCTGCTATTACTTTGGCATTTCCCGACACCCTAGCGGGAATTAGTAACCCAGGTTTCCACGGCTTATCCCAGGTAGTTTATGAATACACCTCAGCAGCGGCAAATAATGGTTCGGGTTTTGAGGGACTAGCCGACACTCAACCCGCTCCTACAGCCCTGTGGTGGAACTTGAGTACTTGTGTCAGTATCTTGGTGGGTCGCTATGTTCCGATTATTTTCCTGCTGTTGCTAGCCGACAGCATGGCACACAAACAACCAGTCCCTGAAACATCTGGCACACTGAGAACTGATACCCGCCTGTTTACAGTAATTACCGCTCTTGTAATTTTAATTCTAGGAGTACTGACCTTCTTCCCAGTCCTCGCCCTCGGTCCGATCGCCGAAGGCTTTCAACTCGCCAGTCGAGTCAAGTAGCGCCTAGGTAATAGGTAATGGGTAATGGGTAATAGGTAATAGGTAATAGGTAATAGGTAATGGGTTAGGTAAATGAATTTACCCATGCCCCATGCCCCATTCCCCATGCCCCATTCCCCAAAATATGGATTCCGCCAATAATAATTCCCAACCTCAACCCCGGCGCCGTCGGGTTCCGCGCAGTCAGCGCAAACATACCCCAAAAGCAAATACCAAAGGACTCTACAGACGCGCTATCAAAGATGCCTTTGTCAAACTGCATCCCCGCCATGCTGTCAAAAACCCAGTCATGTTTTTAGTGTGGGTGGGTACTATTGTCACCTTTCTAGTGACCATCGATCCCAACCTGTTTGGTGCTGTTTCCGACAAGAACCCCCGCGTTTTCAACGGCTTGATTACAGGGATTTTGTTCTTCACGGTGGTGTTTGCTAATTTTGCCGAAGCGGTAGCGGAAGGACGGGGGAAAGCCCAAGCTGATGCTTTGCGTGCTACGAAATCAGATACCATTGCAAAGAGACTCTTCCCTGATGGTTCCCTTCTAGAAGTATCCTCTACTTCTCTACGTCGGGGAGATTTGGTGCTGGTAGTAGCTGGGGATGTGATCCCTGCGGATGGGGAAGTAATTGCTGGTGTGGCTTCCGTGGATGAGTCAGCCATTACTGGGGAATCGGCACCCGTACTCAAAGAAAGTGGTTCCGATATTGCCAGTTCTGTTACCGGCGGTACCCGGATTATCTCGGATAAACTCACTATCCAAATCAGTGCTGACCCCGGTAAGGGCTTTATTGACCGGATGATTTCCCTAGTGGAAGGGGCAGAACGTAGCAAAACACCGAATGAAATCGCTCTGACTGTGCTGCTGGCGGTGCTGACACTGGTGTTTCTGTTCGTGGTGGCGACATTACCAACCATCGCCAATTATGTCAAGAGTCCCGTTAGTATCGCCATTGTCATTGCCCTATTGGTAGCACTGATACCAACAACTATCGGCGGGTTGCTGAGTGCGATCGGTATCGCCGGTATGGATAGAGTCGCCCAGTTTAACGTGATTGCCACCTCTGGTCGGGCGGTGGAGGCTTGTGGCGATATCAATACCCTGGTGCTGGATAAAACAGGTACTATTACTCTGGGAAACCGTTTGGCTGAGGAGTTTATCCCCGTGAACGGACATACAGAAATTGATGTAGCCCAAGTTGCATTATTAGGCAGTATATTTGATGATACTCCAGAGGGTAAATCCATTGTCCGTCTCGCGGAACGGTTGGGTGCGAGAATAAATTTTGACGCCAAGCAAGCAGAAGGTGTGGAGTTCTCCGCCAAAACCCGGATGAGTGGTACTAATTTGCCCAACGGTAGACAGGTACGTAAGGGTGCTGTGGATGCCATTAAGGGGTTTGTCCGTTCCCGCAATGGGCGAATTACCCCCGATTTGGATGACGCTTTCCAGAGAGTTTCCCAGCAGGGGGGGACGCCGTTAGCAGTAGCTTTGGATGGCGAACTGTTCGGGGTAATTTATCTCAAAGATATTGTCAAACCCGGTATCAAGGAACGGTTTGACCAGTTGCGACGCATGGGTGTACGTACCATTATGCTCACGGGGGACAACCGGATTACGGCAGAAGTCATTGCAGCTGAGGCTGGGGTGGATGACTTCATTGCCGAAGCGACCCCGGAAGATAAAATTGCCGTGATTCAACGGGAACAGGCACAGGGTAAGCTGGTGGCGATGACGGGAGACGGTACTAACGATGCACCCGCCCTGGCACAGGCAAATGTCGGTGTAGCAATGAATACGGGAACTCAGGCGGCTAAGGAAGCTGCTAATATGGTGGATTTGGATTCTGACCCCACGAAGTTAATTGATATTGTGGCGATAGGGAAGCAGTTGTTGATTACTCGTGGGGCTTTGACAACGTTTTCGATCGCGAACGATATTGCTAAGTATTTTGCAATTATTCCGGTGATATTTGCTTCTGCAAACCTCAAGAGTTTGAATGTTATGGGTTTGACTAGTACTAATTCGGCGGTGCTGTCGGCTTTGATTTATAACGCTTTGATTATTCCGGCTTTGATTCCTTTGGCTTTGACGGGGGTGAAGTTTAGACCTTTGAGTGCGAATCAACTCCTACAAAGAAATATTTTAATTTATGGTTTGGGAGGGGTGATTGCGCCGTTTATTGCGATTAAGTTGATTGATATGTTGATTGCGGCTATTGGGTTAGCGTGATTCAATTTTGGATTTTGGATTTTGGATTTTGGATTGGGTTGAAGAATTGAAGAATTAACGAACCACGAAGAAACGAAGGGCGCGAAGAAAAGAGTTATGAAGAGGGATTTAATTGAGGCTATTTTGTTTATTGAGCGGAAATGGCGACGACAAAAGTTGCCTCTGGTGATTTTTGTAGGGATGTGTCTGAATTTGATGGTTACTCCGGCGGTTTATGCTGCTGGTGGTGGTAAATTGGAACCTTATTCAGCTTGGGCTTTGGGGATTTTGGGTTTGGTGACTTTGGCGCTGATAATTTATCTGTTTGTCGTCGTTTTTCAACCGGAGAAGTTTTAATGTCTACTAGGCGCGAAATTATCAAGGCGATTCGTTTGACTCTGGTGCTTTGGGGACTGACGGCAATAATTTATCCGCTGTTTATCTTAATAGTTGGTCAAACTTTGTTCCCGTCTCAAGCTAATGGTAGTCTCCTACCGAGTTTTACTAATGAAAAAGTTATCATGGGTTCGGCTTTGATTGGTCAATCTTTTACTTCTGAGCGCTATTTCCAAGGTCGTCCTAGCACGATTAATTACAGTCAAGGAAAAGATGCCCAAAAAACTGGTTTGTCTGGTGCTAGTAATTTTGCACCTAGCAATCCACAGTTACTTAAGCGGATTCAGGCAGACGCAAATAAGTTGTTTGAAGCGGGTATTAGACAACCTACGGCTGATATGTTCTATGCCTCTGGTTCTGGCTTAGACCCCCATATTACCCCTCAAGCAGCTCTTGCCCAATTGGATCGGGTGGCTAACGCTCGTGGGTTAACAAGACAAGAAGTGGCTCGGAAGATTCAAAGATACACCGAAGGCAGATTCTTAGGGATTTTTGGGGAGCCTGGTGTGAATATTTTACGTCTGAATAACGCCCTCGATGTCGATGAGCTTGGTCGTCAGCAAAGATAATCAATGCCTCATAGCTAATAACTAATGACTAATAACTAATAACTAATGACTAATGACTAAACGCCGGGGGAAACATAAAATCTTTATTGGTATGGCTCCGGGGGTGGGAAAAACTTACCGGATGCTGGAAGAAGGTCACGCGCTGAAGGCTGAAGGGATTGATGTTGTCGTTGGCTTGCTGGAAACCCACGGACGCAAGGAAACAGCCCAAAAAGCCGAAGGGTTGGAAATCATCCCCCGCAAGCAAGTTCCTCGTGCTGGCTTGATGTTGACGGAAATGGATACCGATGCGATTTTGGCGCGATCGCCCCAGTTGGCTTTAGTCGATGAGTTAGCACATACCAATGTCCCCGGTTCGCTGCAGCAAAAACGCTATCAGGATGTGGAACTTATTTTGGAGGCTGGGATTGATGTCTACTCTACGGTCAATATTCAACATCTAGAAAGTCTCAATGACACCGTAGCCAAAATTACTGGTATAATCGTGCGGGAGCGCATTCCTGACCGCATTCTGGAAGATGCTGATGAGGTCGTGGTAGTCGATGTCACCGCTGAAACGCTACAAGAACGGTTAATTGAAGGGAAAATCTACGCCCCAGAAAAAATCGAACAATCCCTAACTCACTTTTTCCAGCGTCGCAACCTGATTGCTTTGCGGGAATTAGCACTCCGGGAAGTGGCAGACAACATTGAAGAAGAAGTCGTTGGCGACCGTACTCAAGGACAGGTTTGTAGTATTTTAGAACGGGTTTTAGTCTGTGTTTCTACTTACCCGAATTCAGTACAATTATTACGTCGAGGGGCACGGATTGCTAGCTACATGAATGCACCACTATTTACTTTGTTTGTCGCCGACCCTGACCGCTTTTTAACAAAAGAAGAAAGTCTACACATAGAAACTTGTGAAAGGCTTTGTCAAGAGTTTGATGGTACTTTTATTCGTGTTACTAGTAGTAATGTTACCAAGGCTATTGCTGAAGTAGCTCAGAAATATCGGATTACCCAAATTGTTATCGGTACAAGTCAGCGTTCTCGCTGGCAAATTCTCCTCAAAGGTTCTTTAACTCACAAATTAGTAAGATTGTTGAAAAATATCGATTTACATATAATTGCTACTGACAAACAGCGAGTATTTAACACTCAAGAACTGGAAGATTAATAGAGACCTAAGAGCGGGGTCTAGGATATTTTCAAGTAAATGTACTTATGGTTGAGGGTACGATACCTTCGGTGCTGTGCTTTGTGCAGATCACCTGTGTTTGGGCTTATATATAAGTATACACCGCCATTAATGGCAGTATATATTAGAAAATTTAAAGAATAAAACTGTAATATTGTCAAAAAAACCTGACATACTAAATCTTACACTACATAGTAGCAGTACTTTCAGCCTGCAGTAGATTAAGACTGGTGGAGAGGTATGACTAGTTTGATTCATACCGTTGAAACCCTTGT
>JAYKJH010000061.1:0-10780 GCA_035285345.1 Nostocaceae cyanobacterium | reverse complement strand
TGGGGGATTGGGCATGGGGCATTGGGCATGGGGCATTGGGCATGGGGCATTGGGCATGGGGCATTGGGCATGGGGCATTGGGCATGGGGCATTGGGAATAGTAACTTCCCAATAAGTATTACTCACTATTCCGATAGCGGAATAGTCCTCAAGTCCAGAGTGAGTATTATTCTCTATTCCGCTCAGGGAACAAGTCCTCAAGTCCAGAGTGAGTATTATTCTCTATTCCGCTCAGGGAAAAAGTCCTCAAGTCCAGAGTGAGTATTATTCACTATTCCGCCCAGGGAACAAGTCCTCAAGTCCAGAGTGAGTATTATTCACTATTCCGCTCAGGGAACAAGACCTCAAGTCCAGAGTGAGTATTATTCTCTATTCCGCCCAGGGAACAAGTCCTGATTGACCCATTACCCATTCGCCATTCTCCAAAATGAACGAGATGACTACACAAGAAAAAATTTGTCAATGGTTGGAGAGGATTGGTAATTCCTATCCGGAATTGCAAGCTGAAGCACGGCAAGCAATTGTGCAATTAGAGCAACAGCAGCAGCGACAGGAATTAATTAACGAAATTATGCAAGCAATGCGCGGCACCTGGCTGTTGCAGGAGTTGTTACAAACTACGGCGAACCGCTTGCATGAAGCCCTAGGAGTTAGTCGTTGTTTGATTTTCCGTCCGGATGGTCAAAATCAGATGGTAGTAAATCATGTGAGTGAAGCTACCAGTGAAGGCGAAAGTCTTCTGGGTATTAACTGCGAGTTTTACGGCTATTATCACGAGCAATTGTCCCAGGGGGAGTCGTTGGTGTTGCCGTGCATTGACGCTAGTTTTCCGGAAGTACTACAAGCTTCTGCGAGGGAATGTGGGATGCGATCGCTGTTAATCGTACCCCTGTTGCACGGACAAACCTACATTGGTGGCATTAGCTTGCACCAGTGCGACAGGTCTAGGGAATGGACAGCCGATGAGATTGCCTTTGTTAAAACCATTGCTGACCATTTTGCCCTTGCGATTATCCAAGCAACACTCTTGGAGCAGACACAAGCAGAACTGCAAGAATACGCTTCTGTGGTGGAGGAGTTGCGGGAAAGCGAAAGGCGCTTCCGGGCTATTTTCAACGGCACATTCCAGTTTACTGGTTTACTAACACCAGAGGGTAATATTCGGTCGGTAAACCAAGCCGTACTGGATTTTTTGGGATTAGAGCTAGAGGGAATAGTGGGGCGTCCTTTCTGGAAAGGACGGTGGTGGAGAAATAGAACCCAAGCGCAGCGAGTTCTGCAAGCCGCTATAGCCAGCGCCGCCACAGGTCAATTTATTCGTTACGAATTGGAAGTCATTGGTAAGGATGGTACTCCCGCCTCCATTGACTTTTCTCTCCAACCCCTAACCGACGAAACCAGCAAAGTCGAAATGCTGATTGCCGAAGGGCGGGACATTACAGAATTAAAGTCAGCCCAGGCAGCATTGTACCGCGCCAACGAAGAGTTAGAAATGCGCGTCAGTACCCGCACGGCTGCTTTGCGGGAGACAAATCACCAGCTATTATCGGAAATTATCGAACGCCATGCGACCCAAGAGCAACTACGCCGTTCGCAAGAAATGTTGCAAATGATTATTGATAATATTCCCCAATCTGTCTTTTGGAAGGATACAAATTCGGTATATTTAGGTTGCAATCGGAACTTTGCCATGATGGCTCGGTTAGAAAATACTGCAGATATCATCGGCAAGACGGACTACGACTTGCGCTATAGGAAGGAGGAAGCAGAAATATATTGCAAAAGTGACGCCAGGGTTATAGAGCGGGATAAGCCAGAATATTTCATCCTCGCCCCCTACCGACTGGGAAACAACCAACCAGTTTGGCTGGAGACGAAAAAAGTTCCCCTCCACGACACCAAAGGACAAGTTATAGGAGTTCTGGGTACGGTGGAAGATATTACCGAACGCTACCAAGCCCAGAAAGCATTAGAAAAAAGCGAAGAGCGGTTTCGTTTCTTAGCAGAATCTATCCCCCAACATGTCTGGATAGCACAAGCAGATGGTAGCTTAGAGTACGTCAACCAGCAGATGCTCTCTTATGCTGGGGTCAGCGATGGGCAAATTCTCGGTTGGGAATGGACGCAATTGATACACCCAGAGGATTTAGCCCAGTGTCTGGAATCCATGCAGCAATCCCTAACAACGGGTGAACCTTACGAGATGGAATTGCGCTTCTTCAGGGCAAGGGATAACTCCTATCGCTGGCATCTATCACGGGCTTTAGCCTTGCGCGACGAGTCAGGAAATATTGTCAATTGGTTCGGTACAAACACGGATATTCATGATTTTAAGGTAGCAGAACAAGCACTGCGCCACAGCGAAGAACGCTTCCGGAATTTAGTGGAAACCTCTAGCGATTGGGTGTGGGAGGTTGATGAACATGGCGTTTACACCTATGCTAGTCCGAAGGTTAGGGATATTCTCGGCTACCAACCGCAAGAAGTAGTGGGTGAAACTCCCTTTGAATTTATGCCCCCCCAAGAAGCTGAACGGATTGCTAATATTTGGGCTGCTCATGTTGAAGCGAAAAGACCATTTCAATGTCTAGAGAACGTCAATGTTCATAAAAATGGGCATTTAGTAGTTATTGAAACCAATGGGATTCCCTTTTTCGATGCTGAGGGTAAATTCCGTGGCTATCGCGGCATAGATAGAGATATCACCGAACGCAAACGGGCTGAGGAAGAACTGCAACAAGCCAAAGACCAACTGCGTGCTGTTTTAGACGCCGTACCGGGGTTGGTGTCGTGGATGAGTGCTGATTTGCGCTACCTGGGGGTAAACCACCATTTAGCTAACTCCTTCCATTCCTCTCCAGAGGAGTTTGTGGGACGGGAAATTGGCTTTTTGGAGAGTAGCGCTGATTTTGCAGCCTTAATCCACTCGTTATTTACCTCTAACGAGCAGCAAATATCGGCGGAAATCAATTCGGATGTGAATGGTGAACCACGTAGTTATTTACTAGTAGCACAGAAGTATCAACAAGGTGCAGCAGCAGTTTCGGTAGGTATTGATATTAGCGATCGCAAGCGGTTGGAAGAGGAACTGCGTCAAGCACTAGCGAAAGAAAAGGAACTCAACGAACTCAAATCCCGTTTTATCGCGATGACTTCCCATGAATTCCGCACACCCCTGAGTACGATTCTCTCGTCAGCGGAGTTGCTGGAACACTACCGTCACAACTGGACGAATGAAAAACAACTCACTCACCTGCACCGCATTCAAACCGCCGTCAAACACATGACCCAGATGTTAAATGATGTTTTAATCATTGGTAAGGGGGAAGCAGGAAAATTAAACTTTAAACCCACAGCCCTAGATTTAGTTGTCTACTGCCAAAATCTTGTTGAACAAGTACAACTGAATGCCGGAAATCAACAGACAATTTCTTTCGAGACTGAATTTTCCTCCCTTTGTTGTTGCATGGATGAAAAACTCCTAGGGCACATTCTAAATAACTTACTCTCAAATGCCATCAAATATTCCCCGGTTGGTAGCACTGTTACCTTGACACTTACCTGCGGTCATAAATACGCCACTCTAGCAATTAAAGACCAGGGAATTGGTATCCCAAGGGAAGATTTACCCCTATTGTTTGAATCTTTCCATCGCGCTACTAATGTAGGTAATATCCAAGGAACTGGATTAGGACTGGCGATTGTGAAAAAATGTGTAGATGCCCATCAAGGTGAAATTTCAGTTACAAGTGAAATAGGAGTTGGAACGACTTTTAGAGTTAAGCTACCATTGCAACCAAGCGGTGCGAGGTAATTGTGAATTATGAAAAAAATTCTCGTAATTGAAGATGAACAAGCAGTACGGGAGAACATTTTAGAACTGCTAGATGCAGAAGATTTTCAAGCTCTGGGTGCAGCTGACGGACAAGTGGGTTTACAGTTAGCTTACTCCGAACTACCTGATTTAATCATTTGTGACGTGATGATGCCAGAGCTTGACGGTTACGGCGTTTTGGCTAATTTGCGGCAAAATGTTTTAACAGCTACGATTCCGTTTATTTTCCTGACTGCTAAATGTGACAAAAATGACTTTCGCCAAGGTATGGCATTAGGTGCGGATGATTACTTAAGTAAGCCTTTTACCAGAGCAGAATTACTAGAAGCAATTTATACCCGGTTACACAAACAAAACAATATCAACCAGTATTATCAACAACAAATTGAAGAATTGCGTAATAATATTACTCTATCTCTGCCCCACGAAATGCGAACACCGATGAATAGCATTCTCGGTTTTTCTCAACTATTAATTAGGGCTGCAGATATCATCAAGCCACCAGAAATTCGCGAAATGGCACAAAGTATTAACAATGCTGGTGAGCGTTTATTTAAGTTAATGCAAAAGTTTTTATTGTATGCTGAATTGGAGGTTACAGCTACTGATTATCAGCAAATTCAAAGACTCAAAAATGCCGATACTTTTTTTCCTACTGAATCGATATCATACTTATTGCATCAAAAAGCATCTCAGGAAAATAGAGCAGACGATTTACAGCTTAACCTGAAAGATGCTCATCTAAAAATAGGAGAAAAATATTTGCTGAAAATTATTGAAGAATTAATTGATAATGCCTTTAAGTTTTCCCGTCCTGGAACGACGATTAAGGTTATTAATACTTGTATTAATAATACTTTTACTCTCTCATTTATTGACCAAGGTCGAGGCATGAGTGCCGAGCAAATTGCTAAAATTGGAGCCTATCGTCAATTTGACCGCAAAATTTACGAACAACAAGGTTCTGGCTTGGGGTTAATCATCGCCAAACGTTTAGTTGAATTACACGGCGGTAAACTTAAAATCAATAGTATACCTCAGGAGGAAACTATCGTACAAGTTATTTTACCTTATGAGAAACTAAAGGTATAGTTTTGTAAACTCACAACCAAAGCGCGGATATGTCAGTCAAAGTTGGAGACACGGCTCCTGATTTCACTCTACCTGACCAAAACGGTACAACTGTTAGTCTGAAAGATTTTCATGGTAAAGCTGTCGTCCTTTACTTTTATCCCAAGGACGACACTCCCGGATGCACGGCAGAATCTTGTGCTTTTCGCGACCAATACGAAGTGTTTAAATCTGCTGGTGCAGAGGTAATTGGTGTCAGCGGTGATACTCCTGAATCTCACAAAAGTTTCGCTGCTAAATACCAGCTACCTTTCACCCTCTTAAGCGACAAAGGTGACAAAGTGCGGAAGCTCTACGGTGCTACCGCAGCTTTTGGTTTATTTCCTGGTCGTGTGACTTACGTCATTGATAAAGAAGGCGTAGTTAAGTACGTCTTTGACTCAATGCTTAATTTTAAAGCCCACGTCGAGGAAGCCCTGAAAACGCTACAGCAGATGCAAACAGCGTAAATTTCCAGGGTATAGGGTATACCCTATACCCTGGACATCAGGAAATCCTCTAGAGTCTGGACATTTTTACGTAAATACGCGGTATTGCGCGTTTAAAATTAGACTTTAGTTTGGGGCATGACAATATGAGCTTGGGCTGTATTGCCGTTTTTGCCGTTGTGATGGGTATGACCGTTACCGTTGCGGGGTTGAATCACACCATAACCACCGTGATTGCGTTCGTAAATTACATTTATCTCACCTGTTTCTGCATTCCGGAACATATAAAAGTCATGTCCCACCATTTGCAGTTGCTCTGCAGCTTCTGTAATGGTCATGGGTGGCATGGCAAAATATTTAGTGCGAATTACCTCATCGGGTAGTTCGGGTGCGCGATCGCCGATTAAATCTGCTGTCACTGGTTCGGGTGCTACTACTTCCGGTGTAGCTTGGGGTTGGGTGCGCTTGTCGTGCAGCCTTTCTTTATATTTCCTTAGTTGGCGGGCAATTTTATCGGCAACTAGGTCTATACTGGCGTACAGGTTCTCGCTTTTTTCCTCGGCACGAATTACAGTTCCATTGGCGTATATTGTTACTTCTGCTGCTTGATTGGGATTTATTCGGGGGTTACGAGCTACGCTTAGGTGTACATCTACTTCTGTTATCAAGTTCTGGAAATGATTCACTGCTTTCTCAACTTTGTGATGCACGTATTCCCGAATTGCAGCAGTGATTTCAATATTTTTGCCGTGGATGACAAGCTTCATCTAAACTCTCCCGCTTTTTTTGAAATCTAATATTTGGTTTGGATGAAACGAAACTGCGGTTTTGCCTTACCGCTGATGCCAAAAAAACTGTGAACAAATGCTTATCCAAATCCTGCTAAGCGCACTCTGTAAGCTTGAGGTCGATACGCCTTGATTGACTGCTAGTTTTTAGTGGCAAGTAAGTTGTACCATTACCCGATTATCTCTGCTTTTACCTGACATCTAGGCTAGAAAACTCATTAGGGGAGTTTTTCCTCCTCGGAAGCTTCCCATCTGGATGTAGTCTAACAGCAGGATTACTGCTTTGTGAGAGTACAAGGATTTGTCAAAGGTTTGCCAGTCATTCATTCCAACAACTTTGTATAGGTTATAAGCAACTGCGATTGTTCCTTTTTTTTTGGCGTGGTGGTCTTTGCAGAGAGTTCCTCCCATCACCATTGAGGTTCTACATTCAAACTAGCACTTTGTATTCTGTACAACAGATTCCCTTGATTTTACTTTACAATCTTTTGCATACATTGACTTTTGTTGATTTCAAGCTGGTTAATTGAAATATTTGTTGGTCAAAATTAGTGGAAACCTCGGTTGTGTTTTGGCATGATTGCTAGTACTGTGCTGCAACGCCGCAAATGTTGGCTATATAGTCATAAAAAATTAATTCCCTACGATACGGCTCTTTGTTGGCAGCGATCGCTCCAGAAAGAACGCATCAATAACCCCAGCTTGGATGATGTTTTAATCTTGCTGGAGCATCCACCTGTCTATACCTTGGGACAAGGAGCAAGTTTAGAATTTCTGAAATTTGACCTTGACAATACGACTTATAATGTGCGTAGGATTGAACGAGGTGGAGAAGTTACTTATCACTGTCCCGGTCAACTAGTAGGCTATCCAATTTTGAACCTGGAACATTATCGTAAAGACCTACATTGGTATTTGCGCCAACTGGAAGAGGTAGTGATTCAGGTATTAGCAGCTTACGGCTTACAAGCAACCAGAATTCCCGGATTAACTGGTGTGTGGTTAGAGGGACGCAAAGTGGCAGCTATCGGCATCAAAGTCAGCCGTTGGATTACAATGCACGGCTTTGCTTTAAATGTTTGTCCTGACATGACAGGCTTTGAGCAGATTGTACCTTGTGGGATTGCTGATAAGCCAGTGGGTAGCTTGGCAGAATGGATTCCTAATATCACCATTGCCCAAGTAAGAGAAATTTTGACACAATCCTTTGCCCAAGTGTTTGATATTCAATTGATAGAGGCGGAGTCTAAAGAATAATCTACTTAGAGGTGGAATTACAAAAAGTAGATTATGAACAATTAGTTACAGGACTAACTAATCATCTGTTTAGATTTTCTTAACACAGATGATTAATTATTATGCTGACATAAAATCCCAACTTTGCTATTCTAACAACAGTTTTCTATCCTATCTTCTAGTATACAAAATCTCTAATAGAGTATTTTCACCTAATACCATAAGGGTATCCTTGGTTGAGAAATCTTCCGGTTAGCATGACTCTATGAGAGTAAGAATTTAGTAAAAGCTATAACCTCAAATAAATATTGATGTGGTTACTCGCTTTTGTTGTTAATAACCGGATATTTTGTCTAAAAACCGTGAATAATAAAATCTTCCAGCCTTCATATCAAAAACAGTCTTCCCAAAGCGATGGCATCTTAGAATTAGAATTGCTGTCTCCTCCAATGACATCTTCTTGGCAAGGGCAAAACATGAATCAATCTGGAGTCAATTCTCCAGTTACTCTAGATTATAACGCTCGCTCATTAATGCCGATGAAAGAAAGAGACTTCATAGCAATGGCAGCACTATTTGATATAGAAGATGGGGAGGCAATGGAAGAGGAGATTAAGAGCAAGTTACTGTGGCTGGGACCAGAACCATGCTGGGAAGACGACCCGCTGTAGTATGTTGTATAGCTGGTTGACTGATGAAGGGCTAACCACAGAGATACAGAGAACACAGACGAGGAAGATGAACAGAGGGGTTATGGGTTGGTGGCGGGGTTTTTTGGCTGTGGGTTTGTGTTGTTTGCTGTTGGTGCTGGGGGGTTGTGGGGTTGCTAGGGTGGATGGTGGGGGGAAGCGGTTAAAGGTGGCGACCGAACCTGCTTATCCACCGTTTGAGTTTCAAGCTCCGGGTGGGGGGTTGCAGGGGTTTGACATTGATTTGATGGGTGCGATCGCTAAGGGGGCGGGATTTGAGGTAGAGTTTCAAAGTATGCCGTTTGATGGGATTATTCCGGCGTTACAAGCGCGAACGGTGGATGCTGGTATTAGTGCGATGACGATTACTGAGGAACGAGGGAAGACTGTTTCGTTTTCTCGTCCCTATTTTAAGGCGGGGTTGGCTATAGCTATCCGGGGTGATAATCAAGATATTACTAGTTTTGCCAGTCTGAAAAATAAGAAGATTGCTGTCCAAATTGGGACTACAGGTGCAGCTAAAGCTAAAAGTGTTTCCGGAGGGGAAGTTAGAAGTTTTGATTCTACACCGCTGGCTTTACAAGAATTAGTTAATGGTAATGTTGATGCGGTAATTGGTGATGCGCCGGTTATTTTATATGCGATTAATACAGGTAATCTTCAGAATGTTAAAACGGTAGAGGAATTACTGACAGAGGAATATTTTGGCATTGCTACGGCTAAGGCTGCTCCCAATTTAGCACTGATAAATAAGGGGTTAAATCTGGTTATAAAAAATGGAACCTATGCCCAAATTTATCAAAAGTGGTTTAAAATTAACCCTCCGGAATTACCAGAAAGATTACCGTTTCAGCAAGCAACTGCTGCTGAGAGGTCGGGAATATTTACTTCTTTGTCCATAATTTTAAGATATCTTCCCTTGTTATTACAGGGTGCGTTGGTAACAGTGCAATTGACGCTAATATCGATAATTTTTGGATTAGTTGGTGGTTCTTTAATTGGGATTGCGCGTCTCTATGGTTCGTCCATTGTCAGATTAATAGCGAGGGGGTATGTAGATTTCTTTCGCGGTACGCCATTACTGGTGCAAATTTTTATGATTTATTTTGGCTTACCTGCTATTTTCCAAGAATTGGGTTTGACCTTCAATTTAAACCGGATCGCTGCGGCAGTAATTGCTTTAAGTTTAAATAGTGCAGCCTATCTAGCAGAAATTGTCCGAGCGGGGATTCAATCAATTGAAATTGGACAAAGTGAAGCCGCCCAATCTTTAGGTTTAAGTCCCGTCCAAACGATGCGCTACGTGATTTTTCCCCAAGCTTTACGGCGGATGTTACCACCTTTAGGGAATGAGTTTATTAGTTTGTTGAAAGATACTAGTTTGGTGGCAGTGATTGGGTTTGAAGAGTTGTTTCGTAAAGGACAATTAATTGTAGCAGAAAACTATCGCGCTTTTGAAATTTATGCGGCGGTAGCGGTGGTTTATTTATGTTTGACTTTGCTTTCTTCTCAAGTATTTAGTAAGTTGGAGAAGTGGCTGAATCCAGTTCATCGTTCTCATAAATTGTAGTCTTTTTGGTTTCGCGCACCAGCGTTCGCGAAGCGTGCGCTTTTAGCGCATAGCGAAGCCCCGGAGGGGCGTTAGGCGCTAAGAACGCAAAGATAGATAAACATCTACGTTGGGGTTTTGGATTGTATTGCTCTTAGCTACCTTATATCATTACCAACATAGACTGCTGCCAAAAAGCAATTTTTATCGGCGTTTTATGCGCCAAGGGTGTACGCGGAGCGTACAGCGTTTATTGGCGGTTAATTATTCCTTTTTCGCTCTTGAGTGCCAGAGGTATAATGAATTGTTATAAAATACTGAATGTAAATTATAAAAATGAGCAAATGGATATCAGCAATCAAAGCATTTTCATGACAAACACAGCAATTATTGACAGGCTAAAAAAAGCGACAAATGGATTACTATTTGGTAGCGAAAGTGAATTTCCCTTTGAGGTTTTTTGCTGGGAATCACCAGATTTAATCCCACTGACAGCAGCCAAGCTTTTACAACAAACAGCACATGGGTCAGATACACCGATAGAAATTGTCACAGTGGATGATTTCTTTCAGGTAGCAACAACGGAACAGGAATGGCACAGCCAAGAGGAAAAAGCAGTTGTCAAGCAAAACCAAATGCTAGTAGATACACTCAAAAATTGCCTGCGCGATATCAAAGTTTATCGTCTCAGTACCATTGAGATAGATGTTTATATCGTTGGGATTACACCATCTGGTTGTTTAGCTGGAATTGCCACGAAAGTGGTGGAAACTTAATCATTTCAGAGCTTATAACTGTTCCCATTCTCTTGGGGTACAACAACCGTACAGTTTTTTATTCTTACCGTGTTCTCTAACAGGATGTGGATTTGTCTTTTTAAGTCATACTCGTAATGATTTTGATATTTTCAAGTAAATGTACTTATGGTTTATGGTCAATTATAATTTTAATTAATATAAAAACAAATAATTGATTATAAAATTCAAAGAATAAAACCGTAATATTGTCAAAAAAACCTGACATACTAAATCTTACACTACATAGTAGCAGTACTTTCAGCCTGCAGTAGATTAAGACTGGTGGAGAGGTATGACTAGTTTGATTCATACCGTTGAAACCCTTGT
>JAYKJH010000060.1:0-51233 GCA_035285345.1 Nostocaceae cyanobacterium | reverse complement strand
TAGATTTTCAGAGACTCTTTGTAAGCTGCGATCGCACTTTCAATATTATCAGCTTTATCTCCCTTAATTCTGTGACTGTAAGCAGTGCCCAAATTATTTTGCGTCATTGCCCAATCTTGAGGAAAGGCAGTTTCTGTACGAATTTTCAGAGACTCTTTGTAAGCTGCGATCGCACTTTCAATATTATCAGCTTTATCTCCCTTAATTCTGTCACTGTAAGCAATACCCAAATTATTTTGCGTCATTGCCCATTGTTGAGGAAAGGCAGTTTCTGTAAACACAGTTGCAGCTACCTCATAGCCAGCAATGGCGATTTCCATGTTGCTGGCTTTGCTACCCAGGGGGAACTGCTGAATTAAATTACTAAATTCAACAATAACTGCGGCGATGTATGTTGCTCTATCTGGTTCCTCTTGCGCTAGGGTTTCTGTCCCCCACAGTTGCAATATCTCGGCGAAAATATCATCGAGTTTATCGGTGTTTGCTGCCAATAGGGGGTAAATTACATCGGGGTTTCCTCTGCTGTCGATGATGGCTTGTAGTACCTCCATCAAGAAGCGGAACCTCTCCCCCAACCCCTCCTCATCTACGGGGGAGTCTGTTCCCTCTCCTCCCAGGAGAGGGCTAGGGTGAGGTTCTTCAGCGGTGAGGTTTAATACCTTGGCTAGTTCCCGCGCTAAATTCACTAACCAACTTGCAACATTCTCATCTCCCTCCCGCGATGCCACATCCGCCACCGCTAGCATCATCTCCACCAACCCAGCGTCAACTAATTCCGCATTTGCCCGTAAAATCTCCGCTTTTTCCCCACTGGGACAATTTAACAGGCTTTGAATCAGGTTTACGTAGGCTTCCTGGCGTTGTTCGTTCATGGCAATGCAGGTATTACAGGTTACGACAGCTATCTCATAGATTCAGTACTCCTGCTGTGTATTCCGGAAAATAGATGGGTTTGTTAACCGAGGTAGGTGGGGTTGAGGAACGAAACCCAAAAAATACTGACAAATGTTGGGTTTCACTTCGCTCTACCCAACCTACAAGCTAGCTGCAAAATGTTGGGTTTCACTTCGTTCTACCCAACCTACAATCTCCGTAGGTTGGGTTGAGGAACGAAACCCAACAAATCCTGCCCGTAGGTTGGGTTGAGGAACGAAACCCAACGTCTTCCTTGAACTATGTTAGATTTCTCTAGCTATTGGTTCATTCTAAGCAGAAAGTAATTATTTCCATTCATGCAATATCGCCGCGCTAAAACTCCTGGAGCCACCTATTTTTTTACAGTTGTCACCTATCAACGCCAATCGCTGTTTCATCAGTCAGAAATGGTTGATTTGCTTCGCTCGGCATTTCGTACAGTCAAAGCTAGGCTTCCATTTGCAATCGATGCAATTGTTGTTTTACCCGATCATCTGCACTGCATTTGGACATTGCCGGAAGGGGATGCTGATTTTTCTAAACGCTGGCGATTAATCAAGAGTGAATTCAGCCGCTATTGTCCTGATGCGTATAAGCGGCAACGCTATGTTTCGCGTTTAAATAAGGGTGAGCAGGCAATTTGGCAAAGGCGGTTTTGGGAGCATCAAATTCGGGATGAACGAGATTTTGCTCAGCATCTGGATTATGTTCATTACAATCCGGTGAGGCATGGGTTAGTCATGACGCCCAAGGATTGGGTTTATTCTAGCTTTCATCGCTATGTGCAAGATGGTTGTTATTCCTTGGATTGGGGCGCGGATGGCGTGATTGAGCTTGATGATGGGATTGGGAATGAGTGATGAGGATGTTGGGTTTCGTTACCTCAACCCAACCTACGGGAGTTAGAACCTCCCGAAGTCTGTTCCCAGGTTGAACCTGGGAACGAGAAGACCCTCACCCCTAACCCCTCTCCCCTTGGGAGAGGGGTTTACAATATAATTTAAACTAATATTTTGCTATTTTTTTAATTTAAAAACTAAAAGCAAAAGCTCTTAATTTTGTCACGAATTCATGACATTAATTTTTGGGCACTACGAATTGACAAGACTTTCCAGCCACGATAAATTAATGCTTGGGTAGCTATGTTTATTTAAAAAAACGGGCTGAAAAGCCTTGTATTTCCGTTAGTCGTTGAACTTCAAATTTCAGCGAGCCTGACAAACTTAATATAAACACGGCACAACGACTTTTGTACGGTTGACAGGTATAGAAAATAATGAATAGAAGTTTAGAACCCTGACCTCTCTTATAAGTCTGGGTTCCTCGTTTCCTCGTTCCCAGGTTCAATCTGGTAACGAGGGTCGGGAGGTTATACCTCCTGTGGTGCAACATATGAGTTAAAAATGAATACAGATGTTAACGCTGGCTTAAATAGTCTGGCAAGTCATCAAAAGACTTCCCCACGGCTTTGCAAAACTCTCTTATCTGCAAAACCGTCATTGATGGTTCCATTCCCTGAGTTTCCCATCGTCTCAAGGTGGAGACTGCTACTTTAATACGAACTGCCAATTCTTCCTGTGTCAGCCCAGCTTCTTCGCGCAAACTTCTTAATATTTCGGAATGCACGCAAGAAGTCTAATGCAGAGCGATCGCGTGATGGCGGATATGGTCTTCGATAAAGGTAGAGATGAAATAATAACTGTGGTCGTAGCCTTGTTGATAACGCAAACCCAGAGGTTGATTTACTTGGGCACAAGCTTGCTGAAAGACTTCTGGCATTAACTGGTCTGCTAAGAATTTATCCGCCGTCCCTTGGTCAATGAGAATCGGACTGGGAAATTTAGCTTGCTTGACTAATTCACTGGCATCATAATCACGCCAAACCGACCTATCCTCCCCTAGATAACGACTCAAGGCTTTTTGTCCCCAAGGACAGCGCATCGGTGCCACAATGGGAGCAAAGGCGGATAGTGAGTGGTATTTGTCTGGATTTCGCAACGCACAAACCAGGGCACCATGTCCCCCCATAGAATGACCGAAAATCCCTTGTTTGTCGGGGATAACGGGGAAATGAGTATGAATGATGGGGGGTAATTCTTCGACGACGTAGCTATACATTTGGTAGTGCGATCGCCAAGGTTCCTCGGTTGCATCCACATAAAACCCCGCACCTGTACCAAAGTCCCACTCATCATCCTCCCCTGGAATACCAGTATTTCTCGGACTAGTATCTGGTACAACTAATATTAAGCCGTATTTGGATGCAAATTGCTGTGCCCCTGCTTTGACCATAAAGTTCTCTTCCGTGCAGGTTAAGCCAGAGAGGAAATAAACAACTGGGACGGGTTGGGAAACAGCTTGGGGTGGTTGATAGACTGCGAAGCGCATGTCACCCTTGCAGGTACTGGAGGGATGGGAGTAAAAGCCGAGTTTTCCGCCAAAGGATTTAGATTCTGAGGTGAGGGTCAGATGAGTCATTATGTGGCGTTGCTAAATCGAGGTATGAATTCCAGATTAATCCTAGAAGGCTGATTTCAAACAACCCAATTCCCCATTCCCTGGGACTAATACCATTTCACCAAATTCGGAATACATCAAAATCTACGTAGGGGTAAGGCAATGCCTTACCCTTACAAGCGCCATTTGTATCATGATATAAGTGAAACGGTATTACGCAACCACTCCCATTCTCCTCAGCGACGGTCACAGCCATGTAGGAAAGCAATCCTTTGGCGATTACTTCGTGCAGCGATCGCTTCGGACGCCAAATCATCATCAATGCATAAGTCCTGTTACCCATTACCCATTCCCCAAAATTCTTATGGTGTGGGGGATGGTTGGGGAGCTACTTCTGGTGCTGGTGCTGGTGCTGGTTCTGGGGTAGAACCATTGAGAAGTTGTTCTAATTCAGTGGGGGATAAAGAATCTACCATACTCAACCCAATCTGTCCCTGAGTAATAGATTGTAGATATTTAGAGGTGAGATAGTACAGATAGTCTGGTCTTCCGGTGATGTAGTTTTTGAAGAAAGCCAAGCTGACAAGTCCGAGATAATTCCGTGCTAACTCAGGGTCAGGACCGATGACCGCTGGAGGTACGGGAACTGGTTCAGCACTGTTAGCTGCATCCCCAATCACGGAAAAATGGGTTCCAGCACGCATTAATAGAAGATACTTGCGGGGACTAGTCAGCCTGGTAAAAGCCAGAATTTGTTCCGGATAGGATGGAGCGACTGTATCATCACTACCGGCGACAATCATGGTAGGAATTTGAATAGGGCTGATACCTGTACTTCCAAAGATACTGCTGGTAATGGGATTAACTGCGATCGCGGCTTTAATTCTTTCATCCCGCAATATATTAGCTGTGCGACTCATTTCCAACGCTCGACATTGCAGGAATAAAGACACGTTCCATGTCTCTCCCAGTGCATCAGGAGCGCAGTCTTTTTTGAGTTGTTCAAAGTTAATCGTCCCTCCTGCTAAGGCTAAAGCGGTATAACCCCCAAAGGATTGACCAATGACACCAACTTGCTGTAGGTTTAAGCGACCTTGAAAGCCTGGATCGGTCTGGTTGAACTGTTCTAGCTGGTCGAGCAAATATTTCACATCTAGGGGTCGGTCGATAAATTCATTCGGTGCAGAAACTTGGGAAGCTCGTCCCGCTAGCAGCGACTCTATTTGTTTAGCATCGCTACCGGGATGATTGGGAACAGCAACTGCAAACCCGTGGGATGCTAAATGAACCGCTAAATATTCAAAGCTGGTACGGTCTGAACCCAAACCATGAGAAATCACAACTACAGGTACCGCACCTTGGACAATTGGCAGATAAATATCCGCCAAAAAAACCCGATTCCGTGGTGAGTCGTAAAGGGTGAGCGTCCGTTTATTCCAGTTCAACGGTCCACGAGGCTGAATGTTAGGTAATTTTGTCGGTTCTAGCTGCTGTTTTGCCGCTACTTCTGCGGATAATTTGATAATCGCTGCATTTGCTCGGTTGGTTTGGTTCACCAGTGCTTCCAACTGTCTAGCAATTTGCAATCCCTGGGCTAAATCAATTCTGACACTACTGGTAGGGAATTTCCGCAGAAAATTTAATAGCGTTAAACCTTCGGGGTCGCTAGCTGCAAGAATCAGAGCCGCTCGAATTGCAATCGAACCCGGTTGACGCGCTTCAGTTTTAATTACCAATCCCAGCCTATCTAACAAAGCTTCCCCTTGGGTGGTGTAGAGAAACTGAGAAACAGCGACTGGACTGAGGTCAATCCGCCGTAGAAGAACTTGCTGTAATTGTTTTAATTGTTCTGGCGGTACATACTGAGCGTACACTGCTAAATCATCATTGATGATACCTTGTTTGGCGTAGGCTTCCAGTGCTGCTACAGAAATCGAGCGTTCTAAGGCAGAATAAGACGCATAAATCCGGTCTGCAGCCACAGCCGAATTATTTAAACCCAATACCGCTGGTAGCACCACCGACATGGCGATAAACAGCGAATGGGGTTTAATATATGAATCAAAAACAGGAAACAGGCGGTTCATAGATCGGGTGTTTCTATAATCATGTGCTGGCAGAAGACCCTAATGAAAAACTGCCCAGACTGCTTTCCTCTAGGCTGTGAAGCGGCAAATTACCAACTTTATGGTTCCCAAAATTACCGCTTCATTTATCAAGAGGGACTTGGTAATGGGTCATCGGTCATCGGTCATGGGTAATATTTATTTTCCGCCTCAATCCTATTCCCCGTTACCCATTCCCTGATTTCCTCCCCATTCCCTATTAAAAGAAATTGGACATCCAGGGACATGAAACAGCAAAGATTTGAGCAGCTGCACTCAAAGCCTACTTAAACTACAAATATGCTACAACATGCAAACTGCTGTATCTTCACCCCATTGATTCACCCGATAGCAGGAAGACACAATGGGGTATGGGGGATTGGGAATAGGTAATTGATTTTTTGTTCCTTGTCCTCCTTCCCTTGTCCCTTCCAGTCCCAAAAAAAAGTAGGGTCGCAATCAATGCTAACCCTACAGCGTCTTTGTCAATGCAAACTTTGGTTGTCGCAGTCAATTCCAATAGGTTAGAGGTTTATCAACACCGCGATATCCCACAAACATGGACACCGATACTCGCGGACCTCCCACAGAAGAACGGACTGCATATCTCCTAAATCCAGCCTCAGCTTGTCAATCGGTGAAAGAAAAGGAAAGCAATTTTTCCGCAAGTTCTGAATAAACTCCGGTGCTTCCTTGTAGTAGCGCTCCAGCATATCTATGCTGCCGTTAGTCTCAAAAAAAGTAATTCCACTTCTTCTGACTCCAACATCAGGCGCTCTCCTGTAGCGTTCTAGATTAACATCCTTAATCAAGTTTTGGCTAACCTGCTCGGCTTGTACTTGCGAGTAATAATTAAGTACACGTAGAGCATAAATTTTTGCCTTAAATAAATCCATTAAGTCAGAAAGTAGGATGTGTTAGCAGTTTTAAGAGATACATTTCCTATACTGGCAGATACTCTGGGTTTTGTGTGAACTTGTTGCAACATTTAATGATTTGTTCCGTTTTTATTATGGCAAAAAAATTGGTCATTCAAGGCGATTTGGACGCTTTTTACCAGGTATATGCACCGCCCCAGACAAAAATATTGATGTATATTTCTTAATTTTGCAATCAGTAAAAATATAAATTTTTGACGAATTTTACTGATGCCTAATTTGTAATCAATAAGATAAATACCAAGAAATCCTGACATGTATACGGAAAATCACTGATATAAATTTCAGTAAAAAAATCAAATTCAGTATTATTTAGTAGATAAAAAATAAGTTGACAATGCATATGCATATAGCTGCAAATTTGTCTTTTGGTTTTGCAAGTTAAGCAGATGATAATTTATCTGAATTATTTTGTGAAGATTTTATAAAGTTCAGTATTATTGCTGAATTTTTTTCGGCTGTACTTTGTCTTTTTTCTCGCTTATTTTAATCACGTAGTTGTTTTTACATCAGACCAAATGGGAACTCTGCCATGTCTGATACTGGTATTGCTTGTCCTAAGCGTGCCAATGTATTTGCTTGTTGTCCCTGACGGTCGATTTGTTGTCAAGTCGGCTCAAACAGGGATAAAGCAGGCAATACGCAGATTAGACAAAAAAAGCACGCTATTGAGACAGCCTTCTGAACCTCAGAATGTTCAATCAAAGCGCACCAGCATCAAGAAATCAGTAACCAAGTTTGCCAGACCGATAGTAATTACCGCAGTAGTGGCAGTTGCTATCATTAGCGGACATAGCGTATCAGCGCAGTTGGCGCCGCTGCCTCTGGCTTCCCTGAAAACATTGCCAGTTCCCGAACCTGACAATCTCTCCACCTTTATTAAGGACAAAACCGCCGCTATTAAGTTAGGCAAGACCCTGTTCTGGGATATGCAAGTTGGTAGCGACAGTAATATGTCCTGTGCGAGTTGTCACTTCCATGCAGGTGCTGACAACCGCTCCAAGAATCAAATCAACCCTGGTCCCGATACAGTTTTTAACATTGGTGGGGCACCGAACTACCAGCTAAAGCCGGGAGATTTCCCCTTCCACAAGCTATCTAACCCCAATGACACTGCGTCAACGGTTATCTCTGACAGTAATGATGTCGCTTCCTCCCAGGGGGTCTTCAATAGTCAGTTCGTTGATGTCAGACCGGGTAATGCGGTAGAGCAAGTAATAAGTGTTCCTGATTCGGTGTTTAACGTCGGAGGCATAAATGTCCGTCAAGTTCCAGGACGCAACTCACCCACTGTTATCGATGCGGTGTTCAATTTCCGTAACTTCTGGGACGGAAGGGCGGAAAATATATTTAATGGGGTGAATCCCTTCGGGTTGAGAGACCCCAATGCTAAGGTGATTAGGGCAAACACTCCCAGCCAGCTAGAGGAAGTCAAAGTCAGCCTCAAGAATGCGTCTTTAGCTTCCCAAGCAGTCGGACCACCGATGTCGTCTTTCGAGATGTCTGCTGATGGTCGTACCTTCCAAGAACTCGCCGATAAGTTAGGGTCAAACGGCACTAACAAAGGTGCCGCTAAAAACGAAAAGCTCCCCAGGAAACTGGGTAAGAAGTTACTTGCTCTACGTCCCCTAGGGAAGCAACTTGTGCATCCACAGGATAGCGTTTTAGGTAGCGACAGCAGATCACCTCAACCTGGTTTGCAAACCGCAACCTACGATCAACTGATTACGAATGCCTTCAAAGACGAGTGGTGGAAGTCCAACCGGATTATCCAAGTCAATGCTGACGGTTCCCGGACTTTCCTCAACAACCCGAATCGCACCTTGGCTACCAACGAGTACACCTTGATGGAGTACAACTTCCCGCTGTTCTTCGGGTTGGCGATTCAGGCATACGAGTCTACACTGATATCCAATGATACGCCCCTAGATAAGTTCTTGGGAGGAAACGCTAACGCTCTCACAGACCAGCAGAAGCGCGGTAAAGCCTTATTTGAAACCAAAGCGCAGTGCATCGGCTGCCATCATGGTGCAGAAATGACCAATGCTTCCGTGCAAAGCGTCAGCAACCAAAGAATCTTTGCCTTTCCTGGATTCAACAATCCAAAACTTATCTTTGACAATGGCTTCTTTAACATTGGGGTTAGACCTAGCTCGGAAGACCCTGGTGTGGGAGCTAAAGACCCCTTTGGTAACGATCTTTCCGAGTCCAAACTAGCTCAGCAAGGGAAATTCTCCCAGTTGTTGGGACAAAACCCCAATGTCGCAGTCGCTGGTGGTGACATTATCCTCACCGATGGTGCTTTCAAAACCCCTGGACTCCGCAACGTAGAACTAACTGCTCCCTACTTCCACAACGGTGGACAACTGACCCTGGAACAAGTAGTAGAGTTCTACAATCGTGGTGGTGACTTCCAAGGTGGTGTTCTCCAGCCTCTGGGACTAACGGACGCAGAAAAACAAGATTTGGTTGCTTTCCTGAAAGGACTCACCGATGAGCGAGTTCGTCTGGAGAAAGCACCTTTCGACCACCCGCAACTGTTAGTCCCCAACGGACATCCAGGTGACACCACCGCCGTTACCAACGACGGTACGGGTAAAGCTACTGATGCGTTTCTGGAAATTCCCGCTGTTGGTCGCAACGGTGGTAGTGGTTCTGCCAATTTCTTAGAAACATCTGTATCAAGTGTCAACAGTGTTCCGAGTGCTAATCCCCTACAAGGTAGAATTACCCAACAGGATTGTCCCTCCGGTACTACCCTGCGATTGATCAACGGCGGTTACGCTTGTATGAGTAATTAGGGAATAGGTAATGGGCATTGGGCATTGGGCATTGGGCATTGGGCATTGGGCATTGGATTGTTTCCCCTGCCCTATTCCCCCAAACCTATTCCCTAAAGACCAAGGATACCCACTGCCCACCCTACAAAATTCTATTCCCTATTACCCAGTCCCCAGTCCCTATTCCTCCACCATCTCCAAAAGCTGCGTTTCACTTAACTGGGTAATACCCAACTCCTGGGCTTTCGTGAGCTTGGAACCGGCATCTTCACCGACAACTAAGTAGTCAGTTTTTTTTCCTACAGAATCAGTGACTTTACCACCGGCTTTTTGAATCATCGCCTTCGCATCATCCCGCTTCAAGGTAGGTAAAGTGCCTGTAATTACAAAGGTTTTCCCAGCTAAGGGGAGAGACGAGGCATTCTTAAGAGTTACTAATTCTTGTGCTAATTGCAACTGTGCTGCTTGTAGGCGTTCAATCAATGTTTGATTAGCACTGATGCGGAACCACTGGTGTACAGACATGGCAATTTCCCCACCAATACCATACACCCCTTCAATATCTGTGGGTGACGCCGCCGCTAACTTTTCGACTGTGGGGAATTCCTGACTTAATAACTGGGCGTTGACGCTACCTACATGACGAATACCCAAACCATAAAGTACCCTTGACCAAGGTTGCTGTTTTGATTGGGCGATCGCACTGATTAATTTCTCGGCGGATTTTTTACCCATCCGTTCTAGGGACAATAATTTGTCTGCTGTCAAGTCGTACAAATCAGCAACGGAATGCACCACTTCTTTATCTACCAGTTGCTGGACGAGTTTTTCTCCAATACCGCGAATATCTAAAGCATCACGACTGACCCAATGTTCGATGGCGCCGCGCAGGATAGCGGCACAGGATGCATTAACACACCGAGTAACAGCCTCGCCTTTTAACCGTACCACAGCGCTGGCACAAACTGGGCAATGGGTAGGCATTTGGAAGGGTTGGGTGTCGCTGGGTCGCAGTTCTTTGAGTACCCGTACCACTTCGGGAATAATTTCCCCGGCTTTGCGAACAATCACCGTATCACCGATACGGATATCTAATTGAGCAATGCGATCGCTATTGTGTAGGGTAGCGCGAGAAACGGTAGTTCCTGCTAATTCTACTGGACGCATTTCTGCTAGTGGTGTTAATGCTCCTGTACGTCCCACATTCACCGTAATATTCTCTACCCGCGTTGGTGCTTCTTGGGGAGCGTATTTCAATGCTACAGCCCATCGGGGAAATTTCTGGGTAAAACCGAGTTGTTCTTGCAGTTTAAAAGTGTTAATTTTCACCACTACCCCATCGGTCATGTAGGGTAAATTCAGCCGTTCTGTATCCCAGTATGTGTAATACTCTGCTACCTCATCTATGGACTGACACAGACGTTTGTTGGGATTTACCTTAAATCCGATTTTTTGCAATAATTCCAGCGCTTCCCATTGAGTATTGCTAATACTAGCGTCATCCCAGCCGGGAATGTGCAATGTATAAGCGTAGAAATCTAATCGGCGTCGGTCTACAATTCGGGAGTCTAATTGTCGTAAGGTTCCAGCCGCAGCATTGCGGGGATTAGCAAATAACTGCTCACCGGATTGTTGTCTTTCCTGGTTAATTTCTGTAAATACATCCAGTGGTAAAAATGCTTCACCCCGCACTTCTACTTTTTCTGGAATACTAACACCATTGAACATTTCTTGATGCAAGCGCAGGGGAATAGAGCGAATTGTCCGCACGTTTTGGGTGATATCTTCCCCAATTACTCCATCACCCCGCGTTGCACCCCTAACTAAGACACCATTTTCATAGGTCAATGCTAAGGCGTTACCATCAATTTTCAGTTCGCACACATAATTATCATCCACGGCGCCGGTATTAGCTACTTGTCGCTTCCAGCGTCCCTCCCAAGCTTTCAATTCGTCAATGTTAAAAGCATTCTCCAAACTATACAGGGGTATGTTATGCCGCACAGAGATAAATTGGGTTGCCGGTTTTTCCCCGACTCGCTGAGTCGGACTATCGGGTGTCACCAATTCTGGATGCTGAGTTTCTATCTCTTGCAATTCTCGATACAGTCGGTCATAAACTGTATCTTCCATGAAGGGTGCATCCAGAACGTAATAAGCATAACTCGCCTGTTGTATTAATTGCCGTAATTCTTCAGCACGTTTTGTAACTTCTAATCTTAGTAATTCCACTTAAAAATTCTCCCTTCAAAAATCAACACACACTTCGATTAACTTTTAACATTTTGCTTAACATTTGACATCAATAATTCTCAAGCTTTTTGCGGAGTCGATGTCACTTAAACATATCTTTTATGTCAGGGATATTCTGACATCTATCTCAGTAGCTATTTTTCAATAACAAGTTAAATTTAATACATTAAATTAGAAGTGGGCAAGGCTTAAAATACATTTTAAAATACATAAATATTCAATCGGTAAGCTTAATTAAACCAAACAGTTAGTCCCCTTCTGTTTTCCTTTTAATTACATCTAGCTAGTTAACCCCTAAAGGTAACAAGGGTAATTTACTAGCGCTTTCTACTTGATTTGATGCTAGTTATCGATAAATATACTAATTGTTCCCGGAAATGTCTGAAAAAAATCTTGTATGCTTTGGGGTTTTTTGGGGTAATTTAGTAACAAACTAGAAAATTTTTTGGCTTTTGGTAATCGATAAGTTACTTGCAAATATTTCTAAATTATCAACCATAACTAAAAATGGGAATTTTAATCACAAATTTTGTTCCTTTTCCCGGTTCTGAGAAACATTCTAGGCTACCGCCATGATTTTCAGTAATAATTTTGTAACTAATAGATAGTCCTAAACCAGTACCTTTTCCAGGAGGTTTAGTTGTGAAGAAAGGTACAAATATTTGATGATAAAATTCCCGGCATATTCCTATACCGTTGTCACATATTTGAATGGCGATTTGTTGATTAATTACAGAAGTAGAAATCAAAATTATTGGATTGTATTTAGCAGGTTCTTCCGTGACAATTTCTAAAGCATCAATGGCATTTGCTAATAAATTCATAAATACTTGATTTAGTTGTCCGGGATAGCATTCCACCTCTGGTAAATCGCCATATTCTTTAATTACGCAAATTGGCGGACGTTCAGTTTTTCCTTTGAGACGATGCTGTAAAATCATCAAAGTACTTTCTATACCTGAGTGAATATCAAAGGGTTTTTTATCAGCACCATCAACCCGCGAAAAATTGCGTAAAGATTGCATAATGTCTTGAATCCGATTAGTTCCTAGGTGCATGGAAGAAAGTAATTTTGGTAAATCTTCTAAAATATAATTTAAATCTATATTATTAATTTCATCTGTGATTTCTTCACCTGGTTCTGGGAATTTTTTTTGATAAAGATTGACCAGGTTAATTAAATTTTTCACATATTGATTAGCATGGTGGAGATTTCCCGAAATAAAACCAATAGGATTGTTTACTTCGTGAGCAATACCAGCAACTAACTGACCCAAAGAAGAAATTTTTTCAGTATGTACTAACTGCAATTGAACTTTTTTCAACTCTTCAATAACTTGAGAAAGTTCTGCAGTCCGTTCTTGCACTCTTTGCTCTAAAATTTCCTTTTGATGGGCTAGCTCTAAGTTCAATTTTCGTAACTTTAAATGTACTTCAATTCTAGCGATTATTTCATCATGTTGAAATGGTTTTGTAATATAATCTACCGCACCTAAATTAAGTCCTTTAACTTTATCTAAGGTATCGCAAAGGGCTGTCATAAAAATAATCGGAATGTCTCTTGTCTTGGGGTCAGACTGCAATATATGACAAGTTTCAAACCCGTCAATTTCTGGCATCATGATATCGAGTAATATTAAATCTGGGGGATTATTTCTAACATGGGCAATTCCCCTTTTCCCATCGATTTCTGCTAAAACTTCATAACCAGAGCAACTTAATGCTAAATGGAGAATTTCTAAATTACTGATATTGTCATCAATTACTAATATTTTTGATGGGGTTTTTGGTAATTGAGTTGTCATGATTTACTCCTTGACTACTTAACTGGCTTTATTTCTGATTGTATACTGCAAAAAACAAATCTTTATTAACCGTTAATATGTTAAATAAATTACTGAAGTAGGTACAATAACCATGTTTTTTGTCATAAAATCGCCAGTTAATCGTTGTATTTAATACATCTATATCCCCGGTTTCACATATAGTAAAAACATGAATGAGAAAGAGTGAAAATGTCTTTTTCCTAGTATATTGGGGTATCTTTTCCCGAATATCGCCGACCATAATGATTTGATTAGGTAAACCAGGTGCTACTTTAGTCTTGAGTAACTATTCTCCCGATAGATGCAGGTGATACAAGATATTCAGGGATTAACATCAAGGAATTATGAGTGTATATCTTAAAAAAAATTCACTCAGAGTTATGAATAGTTTAAAAAGACACAGTTAAACTCGTTCCAGATGTTTAGATTTATGAAAATGTCGCCAATAGTTTTTCCAGGATGAGAATGTCATTATTTTCCTCCACATAAACAGCCTTAACTGCTAAGCTAGTCTCAATTTCTTACTTCAGCCTTTGCTGATGGTTATAGGAAACAAAGTCCATATTCCTAGAATGCCCATCTTTGAGATGTAATTAACCGTATAAAGTCTTAATATACACACCTGCTCCAGAGATTGTGGTGACGATGAGATATATCCAGCCAGAGCAAGGGTTGCCAGATTTGATATCATGCAACCAAGGAGCGCTCTCATCTACCTGTGTCAGCGCTAAACTTGTGAATGATGCGAATTTGGCTGGCTTGCTTTTTGGTACTATTTGCGATCGCGGAACTGTTTGACTGGGTTCAGCAGTTCACTTTCCCCTTACCCATATATATTCTGGGAGGAGCATTTTTAGCGATCGCGTCCAATTACGACAGGATAGTAGGTTTGTATTTTAACGAAGCGAGCAACACTCCTGCATCTAACCCCAGCCAGCAAAATCAAGTTTCCCCATCTTCTGATTCTAATGCTGCTTCTATGGCTTCTGTGACTGAACAGACAGCGACAGGTCACAATAAGTAGTATTGTTGACTACGACGCAACACAAGCGCTTACGGCTTTAAATATGTGGTATTATTTAACGTTGCACTACAGCAGAGGCAGAAATTACAAAACAATAACCAGCTATTAAAGCCGTAATTACTGCCCCAATAATTACTCCTTTCATCATGGCAAACTCCCGGAGATATCGCCATAAAAGAACCAAGGGTAGCACATATATAATTTGATATATCCAAACAGAAGATATCGCCAAAAAACCACCAGCTAAACCTTGAGCATCTCCCCGGTTTAAACGGTTGCCAAATAGGTTATAAAGTAAACTATAAACTGTATTAGCTGCAAATATACTAATTAGTAGATTACAAACAATAATAAATATAGCTCCAGCCAAAATTGTTAACCATTCATGGCGGGGATTTTGATTATTGGGCAACATGTGATAAAACTGAATTACTAAAATCTCACAAACGACAAAAAACAAGCACCATTTAATAAAGCTGTAATTACTGCACCGATAATCACTCCTTTCATCATCCCTTGGTTTCCTCTTCTTTTTAACCACAAACTAACTGGGAGTACATAAAGAAGTTGCCAGAATAAAAAGCCACCAATACCATACATCCAAACTATTATAGCAGCATAAGTTGTGGGGTAGATAGTACTTACAATAAATCCCAGTAATCCAATTACTAAAAGAGCTACAATATGCATACCAATTAATAATGCTATGCCTAAAAATATGTTGACAGTTTCATTTCTATTTTGCATTACTTTAACCTTATAAATTAATGATTCACCAAGTGATATCCAGCGCTACCTTCCCGGTAGAAGATATTAAATGTATCAAAGGGAATAATTCTCCCATCGGGATGGACAATGTGAATGCAAGAACGTTTCACCGAACGCACATCAAAATTAAACGGGTCAAGAAACTGGACAATCATCACCCGAAAAACATTGGAATAGTTAATACCTTCAGGAACAGGTAACATGGGCAAACAACACAAAAGTTGTTTTAACGAAGTTGCTGCCGAAATCGGAGAATGACTAGTAGAGAATAGCTGAAAAATCTGCCGTTTTAATTCTTCATTTTGCTCATACAATACACTATTAGGCATGATATCTACAAACACGTCGGGATTAATTAACCCCGTTAGTGGAATCACTTTACCATTTAATTTTAGTGCATAAGCCATTGCTAAACAGTCGGGATGACAAGGAACCGGAAGGATATCTTCTGGTTTGAAATACGGGCTTTGTTGTAAAATTGCCCTACGCACTTCTGTCAGCGTATACCTGTCACGTTTGGGATTAAATCCTGTTAATCTTCCAGCAGCTTGAATTGGTTGAAAAGTCACACCCCGCACGCATTTTTGTTGCAAAGCATATTCGATAATTTTCCCGATTTCGTGGTCATTTAATCCTTTTTTTAGCGTCACAACTAGGGTTGTAGAAATATTATATTCATTGAGATTAGCAATTGCTTGTTCGCGGACGCTTCGTAAATCTGCACCCCGTAATTCTTGTAAAGCTGACGCTTCAAAGCTGTCAAATTGCAAATATATTTCAATTCCCGGCATATATTGGCTCAAGCGATCGCCAAAAGATTTATCTTTAGCAATTCTGACGCCATTGGTATTAATCATTAAATGCTTAATCGGCTTTCTTTTCACCATATCCAAGATTTGAAAAAACTCTGGATGCATGGTTGGTTCACCACCACTTAATTGCACAATTTGCGGTTCTCCCTCATTCGCCACTACGGCATCTATCATCGTTTCAATTTGTGCTAAACTGCGGTGACGCCGTGGTTGATGACTATTTGTTGAAATCTCCTCTATTCCCGAATCAGCATAGCAAATAGGACAAGAAAGATTGCATTTATCAGTTACTTCAATTAAAGTTAAACAACTATGCTGTTCGTGGTCGGGACAAAGACCACAATCATAGGGACAACCATATTTTATCGGTGTATTAAACCTTAAAGGCATGTCCCCTGGTTTAATAAATTCTAGGGATTTTTTATAATATTCAATATCGTCAGCAATTAATACTTCTTCCCGTCCGTGAGTGGGACAGTTTTTAACCAAATAAACACAACCTTCCTGAAAAATAATCTTGGCTTCTACTTTGACCAGACATTTCGAGCAAAGACTATTTGTTAAAGCATAGAATAGATAATTGCGAGTAGGCATGGTAATTACTGAATAATTTTTGTGATAAAATTTGAGGTGTAAAAACGCTAAAAAAATATTTGCATCTTTGCGCTAGGGTATCTTAGCTAGCAAAGCGAAACATTCGCCAAATACTACGATGGTAAACTAAAATAGCCAGAAAACAAGCAATTTGAATTGCACTTAATCCTAGTAAGGGGCGAAAATCGGGTTTGATAAAATCTATCAAAAAACGGAAGCCTAAATAGGAAACTAAATAAAATTTAAATAAATCTCCTTCACCCCTAGGGTAGCGGCTGCGAAAGTGTAAAAATATCATTAAAATTAGTAAAAAAATCATTTCATATGCCTGGGTGGGATGACGGGGGATACCATCACCAAAATCGATTCCCCAAGGTAATTTTGTGGCGATTCCGTAGGTTTTATCACTTAATCCGGTAAGGAAACAACCAACTCTACCAATCGCTGTTCCCAAAATTAAAGGATAAACAAAAACATCTCCTGTAGAGCGATGAACCCCAATAATTTTTTTAGTTAATTCAACACCAATTAATCCACCCAAAAGAGCGCCTACTACTGTTTTACCTTGCAAAAATAACAATAATAATAACTGCCAATTTTGCCAAGCTAAATCAATATGTTGCAGCAATACAAGTACCTTGGCACCAATTAAAGCTCCCAACATTCCACCCACAATTACCGAACTACGTTGACTGGGTGCAATTGTATCTTTGCGGACGTTACGCAGCACCAAGCGCAAGGAAACCGTATAAGCGATCGCTTCAAAAAAAATATGCGGATGAATCCGCAATCCACCCCAGCCAATATAAACAGGGAAAGTCATTAGTTATTGGTCATTAGTTATTAGTCACTACCCATTCCCCAGACTAATTTATTTACCCATTTGGCGCTTCATTTGTTCTAACTCATCTTGAGTTTCCCAGCGGCGGAATTTAGCTTCTAACTCGTCAAAACTACCTGCAGAGGTGGTAGTTTGATTCGACCACCCAGCGGTTTCCAAACGCTGCGCTTGTGCTTGAGTGCGTGCTGTCTGTGCTTGAGCGGCTTTGGTTTGCACCTCCTGACGGCGTTGGTTAATTTTCCGCAGCAGTTCCTTTGTCTGGGTTATGCGTTCTTTTATACCTTGCATATGTCCCCATTTTTGATTTCCCTCGCGCAATAGAGCTGCTTCCCGTTGTTCGGCTGCGGCTGCTAAATCTTGTCTACCAGAGGCTTTTGCTTTTTGCACACGGTTGTGCCATTTTTGGATTTCTGTAGCAGTAGCCAGAATATCTTCCTGCGCTTGTTTTTCTTGCACCTGTAAGTCCGCAATTAACTTTAAGGCGTCTTCCTCTTGCTCCCGCAGCTGCTCAGTCAGTGCTTCCAATTCCAGGTGCGGATTATTACGCAAGAACTCTTCCAAACGGCTTTCTAGGAACCGACTCAGGTCATCAAATAAGCCCACTACCACAACTCCACAGGTGAGGTTTGTGACTTACATCTTAGCAATTAGTTATTAGTCATTAGTGATTAGTCATTGGTCATTAGTAGCAGTGAGTTGACACTAATGACCAATCACCCATCCCTAAAACTTCTGACCTGGGTAAATGGAGCGGACTTCACCGTTGCGGCGGATAATTGCCTCATTGTTGACGACTTCTACTAAAGACCAACCACTGCTACCGATGTTTTCACCGACGCGAACTTGGCGGGTAACACCGTCAATATTAAACAAAGCAGCATTGCGGCTGGGATCACCCAAATCTAGCACCCCATCCAACCTATGGTTTGTAACTGGTGCAGGGGATGGTGGTGCTGGTACGTAGCGCTGTATGGGTGCGGGTGCGGGTGGTTTTGCTGGTGCAGGTGCAGGTGCTTGTTGTCTGGGTGCGGGTGCGGGTGCTTGCTGTCTGGGTGCTGGTTTAGCTGTGTTTTGGGGGGCTACCCGTGCGGGTGGTTTTGCTGGTGCTGAGGGTAAACTAGGGTTAGGACGCACAGTAAGTGGTTTAGCAGCAGTCTGTAGCGTTGGTAGCTTGGGGACTTGGCGACCAGAGGGAGTTTTTGCTGCTGGTGCAGGTTTTTTTGCTGCCGGTGCAGATTTCGGTTTGGGTGCTTGTGTTACCGGCGTTTTTGGTGCCTTGAGATTGGCAGGACGTGGCACTGGTGCAGTCGCACCCATAATTGAGGGTGGAGCGTAACGCATTGGTAAGGCTGGTTGATAGACGGGGATGTAAATCCGCTCTAGGACTGTTGTTGGTGCGGGACGGTTATTAGCAGGTGGTGCTGGATTATTCGTTGTGGCTACAGGTGGCGGATTGTTCGCTTGATTATTTTTAGCAATTTTGGCAGCTAGTTCCCTTTTGGCTACCTTTTGCTCAATGCTGTCCAGTGATTGGGCGATATAGTTACCTAGTTCCGCTTCTGTTTGTGCTTGGGTAGATACTTGCTGCTCAGTAGCCGAGGGACTTGTAGAGGGTGTATTTTGGCGATTGAGCTTACCCATGAACGCCCACAACAGTAATGCGATCGCACTCACCGAAGCAATGGCACTGAGTATCAACAGCAATTTCGAGAATTTCGGGGCAGATTTTTTTTTCTGCTTGGCTTTCTGTGGACGTGGTGGTTTGACAACCGTCGTGTCCGCTACGAAAGTACTCAGTTGAGTTGACTGCGATTGTGGTGGGGTAGGCTGTGGTTGGTGAACTAAATCTGAAGGTAAGACCGCTTCTGGCATGACAATGTGCGGCACCTTAATAGTTTTCAGGGTAACGTATTCTGGCTTACCTGAACTAGATGGTAGCTTGCCTTTAGCTTCTAAAATTTCGTCTAAATCGGAAAATATTTCATCCATTAAGCCATCGGCATAGGAGTCCATCGACCACGGCTCGCTAGAGATGAACTCTTCCGGTTGCGAAGCTGGGGAGGAAGAAGACTCCACTGGTTCAGAAACAATCCGACGGGTGCTGGCTTCTTGAGACATAGTTACTGAATCGCCGCTTAACTAAAGCATTCAATGTTATGAATCGCTAATGATTGTTCAATTTTATCGACAATCTGAAGTATAGCGTTCATTGATGCACCCTCTAGTATATTCTCGTTTATCGTGTAGCGTATTGTAGCGGAAATTTTCTCTGACTCTACTTACCCGGAAGCATGAATTGATTATCTTTAAAGATAGATACGTAGGGTATGTTAGCGAAGCGCGTAACGCATCATTTTCAAAGCTTTGGTGGGTTAGACGGAACTTCTAACCCACCCTACAATACTTACGTGTAAGCATGAATTGCAACTATTTTCAGTTGCTGTTGATTATCTTTAGAGATAGTTTCCCCCCAAGATAAGGTATTAAATTATGATTAAATTCAAAGTTTTTACACTGACAGCTTTAGTAGCAACAGTTGGATTTGCTCCTGAAACTCGTGCTGCTACCCTTGCTCCACCTCCAATACAGACTCAGGTTCAGGAAGTAGCAAGATGGTTCACTGGCTTGTTCAACAATGGTCAACAGGTGGCAAGTACCCCGACTGTACCATTGATTAGTATGACAAATTGTAACGTGCAACTGGCTGGTGGAACCCCAAGCACTGGTGTCCAAAATATCTATCTAGAACAGCAAAGTACGGCTTTTGAGCGCCTGCGCTTTTATTCCTTTAGTCCCAATAACTCTACTGTCCAAGTCAGCATTCGCAGCTTTGTCAACAGTGATATTTTACGGGGATTGTGCAATCTTCAGGAATCACAGCGGGTTGTTAACATTAGCAATATAGCTACAGTTAGCTGTGACATTCAATTAATCTGGGAACCGAACCGCTACATAGGAAATAACGCTCCCAATGGTTGCGCTACTCGTGGTGGTGGTAAGGTGGTTTCCAACGTCAGTATTTTGGAAAACAGTGTTTTCTCCTTAGATACAATATTTGATGCCCAAGGCAATGTGCTGGTTAGCACACCCATCGAATTTCGCCGAGCTAGTTCGATTCCCGAACCCTCCTCTAGTTTAGGACTTCTGGCTCTCGGTATAGGTCTTGCTAGTTTATCGTTTTCCCGAAAATTACAACAGAAATCCACAGCTAATTAACTCACATCTTACACCAAAAGGCGGCAGCCCAAATTTCTCGTTCCCAGGTTC
This sequence comes from Nostocaceae cyanobacterium, assembly GCA_035285345.1. Lineage (GTDB taxonomy): Bacteria > Cyanobacteriota > Cyanobacteriia > Cyanobacteriales > Nostocaceae > JAYKJH01. The sequence continues at coordinate 30,653 of JAYKJH010000060.1, read as the reverse complement.
AACCTGGGAACAAGCATCGGGAGGTTATACCTCCTGTGCTGCAAGATATCAGCACCCCAAGAACGATTTTTATTTAAAAGTTATAAATACAAGTTTATCAAGTGTAATTACGGAAAATTTTACCAAAAAAACCTAGTAACACCAAAGAATATCTGTCTAAATGTTAAATAAAAAAAAGTATTTCTTTGCGTCCGTAAATCGCTGAGAAAAAGATGATTTTAATCTCAGGAGCAAACAAAACAAACGCTCACAGTTGAGAATTTTACAACTTATTAGGAGATGATTATGCGTCAATTCTTGAATGCTTTGGCTACTATTTCTGCTGTCGGTGCGATCGCAACTGTACCTGTGATGTTCTCTGTTAATCCAGCTAGCGCTGAAACTGGGATGAACGGTAGCTATATCGGTGTTGGTGGTGGTGTGGCTGACGATTTAGGGGTGATCACTTTGGATGGACGGGTTCAAGTTGGATCAGCACCAGTTTCTCTGCGTCCCTCTCTGCTTTATGCTCCCTCGACGGGAGATGTAGCTGGTATCGCTACTGTTACCTATGATGCACCCATCGCTCAAAATACTAATCTTTACCTAGGTGCTGGTGGTGCGTTTAATGATGATTTTTCCTCCTTCGCTTTGCAAGCAGGTATTGAAACTGCAGTTAGCGATAATGTAGTTATCTACGGAGATGCAACTTACGTTACAGAAACTAGCGAAGTTCCTGTAAAGGTTGGTATCGGCTATCGGTTTTAACGGTTCTCATATCTTTATCTAGAGACGCTGTTGATAGCATCTCGACAACAGACACAGTTAAGTGCTTGATTTCTCAGCAGCAAAAGTTTGTCTTGATTTGTTAACCATTAATTGAGATTATTAGGATTGGAAACAAAAAAAACTGCCAATTTGGCAACCTAGGATTTGCAACTCTATCTATCGTTACTAGTAAGTCCTCTATGGAACTGTTGCCCAGTTACATAGATTGACGGATTGCACCAAAACCAGGGCGATAGATATCGGAATTAGTTTTTGCGCGCGTCTAACTAGTACCGTATAGATATCGTCCTTTACTCATTGATGGGGTAATGGGGCAGAATGATCGGGATGGGCTGGGAAACCCAGGGCTGGGAAACCCAGGGCTGGGAAACCCAGCCCCTACGTGGGCTATGCTAATGGTTGACCGGCGCTATTATCTATTACCAAGCGGAGAATGGAAAGACCCAAAATGACTAAAAATAATACCAACCCAATGGTGCAAGCATAACTGATTTCTAAACTTTGAAACGCCTGCTCGTAGAGGTAGTAAACAATTGTTTTTGAGCTATTATTCGGACCTCCCTGGGTCATGATGAATACTTCTTCAAACACTTTTGTTGCGGAGATTGCTGAAATCACCGCTACTAGTGCTAAATAAGGTTGCATCAAGGGTACGGTAATATCCCAATGTTTGCGAATACCATCGGAACCATCAATGGCTGCTGCTTCATAGACATCAGCGGGAATTGATTGCAGTCCAGCCAGGTAAATTACCATGTAGTAGCCTAAGCCTTTCCAGATAGTGACTACCATAACACTGAAGAGCGCTAAATTGGGACTAGTTAACCAGGGTATTGGTTCTTTAATCAATCTTAATTGCTGGAATAATTGATTTAATAACCCATTTTCTGCATACAACCAATTCCAAGCAATCCCCGCTACTACCATAGAGATTACTACTGGGGTGTAGTAAGCGGCACGAAACCAGTGCATTCCGCGCAGCTTCTGATTAACTAAAATTGCTAATCCCAAGGGTGCTAGGACTAAAATCGGCACTACCCCGATAAGATATAACAAGGTGTTGCGTACAGTTTGCCAAAAAACCGGGTCTTTCCACAGTCGCAGAAAGTTCGCTAAACCCACCCATTGTGGTGGCTGGGTAATGTCGTATTCATAGCGAGTAAAGCTGAGGTAAAACGCTTGCAGTGCGGGATAAAAGACCGTTAAACACAAGATAACCACAGCCGGTAGCAAAAATAAATAGGGGGTCAGACGCTGTTGAATAACAATCCAATCTTTGGGGGTTAATTTTTGCATGGACAGGAGATATGGTTAACTATGTACCGTCCATTTTCTATCATAATTAGACCTATGAGCAAAAGTAAATTTTATCGGCGTTTATCGGCGTTTATCTGCGGTTAATTATCTAATATTTCGGAATGCACGCAAGAAGTCTATTAAGTAATAGTTCTGCTCAATGATTTACTTGGGATTCCAATCACATATTTGTGCTGGTGGTGTCATGCGTGGGCTAGGGTATTGATAAAATCCCTCTAAATTGAGCAAAGCACTGTTAAACTTAATCCAGTCTATGCGACCATCGACCTGATCAACAGTGCGAAGAATACTTCCTTGGTCGAGTGTCAATCGTTCTTCTGTATCCCATGTAAATGCAGATTCGGGGATGTTAATTACTTCATGACTAGCCCATGATACTGCTAAAGCTTCACCGGCGATTTGATTACCCTTGACTTCACCTTTGATACAGATAAATTCACTGGAATGGGGATAGCCATAATATCCATCAATGCGATTACCAATTTTAGCGAAATTAGCACAAATTCCTGCACCATCTTGCCAGGTTTGCGGGTCAGGTTGACTACATAACTGATAGTTTCCGTCTGCTAAAGTGGCAAGTAGGGATTGATTTTGAACTATTTTTTTAACAGGTATGGTTGCTGGTGTAACTGGAATATTAATTACCGTCAATGCTAAGAAAATAGGAAAAAAACCCCCCAAATGCCAGAGATTGTTGCTTTTGAACATGATGTTATCTCCACTTCAACTATCTCTATATAAGGTGTGTATTTATTCAGGGATACCCTGATATTGTGAGAAGGATACTAATAGCTATTAGTCGATTACCCTACATCTAAAATTGGCTGCATTTTAAGCAACTGGGGTAGCACTAAATGTTAACCACAGCACCAATGCTAAAATCAGCACGGCAACTTTGATGATGAAATAAGTAAAGCCATGAGGTATTAGTAAGTCATACATAATTTCTACCTCCATTTGCTAATTTTCTAGAGAAATTTTAAAGTGGTTAACCAGCGATAATAAATGCGGTTACATCTGTTTTATCTCTGTGAGTTGCTGAGAAATTAAGGATAAAATCCTCCCTGACTAGAATAACCAGTTACGACTTGGGAATTTTCATAGAGGATGCGACACCGACTAGCTTTGCTAATGGATATGTCGGGGAAGGTTACTTCAAATCTTTGACTTTCACCTGGTATGATTTGACTAATCACTAATGGTTTAGATTGACCTGCTATGGTAATTCTAAAACTAGCATTTCGATGCTGAATGTATGCTGTATTAATCATTGTCCCTGTCAAACTAACACCGTTGTGAGTCAGGTATGTATTCAGATTTGTCACCAAAAATCCATGTCCAATATCTTGAGGTTCGTTTGTATCTACATACAGCAGTCCCCGTTCTTGGTCGCTATTTACAATTCGCGACAAGTCGTTTTTCAGCTCAGTTTGTGTATTTTTAGTTTGGGAAACTTCTTGGTTGAGCTTGACTATTTCTTCGTCAGTTTTAGAGAGTTTAGCTGACTGAGATTGTATTGTTTTACCTAGCTCAGCTATTTTTTTGTTAATCACCACAATCTCGGTTGCACTCTCTGATGATTGATTTTGGATTATGGGAGTGAATTCAGCAACTTTTCGATGCAATGGGATAATTTGGGCGATTAAAAATGCCGATGTCCCAATGGCTGTCAATGCGAGTATTAAGCTGGATATTGAAAGTATCCGCCATCCCAGGGGAGTAGGTTGTTCTTGGGGTGCAAAATTAGTAGCAGGACGGTCTTGGCTAATCATTTGCTTCCTCCTTTGGAGGTTAGCTAACTTCCCAATTCCATGTCAGAACAGCTTCATGAGGGAACTTACCACAGTGCTGTTCCTAGGGTTCTATCTTTATTGTATGTTTTGTTGATTCGCCAAGAGTCCCATGTTAGGGAAATTCTTTACAATCGGGGTGAAAATAATATAGATATGTAAATGCTATCGCTCTGGATTTACTAGGTCAAGAGATAATCAGAATATCATGATTGGGGAGGCAGTAGCTCGTTATGAACCAACAACGCCTCAACGCCTATTTAAACCTGATTCAAGGACTGCTAAATTGTCCGCATGGGGAAGAGTGGACACTCCTACAGCAGCATGAAGAATTGGTGAATCCTGAATTGACTCAAGTTATAGAACAAGTCGCTAATCAGCTAGCAGCAGAAGGTAAGTTACAAGCGGCTGAGTTTTTGCACCATTGGGGTGAACAATTGCGTCATGTTTTAGCACAAGCTGGGAATGGGGAGAGTAAAGACGAAAAGTCAGAAGCTTATCTACAATTAATCCAAGCGCTGCTCGATTGTCCCAAGGGTTCGGAAGCTGATATTTTGGCAGCTAATCAAGGGTTAATCGACTGGAAGTTAGTCCAGTTAATCAAGCAGGTGGCTAATCAGATAGCAGCACAGGGAAATCGAAATGCAGCCCGTTATTTGACTAACTTGGCTGTCGATTTAAGCCGGAGTTTAATGCCATCTCGTGCTTTGAAAACCCAGCTTGAGCAGAATATCAAACCACCTAATTTTACCACAGAAAACCAATTACAAGCACCTCCACCACTAGATGATAAAGCTGAAATTGCGCGGTCGTCTCCCCAATTAGAAACTGTCAGTAACCAGCAACTTGATAATGGCTTAGCAGCAATAGGTGAGTCATTGGCAAAATTGGAACAAATCTTGATTTCTCGACTGCAACCACCAGACCCGCTTTGGTATATGAATATATTAGAACGCGCTCAAGCTTCTGAGTGGATATTGACCACTGAAGAAGTGGAGCAATTAATTGGGGTAAAACCTCAATCGAAAGCAGGCGAAAATTTCTATCAACGCGGTTGTTGGATATTTGTGAAAGCTGGAAAAATGGGTTCACAAACTGGTTGGCATGTCAAGAAAAATAGGGAAAAAACTAATACTTTGCATGAATAATTTGTAATTTGTAATTTATTGGGAAATAACCTACAAAACCCGTCCATAGCGAGCGCTATCTCCACCACTTAACCAAGTCCACATTTGATCACCGAGACAAAAATGCCACCATTCCCCCGGATGACGCGCAAATCCAGCCTTTACCATCACATCCCGTAATAATTCCCGGTGAGCATGATACTGCATATCCTGGGGATTGGTACTATTGGCAAAATAATCGGGGTGCGATCGCGCTGAAAGTTCATCAATGGGGGAACCCATATTGACCGTTTTCCCTGTACCATCCACCAATGTAATATCAACCGCTGCTCCTGTACTGTGGGGTGGGGGTGTGCGTAAATCTAAGCTGGGGACAGCCCATATTTGATAAACTTCTTCCCATAGCGCTTGACGTTGCTGTTCAGATAAGGAAGCTGCTATCAACCCCCTATCCTGCATTGCTTGGGCGAAGGTATAATCTACCATAAACTGTTGTACGGCTACAGGACGATAGGCATCAAAGATTTGGATACACCAGTTGGGATGACTTTGTTGTAGGAATTCCAAAGCTTTTAGCAAGCTGTTCAACACGCTTTCACGAACATAGTAAGGAGATTTTTCTGCATAAGGTGCCCCAAGTTTTTCGTAGGGATGGGGAGACTCAACTGCAAAGATTTCTAAAGGAATTGCTACAAGTGGTTCACCGCACTCTTGAATGGGGATTTGCTGGTATGGTTTCATAAATATTGGTATTTCCTAGAAAAAATCTTTGAGCAAATTATCAGCAGTATTGGCAATTTTGTAGCGCTGACTGAGAAGAAAATTATCGATATAACCAGACTCGTAGCAGAGAAAGTAATTGCTCCGTATCTACAGGTTTAGTAATGTAATCAGAAGCCCCTGCTTCGATACATTTTTCCTTATCTCCCTGCATTGCTTTCGCAGTTAAAGCAATAATTGGCAGATTTTTAAACTTAGGTTGTTCGCGGATGGTACGGGTAGTTTCATAACCATCCATTTCTGGCATCATGATGTCCATTAACACAATATTTATATCAGTATTTGCTTGCAGTACTTCAATTCCATCTCGACCATTTTCGGCAAATAAAACCTGCATTTGATAACCTTCTAATAGGCTAGTAATGGCAAAAATATTGCGGACATCATCATCGATAATAAGAATTTTTTTATTCACAAGCACTGGGTCAGAGGAACGTAATTCTTCCAGTATTTTCTGTTTAGTTCGTGGTAAATTAGCCTGGACTCTATGTAAAAATAGAGCAGTTTCGTCAAGTAACCGTTCAGGCGATCGCACGTCTTTAATAATGATTGTTTCTGCTAGTCTTCTCAATTGAGTTTCTTGGGAGCGAGAAATTTCTTTACCCGTATAAACAATGATAGGAATTTTAACCAGGTTGGGATTTTGTTTGATCTGCTCAATTAATTCAAACCCACTCATGTCAGGTAAACCCAAATCTAGCACAACACAATCAACTCGATTTGACGCTAAAAAAGATAATGCTTCTGCTCCTGTCCCTACGGCTGTACTTTGAACATCACCATTACCAATTAGTTCTATAATACTATTAGCTTGTACCGAGTCATCTTCAATTACCAAAAGATTTTTTACTTTTCGCTCAATAAACCTTTTAATGTCATTTAATGTTTGAATAAGTGTATCTTTGGAAATAGGTTTTTGTAAGAAAGTTATTGCTCCTAAATTTAACCCTTGTTGCTCTCGCTCATCTACTGACATAATATGTACTGGAATGTGACGAGTTTCCGGGTCGCGTTTGAGACGGTCTAACACTATCCATCCGTCCATTTCCGGCAGATTGATATCTAGTGTAATTGCATCCGGTTGAAATTCTTTTGCTAATGCTAGCCCTTGTTTGCTTCGCAAAGCCACAAGAACTTTAAACCCTTGTTCTCGTGCCATTTCTAATAAAATATTAGCAAATTTATCATCATCTTCAATAATTAATAAAATCCTGTCTTCCGGTTGAATATTATCTCTATCATCTGCTATTTCTGTATAAGTATGGATTCGCGTAGTAGGGGAAGATAAGGGAGATAATTTTGGTGATAAACTTTGATTCACCACAGGTGTAGACAAGGCTGATTTTGACTGATTGTGACCTTCTAAGGTTCGTGGTAAATACAAAGTAAAGGTACTACCTACTCCTACTTGACTTACTAATGTAATTCTGCCACCTAACAATTGAGCTAGTTCACGACTGATGGACAAACCTAAACCAGTTCCACCATATTTACGACTAGTGGAACCATCAGCTTGCTGAAAGGCTTCAAAAATTATTTTCTGCTTATCAGCGGGAATTCCTATCCCTGTATCACTGACAGCAAAAGTAATCATATTTTCCGGTGCTACGCCAATTTTTAATGTAACATTTCCCTGTTCAGTAAATTTAAAGGCATTAGAAAGGAAATTTTTTAAAATTTGTTGTAACCGTTTAGCATCAGTAGTGATTATTTCTGATAAATTTTCATCTAGTTCGACAGCAAAGCCCAATTTCTTGTTTTGAGCTAGTTGCTGAAAATTTCTTTCTAAATTACTTTTTAAATCTGAAAAATAAAGTTGTTCAATTTCTATATCTAAAGTTCCTGATTCGATTTTTGCTAAATCAAGAATATCGTTAATTAATTCCAATAAATCTGTGCCTGCATAATAAATAGTCCGGCTATATTCTACTTGTTTATCCGTCAAATTACCTTCAGCGTTATCTGTGAGCAATTTTGCTAAAATCAATAAACTATTAAGGGGTGTTCGTAACTCATGGGACATATTCGCCAAAAATTCAGATTTATATTGGGAAGATAATGTTAGTTGTTCCGCTTTCTCTTCCACTTCTTGTCTAGCTTTTTCAATTTCTTGATTTTGCCGCTCAACTTCTTGTTTCTGTGATTCTAATAATTCTGCTTTTTCTTCCAATTCTTCATTTAACATTTGTAACTCTTCATTAGAGTGTTGTAATTCTTCTTGTTGTTGCTTCAACAGGAATTCAGATTCGCGCAAAGTCTTTGCTTGTTCTTCTAGTTGTTGATTAGTTTCTTGAAGTTGTGATTGTTGATTTTGTAATACTTGTGCTTGCAAACGAGTTTCTTCTAGTAATTTCTGGGTTTGTATATCAGCAAAAATTGTATTTATAACTATACCAATAGTTTGGCTAACTCGTTCCAAAAAATTTAGATGCATCGGACTAAATTGCTGAAATGATGCTAATTCAATGACGCCATTTAATTGATTTTCAAATAATATTGGTAAGACAACTATATTTAGTGGTTTAGCTTCCCCTAATCCCGAACTAATGCGAATATAATCACTAGGAACCTGTGTGAGCAAAATTCGTTGTTTTTCCAAAGCGCATTGTCCCACCAGTCCTTCACCCAGACGAAATTTATTTGCCAGATGTTTGCGTTCTTGGTAAGCATAGCTGCTTAATAATTTTAATATTGGCTCATCTGCTTCTGATTCCAGAATATAAAACACACCTTGCTGCGCTCCAACTAATGGTGCTAAATAGGATAAAGCCAGACGAGTAACACCTTCTAAATTTCTCCGTCCTTGCAGTTGTTGGGAAATCTCTGCCAAATTTGACTGAAGCCAATTCTGCTCATCCTGAGCTTGGATAGTTTCCCGTAAATTAACAATCATCTGCTTGAATGTACGGGTCAAAACCCCTATTTCATCCTCGCGATCGCTTGTTGGTAAACTGACAAATAAATCCCCCTCACCTATTTTTTTTGCAAGTTCTGAAAATTCACTTAGGGGTTTGGAAATATTACGCGAAAATCCCCAACCAATTACTAATAATATTACAAAAGATAAGGGAATCCCATAAACAATCGTATCCAGAGTTGCTTGTGCTGCTGTTTTTGCTTTTTGAGAACGTTGAGCCAACAATTCATATTCATCATTTTCCATTTCCTGGGTGACTTCCCGGATGTCAAGCATTAATTGTCTACCCTGGTTAGTGAGAACATATTTTTGAGCAGCCTCAAATCCTTGATTTTGCCTAATACTTATACCTGTTTTCAGTCGAGCTAATCTTTGTTCAATTAGTGGCTGTAAAATATCAATTCGTCGCTGTTGTTCGGGATTATCTGATGTTAATTTGCGTAGTTTCGGGAAGATTTCCTTCAGTGATGTATTTGCCGAATCATAAGGTTCTAAATAAGGCGTTTGTCCCGTAAGTAAGTAACCCCGCGCACCAGTTTCAGCATTTACTAGCTCTAACGAAAGTTGTCTAATATGACTAAGCACTTGGTAAGTATTACTTTCTCGACGTGAATTCGCGATTAATTCGTTAGTGGTACGATAAGAAGCAATACCAAATAAGCTGAGCATTGCCAAACCGAGCGCAAATCCTGCTCCTATCTTGTCTCTAATTTTCAGGCTTTTTAACATTTAATCTAGTCTAGTACTTGAGGATATTTTAATGTAATGTAATTTAATTTTACATAAATCCGTACAAAAAATGTATACAAAATATTTTGTAAATATAATATGTGCTGCTATACCCAGGCTGCACGCATAAGCTATTTCTGGAGATATGCACCTTCATGTACAAAATTAGTCTTTCGCGGAGACTAAAAATATACGTTTACAACCTATGCTAGTTACTAAATGAAGTAGGAAAGATTTATGGCATGAGGATAATTGTGATAAATGACGAAATCCTCAAGCCTAATGTAAAAGCCCGATTTATTTAATAAACCGGGCTAAACGTTATAATTATTTTCAGGCACTTTTCATTGTGAAAGCTGTTGCAACTGCTAGTTTTTTAGTGATTTTTTTAAGGTTTAGCCGGTGCAACCTTTACTAGAACATTGACAGACTTGACACCTTTAATTTCTTTTGACAAATTCGGAATTTTCTCATATTGTTGTTGCGTCGGAACGGTGCCTTTAACTGTCACCACACCATCTTTTGCTTCCACAACCAGCGCACTAGCAGGAAGATTTGCTTCTAATTTGCTACGAACTTCACTAGCAACATCGCTGTCATCTCTGTTTAGGGCTGCACCTTGATTAAGAGCATTATTGCGTTCTTCTCGCGCTCTAATATCGGAATTTAATTGTCTTCTCCGAGTTTCACTAGTAGCGTCTTCTTTTGCATCTCTAGCTTCCTCTGCACTGGGAACCTCTACTTTATCTTTAGTAGAATCTGGAGCTACGGTTGATGTTTTTTCGCTATTGCAAGCAGCTGTAGAAAATAACAGAATCCCACTTGCTAAACCTATTATTACTTTTTTCATTTCTTTTCCTCTTATAGTTAATCAATGCTGTATTAATCAAGATTGACACTTGAATTATTATCTGGAACAATGTTTACTAATACACTCTTGATTTGTAAACACAATATCCAGATGACTCAATCAATCTGATAATTAGAAGAAATTAGACTGTTCTCCGAGTCAGTAAACCCCAAATGTAAATCAGTAACATAGCACCAAGAACAGCAAAAAAAATACTCCCAATTGATAAAGAACCTACTGATGCAGCTGCGGCCGCACTACTTCCTAGCAAAATTTGACCTAAATAACCACCCAATACTGCTCCCAAAATTCCCAGTCCAATCGTGGAAAAAATTCCGCCACCTTGATGTCCTGGATAAAATAATTTAGCTAATGAACCTGCGATTAAACCTAAAACAATCCAAGCAATAATCCCAGCCATTTTCTTTTCTCCTTATGCTTATGTAGAGCTTGATTTATATTGTTATAGTAAAATTTAAATTCCCAAATCTGGTTCTATCTAGAGAATTAAAAATAAAAATATTTAGATATACAGTTTTAACTTAAATCTAAATTTTTATAGTACAGACGAAGTTACTGAAGTTACTAAGGTGAAATAGTGTATCAAGAAAATACTATTATTCATATCTCCCAAAATATAGAAAAATAATTATCTGTAGATAGAGCGTATCAATAATGTGTTTCTATCTAAAGATTTGCTATTTGAATCTTTTAGATGAAATGTTTTTTAGCAAAATTACTACTGGACATCTAAAAATAATCTCCAATTATCTTCTCAAGATAGAAGCATAACAGATGACCTTAATTTAAATTAAACACATAGCCTAATTTAAACAACGGCAAATAAATCATTTATTAGTTTAGGAGAAACATATGAGCATCGAAAATAGAGCCGAAGCTGTTGCTAAAAATATTGAAGGAAAAATCCAAGAAGTAGTTGGGGAAGTAACCGGAAACCCAAATGACAAGGCTGAAGGTAAAGCAAAACAAGCCGAAGCTCAAGTTATGCACACTGCTGAAAACATCAAAGATGAAGTTAAGAAAGCTGTAGATTAGTAGTTTATATTCGGGTTGATTGTATATAAACCAATCAACCCCTATTTATTTTTGTAGCAAAGTATAAGGGTTATAGAAACATTCTATAAACCGTTTTTATTATCTATTTTTACCTACCTGCTTTGAAATAAAGCTTGAGTAAATAGACTTTTAATTTGCAGCTATTACAGGTAAGCTAATTATAAATGTACTACCATGTCCAGCCTCAGATTTTACATCAATAGTTCCTTGATGAGCTTCGATAATGCAGCGAGACAAATATAACCCTAAACCACTACCACAACCTTGATGTTTACCAGGACGAAACCGCTCAAATAACATTGCTTGGTCTTGTTTAGAAATTCCTAAACCAGTATCTTGTATTTCGATAGTCAAAATATTTGCGGTTGAATTTAGGCGAATATCGATAGAACCTTTTTCTGTAAACTTAATAGCATTACCTACAATATTTGTCATAACACGACGCAGTTCTATCCGGTCTCCCATTATCTGGATTGGTGTCTCGTTATCCCCAGTTGTTTTAGCCTCTACAAGATAATTTAGAGCTAATCCTTTTTCTTCTGCTAAGGGAGTTAACTCTTGAGCAACTTCAGAGATTAATTCTTGAATATTGCAGGAAGACATTCTCAAAGTTTTACTACCAGCTTCATGCCGATATACTTCTAATAAAGTATTTACCATCGTCAGCAAATCTTGATTGCTACCAATCATGGTGCTAATGATTTGAGAAACGTCTGGTGTAATTGAAAAAAATCTTCCTTCCTGCATTAATTTTAATATTCTATTTGCCGCAACCAACGGTGTGCGTAAATCATGAGTAAAGCGAGAAACAAAATCTTCCCGCATATTTGCCATGTGGTCACGTTCATCTATACTATGTTTTAAACGCAAAAGCGAACGTACTCTTGCGTGTAGTTCATCAGGATCGAATGGTTTGCGGATAAAATCATCAGCACCAGCATCAAGTCCTTCAACAACGCTAGACTGATAGTGAGCGGTTATCAACAAAATCGGTATGTAGGGAAGATTTTTATTTTCTCTAATCCGGCGAGTAAATTCATAACCATCTAACTCTGGCATCATTATATCTAAAAGTATTAAATCGGGTGGCGACTCTTCAACCATAGCCAACCCAGTTGTACTATCCTCTACTAAACTGATTTCATATAGCTCATCTTCTAAAACAGCTTCTAACAATAGTAAATTGTCGTAAACGTCATCAACGACAACAATTCTATCTTTTTTGGTAGCTTTTGTAATAGACATAGTTTGGGTAAATAAATTAATTATTAACTAACTTTAACCAATTTACTGCATACCTCCCTAGGGTAAGCCAGAAAAATTAGCTACACCTGCAATGATTTGTGTAATCTTGCCATTTGAACGTTAATTTTTGAATGTTGACTGTTGAGTCATAAGTCTAAACGTGTCAACAATGCCATGACAAGTGTTTCACAAGTCAAATGCAGGTGCCATACTATATTAGATAATCTGTTTACATATTTTTAGACTAGATTCTTAAGTCTAGTGTTTTTTAAATAAAAATCTATCTGCCAGCAGATGTGCCAAATTTTGTTGATACAATATAATTACTAACCTAATTATCTCACACTTTAGCATTAAAATTTTTACTACTTAGGGTAGATGCACATTAATCAAACAGCCGAATATCTATCTTTTTGTGTAAATTTGCTGATAATATAGCATCGTTAATTTAATCTGTACTTTAGATAGATTCCGATGGAGGCAACTGATGTGAGCGAGATTAAGGTAATTATGGTTGAAGACCACAACCTTACTAGAATGGGCTTACGGGCTGCTCTACAAACAGAACCAGAAATTAAGATTATCGGCGAAGCCTCTAATGCTACAGATGGATTACAGCTTTTGACCAATCTCAAGCCAGATGTAGCGACTATCGATATTGGTCTGCCCGATATGGATGGTATAGAACTTACACGCAGATATAGACAGTATCAACAAGAAAATCAAGACTATACCACAAAATTGTTGATTTTAACCATGCAGGGCAGTGAACAAGCCGTACTAGCTGCTTTTGCGGCAGGTGCTGATTCTTACTGCATGAAAGATATCGACAGTGACAAGTTAGTCGATGCAGTCAAAAGCACTGCCACAGGTAGCTCATGGATTGACCCAACAATTGCAGATATTGTGCTGCAGCAAATACGCCAAGATGATACTAGCGCTGGAACAAGCGGAAAAAGGGTGGTGATTGAAGGTCTTGACCCAGAAACTGAGAAATCTATAGAAGGGTTTCCTTTAACTCAACGGGAAATGGAAGTTTTGGAATTAATAGTTTCTGGGTGTGATAATGCAGAAATTGCTAAAAGACTTTATTTAACGGTCGGTACTGTGAAAACTCATGTTCGCGGTATTTTGAGTAAGCTTTGTGTTGCTGACCGGACTCAAGCTGCTGTCAGAGCTTTACGTGCAGGTTTGGTACATTAGAAATCTCATCATAACCAAGTCAACTATGCGTTAACGCCACATCACTTTTCATTTTGCACTTTTTTGGAACAGTCATCTCCTAACGAATAAATGTAATAACCAATAATAACTTTTCTTTTCTTAAAATTTAGGTCATCAGTTTGAATAAAGCAACTGATGACCTTTAATTTGATTAGAACTATAGCAACTTGGGTGATTACGAACCAGATGAAGTTGCTTGTTCTCCTACCGCTTCCCCTGCAGATTTGGAGAAAAATCCTTTCACAATCCAACTGGTAATAACGTGAGAAAGTAATCCCATCGGACCGGCAAATAAACAAAGTGCCAGGGAGTGAATTGTCCAAACTCCGCTTTTTTGCCCATCAAAATAAATATAGCGCCCGACAAACAAATCCATCACTAAATAATGAACCCATCCCGTTGCCATAACTGTTTCATTACTAAAAGCACGAGCAATATCTGCTAATTGCGGACTCGATAAAGCTTGGGCATTTTCTGGAGTCAAACTGCTAACAAATAAATAGACATACACTCCAGCTAAAGCTACAAATGGCAGATAGGATTCCATTACCTTGCGAGTAACTTTCCAATTAGGCAGTAAAATCATTAATGCCCAAAAGGGTAAAACGAAAAGATTGGCGATGTTGAAAATTTGGGTGATGAACATAATCAGTGCAGGATGATTCAATAAATTAGAACCACAGATGAACACAGATGCACACAGATAAATTATCTGTGTTTATCTGTGTTTATCTGTGGTTCCATCTCACAATCTAACTTGCTAATGCTACCAGTTGCGACTCAATTTCGGCAGAATTCAAGTCCCTTCCAATGAAAACCAACCGCGTTTCCCGCTTCTCTTGTGCTGACCAAGGACGGTCGTAAAATTGTTCAAACCGGCTTCCTACCCCTTGAATAACCAGACGCATAGGTTTATTCGGTACCGCGACAAATCCCTTAACACGATAAATTTCTTGCTGCTGGGTGATTTCTTGCAATTGCTGCTGCAACTTTGCCGGGTCAAAGGTGCGGTCTAATATAAAGTGAGTGGAAGTAATTTCGTCGTCGTGGTCGTGGTCTTCTTCCGTGTCGTGATGGCTGGGACGACTGTCTAAATTGTCTTCCACTGCAGCTTGAAAGCCTAATAATACAGAGGGGTCGAGTTTACCTTGACTACTCTCAACCATCTTCACCACCCTGGGTAACTCTTGCTTCACTAACCCTTCCACTTCCGCCTTAGCTGTCTCATCCACCAAGTCGGTTTTATTCAAAATTACCAAATCTGCACAGGCTAATTGGTCTTCAAATAGTTCTTGCAAGGGTGTCTCGTGTTCTAGATTATCATCCGCTTGGCGTTGTGCTTCTACTGCCTCCGGGTCGCTAGCAAATGTGCCCGCTGCTACTGCCGCACAATCAACTACCGTAATTACCGCATCCACGGTAGCCGCATTACGAATTTCCGGCCAGCGAAAAGCCTTCACCAGGGGCTTGGGTAACGCCAAACCAGAGGTTTCAATCAAAATACAATCAATACTGTCTCGCCGCTTGAGTAACTGTTGCATCGTGGGTAAAAATTCTTCTTGTACCGTACAGCACAAGCAACCATTAGTTAATTCCACAATATTGGCTGCAACGGATGCTTCGCTAACGGATGTAGCGGATGGGTTATCTGTTACATCCGTTTCATCGGCTACATCATCCGTTGGACAAACTTGACAGGATTTCAACAAGTCGCCATCAATACCCAATTCTCCAAATTCGTTGACTACAACGGCGATGCGACGTCCCTGGTTGTTTTGCAGCAGGTGACGAATCAGGGTGGTTTTACCACTTCCTAAAAATCCGGTAATGACGGTGACGGGTATTTTTGCTGCCATGTTTTTTGAGTAGAAATGGGTGATGAGTAATGAGTAATGGATAATGGGGTATGGGTAATTAATTTCGTCGTTTTCCTCTTTGTCTTCCTTCCAGTAACGCACCGCGATAATCACCAAGATGGTGCATTATCCTGTCGAATGGCGCACCCTACAATTATCGGGTAATTTATGGTTTTGGAAGTCCCTTACCTTTGAGCATGAACATAATCCACAAAATAAAATTTAGGACTTAGCCAAAATTTGAGCCAAGTATAAGCTCCTAAACCCAATAGTGCTATAACAATTAAGGGTAAACCGAGCTTGAGGAGCAGTCCATCAGGAAGGATGGCAACTCCGGAAACAGTAATGGCAAAGAATGCCAAAAGGATAACCTGTAAGCGCTTTACAGCCTTCAGCGCACCGCGACAGCTACTGCAATGCTGGGTGTGTTGTCTGTAGCGATTGAGTACTTCCTCACGGTGTTGATTAATAGTCCTGGTTTCTGGAACAGTGATTCCGACTTCGTTCCAAGGTAGCTGTCCTTGACAATATTTATCAAACCAACGGCGAAACTCAATTACTAAGCGATCGGCGCTGGTAGGTAGTTTGTAGGCAGTTTTCCAGCTTCCGAGGGAGTTTTTTTGTTGCAGAAAATACTCTTGCTGCAACAGAAGAATCATGTCTCCATCGAGAATTTCATTCCGATTTGTGATATGGTCCCACCAACGGGGTGTAAAACGATGGAGTGTTTTGGCAAAGTTACGGGAAAACTGACCTACAATCCTAGATTTACCGGGAGCCACTGGAATACAGTAGGTTATCAGTCCCAATTTTTTTCCGGTGTCGCCAATACTGATAGCATACTCCAAGCGGCAAGGTGGTTCAAAAGAGATTGTTGTTTTCAAGCCTCTTTCAATCTTCGCTTCAATCAAATTTGCGGTTGATTGCACTATTTGTATCGGGATGGGTGTTGCTTTTGAGCGATTTCCCTGCACCCCATGATGGGCAAAAGGAACATGACTGGGGTCTGCTACATTTTCTATCAAGGTTTGCCAGTCATATTCCAAGTCGCGTACCAAAGAAGACCACACAAAACCTTTGCTAGCATCTATTTGAGGCGACAGAGGTAATGGTGTATTCATAGCCTGTTCTGCCGACTTTGCATCGAGCCATACCCACAGTAAATCATTTTCTTGCCGGACTGGCAGTGTGACTGCACAAAAATTGTGTTGATTCTTAGTCACAAGTTCTGGAGTTTCTGCTTGAGGTATGTCGGTGCAGAGTCCTTGGGAATCAAACTGCCAGCCGTGATAGCTACACATTAAATTACCAGTTTTGTCATCAATACGCCCTTCACTCAATGGTGCGAGGCGATGAGGACATTTATCTACAAATACCTGGTAAGTCTCAGATGACCTTGGCTTCCAGATTACCAATCGCAGTCCCAAAATGGTAACTGGAGTGGGTCGCTTTGGGTCAAGGTCTTCGAGGGGTGAAAGAGGATACCAGTGTACAAAAAAGTTGAATTCAGATTGCATAACAAATAATCTTTCAACTAATCTTTTAAGAACTATAAATCTCAGGATTCCCCCTGCATAATCTAATCTTAGAACTTACGCACTCAAAATCAAGAAACTGGGGTTCCTCAGAGAAGTTATATATAACATCTCTACATCGCGCAAACGATGGTTTTTCTTGCAGAAAACTGGGTTCTGCGCCAGTCCTAAATCTTGGATTTGCTGAAGTTATTTTCAGGCTATTACGAAATTTAAATAAACAATACATTTGGCTGCTAATTATCTAGAGAGTCGCAACCTATCTCAAAATTGTGCAACAACAAACTCATTAACGCTAACAATCCTGAAAGCTTGATAATGGCTGTTCACCAACACCCAGCTTCCAGGATTGCAATCAGTTATGTGATTTTATCGTGGATTCAAGACGTTTGAGCAAAGCAAAAACAAAGTAAAAACAAATTAGTCTGCAGTCGCTAAACCTGCGCCGGGTTCGGTGCTACCACGAGTGCGACGGCGAGTTAGAGAATTGAACAGCAGTTGACCAATTGCTTTAATTAGATTACCTTCTAATTCCATGAACATCTTCATGTTCATGCCAAAAGCGGCGTTGGCTTCATCAACAATGCGATCGCACGCTGCTTCATCTAGGGGCATATCATCCAAAGCTTGACGGTATTTAGCTTTGAAGGCTTTTTCGTCGGAAATGTCGGCAAATTCGTAGAAGGCTGTACCACCTTCATTTAGGTTCATTGCGGTTTGGGCAATTTTCTTGAGGATTTGTCCGCCAGACAAGTCGCCTAAATAGCGGGTGTAGGAGTGGGAAATTAACAATTCGGGTTCTGTTGCTGAAACTTCCCGAATGCGTTGCACGTAAGCTTCCCCAGCAGCCGAGAGTTTAACTTCTTGTCTCCAATTAGAACCGTAGTAGAAAGCTAGGTCTTGCTCTAAGCTGTGCTTCCGGTAAAGTTCTTTAAAGTTAATCTTGGAAACAATCGGATGGTTTTTGTGCTTCTCCATTTCTTCTTCCATTGCACAATAGACGAAATAGAGGTTAGCGACTAGCTTGCGGTAGGAGGTTTTCTCGACAACTCCTTTTAAAAAGCACTTGACAAAACCAACATTTTCTGCTGCTGTATGGGCTTTTTTTGTACCCTCACGCAATTTTGCTGCTAAATTGCTGCTCATGCTAAATTTCCCAAATTTAAAAGGTCAACTGTCGCAGTTTTAATTTACAAATGGCAAAACAACCACTAAAAGGTAACAGTAGACTGAAATGATGAGAATTTTCGTTAAATTTTTTGAAGTTAAATTTTGTTTCTTTGTTTGTGATTAATGATTATTCATTTTTGTCACAGCGGCTTAACCCAACCAAGCAATGGAATGCTGCTATGAGCCAGAGATTTATTGTCTAGCAGTTGGGGACAATGGTGCAATAGGTTTGATGTAGCAGTTGCGGTGAACATCAGGAGCAAGATTATGACTCTAATTCAGGCTAAACGCTTCACCTTGGAAGAATACCATCGGCTCGGAGAAATCGGCTTTTTCCATGAAGATGACCGAGTTGAACTGATTCGGGGGGAGATTGTACAGATGTCACCAAAAGGAACAGCACACGAGACTTGTCTGAGAAGATTGTTGCGACAATTACCAAAACTGTTAGGAGAGCGAGCAACTCTGCAATCTCAAGCTCCGATTATATTACCATCCACCAGCGAACCAGAACCAGATTTTACCATTGTGCAAAATCGTGCTGACGATTATTTATCTGCTCACCCGACTCCGGGGGATATTTTACTATTGATTGAAATTGCAGATTCTTCTTTAGATTACGACCAAAATGTTAAAAAGCCTGTTTATGCTGAAGCGGGAATATCTGATTATTGGATTTTCAACCTCAGTGATAATTGGCTGGAAGTTTACAGCGAACCATCACAATTGCATCCAGGAAGATTTGATTATCTCAATAAACGTATTGTGTTGCCAAACCAGAGTATTGTGCTTCCCCATTTTGCCGATTTATCTGTTGATTTAACCAAGGTATTTCTGCGAAAGCAAAACTCGTAAGTTGTGGCTATATCGTAGCTATAAACCCGATTTTTTGGAGAAGTTGAAGTTTTGAGGCTCTCTCGCTTCAGGTTTAGCTACAGTTATGATCGTATTGCCGCAGAAAATAATTTTAGTCACAATAACCGAGCGATCGCCATGACGGTAGTCACTAAAAAACTAACCTTTGCAGAGTATCTCAAGTATGACGATGGTACAGATACTCGTTATGAACTTGTGAATGGAGAATTAGTACCCATGAGTCTCGGTACAGGTAAGCATGGAGCAATTACAGAGTTTGTGAACGACAAATTCAAGGAAGAAGCTAAGAGACAGGGACTTCCTTGGACTTCCAAAGATATGAGAATTGGACTTCGTTCTCCTCGCGGTGGACGTTGGGATACTTCCCGGATTCCTGATGTAACTGTTTTAACTATAGAACAGTGGGAATCCTTAGCTAACCGGGAAGCGGTTATTGAAGTTTCCGAAGCACCACCAATTTTAGTAGTGGAAGTGGTGAGCGAGTCTACCAAAACCACAGACTACCGTAGCAAACGCTCGGAATATGCGGTGCTTGATATTCCGGAATACTGGATTGTCGATCCACTCTCGGAAGTAGTGATAGTATGTACGCTGACAGAAGGCTTTTACGATGCTGTGGAATTCCGAGGGGATGAGAAAGTTGTTTCTCAAACTTTTCCAGAATTAGAACTAACAGCATCTCAAGTATTAGTAGCAGGGTGATAATTAAATGAGTTTTGGGGAAAGCCGTCATGTTAGAGTACAACCTGCCGAGGTACTTACCTTCTGCTGAAGAACTACCAGATTCTGATGACACACCTGTGGATAATGAACTACAAGAACTAATACCAGGGTTGTTGAAAGCAATTTTGCTCATTCTTTGGGTAGAGCGGATGGACTGGTTTTTTGGTATCGATATGGGGATTTATTATCATCCAGACAAACCAGCCATTGTTCCAGATGCTTTCTTGAGTTTAGGGGTGGAACGGTTTTATGATGAAGAATTGCGCCCCAGTTATGTATTGTGGGATGAAAACGTTCTGCCAATTTTTGTCCTAGAAGTTGTTTCCCAAAATTATAGGAAAGAATACAGCGACAAATTAGCTGAATATGAAGAGTTAGGTGTACTTTATTATGTAATTTATTCTTCTCGTCGTCGCCGCAAACCCCGTTTAGAAGTCCATAAATTAGTGAATGGTAAGTATGAGTTACAACCCGGAAATCCAGTTTGGATGCCCGAAATAGGCTTAGGAATTGGCTGTGAAAGGGGTAATTATTCTGGGGTAACAAGGGAATGGTTGTATTGGTACGACGCTGAGGGAAAACGCTATCTGACTCCGGAAGAACAGGTGAAGCAGTCAACACAACAAGCGCTACAAGCCCAACAAGAAGCACGAATTGCTGCACAACGTGCCCAGCAGGAATCACTTCGTGCTGAACAATTAGCTCAAAGATTGCGGGAGTTAGGGATAGATCCAGATGATTTGGGATGATTGCAATCAAGAGAAATTAAGGCGATCGCCTACAATAGAGTCAATATCCCTGAAGTGCCAACACCATGCAAATCGTCCTACCACCTGAAGTTGAAGCCCTTGTGCAGCGCCAACTCACAAGTGGCAAATACAATAGTGCTATTGAAGTCATCCTTGCAGGTGTCAAACTCCTCGAACAACAGCAAGACATATACCAAGGACGATTACAAGAACTTCAACAGGATGCACTGATTGGCTGGGAAGCATCCCAACGCGGTGAAGTTGTTGATGGTACAACTGCAATGGCACAAATTCGCGCCAATATGCATTCGCGCTACAGTTCTCCAGAAGCATGACTGCACAATTTCGCCTCACCGAACCAGCAATTCAAGACATTGAGCAAATTGCAGACTACATTGCTCGTCAATCAGGACTCGATCAAGGCGATCGCTTTTTGAACAAACTTAACGCTAAATTTGTCAAAATAGCTCAGTTTCCAAACTTGGGGCGACAACGAGATGAGATTTTACCGGGACTACGCAGTCTCCCGATGGATAATTATCTCATCCTATATATGGTAATCGGACAGGACGTAGAGATTTTTCGAGTTGTCAGTGGCTACCGAGATTTGTCAGCCCTTTTCACCGATGCTGATGATTGAATTACGGCTGAACTGACCCTGTGCAGAGGAATTATTATGAATAAGATTGTGAGTGAAAAAAGATATTGGGTAACATGATTCAACCCAACTAACAAGAAAGGGCGATCGCACTCTAAATAGTAATCGTAGGAGGTACGATCGCAACCGAGAAAGTTACAAAAATGGTATGATAATAATCAGAAGCGTTATGAAAAAGCTAAATTATCGTGAATTGGTTAAACAACTCATAGGAAAACACGCAAGCGAACAAGCGGAAGCAGCGGCAAATAACGCTCAAATTGTTTTTGATACGGAACGCGATCGCTATTTATTGCTGTATGTGGGATGGCAAGATGAAGAACGACTTCACGGGTGTCCAATTCATATCGATGTCCAAAATGGCAAAATTTGGATTCAGCGAGATTTTACGGAAGAAGGAATTGCTAATGAATTGACTCAAATGGGTGTCCCGAAAACAGATATTGTATTGGAATTTCGTTCACCTTATGTGAGACAATTCACTGAGTTTGCTGTGAGGTAATTTGTTTGAGTAGAGTCTTGTCTGGTTGAGGTGCGATCGCACTTGGTTTTAGTGGTGCAATCTGCCTTTATGCAGTAGCAAAGCTATCGCACTGACTGCGATTATCGTATTGAAATCGTGGAAATAGATAAGATTGTGAGTAAAAAAAGATGTTGGGTTGACGCAAAGAAACCTAACCTACCAGCAATCGCACTTGTTGCAGTTCGATATATCTGTTACTGGGGTGTAGTGGCACTAATTAGGACAACATGGTTCAGTAGACCTCTTGCAAAAGTGTATTTTATCGGCGTTTATCAGCGTTTATCGGCGGTTAATTATTGAATTTTTAGGACTTTTACAAGAAGTCTAGTCTACACCAGAGTCTAAAATACCTGAACCAACCGCTACAGTCATTAGAGACATATTGGCTTTATTTTACACTTCGGTTATTCTGTACTTGAAGAAGTATTGTAAATCGTTTATCTTTCAATAGCCAATTATGGATAAAAATATTAAAAATCAAATTAAAGAGAGTCTAAAAAAGACAATTAGAAAATATTTTCACTCAATTAAAAGCAAACGTAATTATCAAGTATTAGATTTAATTTTTCCAGTCGAACGAAGAATACGCTCTCTCATTGGTGGACTAGAAACTAGTTTAGGAACTACTTTTTGGGAACCCGTAGCTAAAATCTTAGCACAACACAATGGGTTTCAAATCATAACTGATAAGATACTGTGTCCACAACCATTTCCTCAGATTATCCAAAATGAATTAAATCAATTAATTAACGAACGTGAAACTAAACCAAATGGAAAAATTATTCTCACAGAAGAATGTATAGGACGCTTAAAAGCAGCAGCCTTGAAAATCAACTCTCAAGAAATTATAGCTTATAAAGCTCCACCATCAGGTACAGGGGTTGATATTCATTTGTTAAAAGATGGAATTGAATATGTGTTTGACATAAAGACTCCTCAACCTAATCTAGGAGATTTTAAGCGCTTTAATAAGCAGCTTTTAGAATGGTATGCTTATAAATTTGTCAAATATCCTAATGCTCATTTTGAAGCTCGTATTTCTATCCCTTTTAATCCCTTTGAACGCTCTTGGTATACCCATCAAAGAAATAAGCTATCCAACTGTCCTTTAGATGTAGATAGAGATATATGGGTTGGCGATGAATTTTGGGATTTTTGCTCTGGAATGACAAATACTTCAAAATATTTAGAAAATATATTTAAAGAAATTGGTGAAGAAAATTTCTCCCAAGAATTTTCTGATATTTTTTATGGAAAATAAGCTAAATATTCTAGCTTTAATTACTAAAAATTTCCGCTAAAAAATTAGTTAAAATCTCAAAACTTTGAGTAATTCTTGAGTTAGACTTTCAACTATAGGTACGGGTACAGCATTACCAAATTGTTGTTTGGCAATATCATCATTTTCATGATACACAAAATCTGTAGGAAACCCTTGTAATTTACAAGCGTGTTTTGCAGTTATTGGTATGTATTTTTTTCTTTTATATATTTTTTCCAAAAATACTTTCTTATACTCATCTGGATGGCTAGCATGAATCGATACTGTTGCTATATAGTCTTTAGCACCAGTTGCAGTTAAAGTGGGAACAATATCAGCAGTTGGTAAAATAATTCTATAAATATTATTGATACCCGTCAAATTTTTAGAATTGACGAATTCATACTTGTTGTCAGAAGTCAAACGAAATATTTCTTTTTTAACCAATGCGTTTAATTCACTTATTTTGATATCAGGGATTATCTCTTGGAAGTTTTCCCAAGATAAAGGATTACCATCTTTCGGACCATACTTCTTGCTTCTTCTAGATTTTAAAAGAGCAAGACAAATACTTTTTTGCCTATCAGTCGTTGGAGTAATATCCCAAGAATGAATTGTAGTATGTCCATTTCTTAAATCTGAAAAAATAAAAAAATCATTTAACTCATCGTCTTTTTGAAATCTAGTTCTTGATGGTGGAATAGAACCTTTAAATAAAGTTTCTGAATCTAATTTAACTTTTTCTATAACTTGAATATGTTGGAAATCATCCAAAATATCTAATACTTTGGGATGAGTATTTAAAGGATGAGGGAATTTATATTCTTGGTAATTATCTATATCAGTTCTAATTCCTACAATAAAAACTCTATCTCTATTTTGCGGTAATCCAAAATCATAAGCATTAAGGATTTTCCATTTAACAGAATATCCTATCTGCTCAAATTCATTTAATATAAGTTCTAAATTATGCCGATTTTTAGGGCTAGCTAACCCACTTACATTTTCAAAAATGAAGCTTTTAGGTTTACTTTTATCAACTAGTCGAATGACATCAAACCATAGTTGTCCCCTGGGGTCTTCAAAACCCTTTAAACAACCTGCTACAGACCAGGGCTGACATGGTACTCCACCCACCACTACATCAACTTCATTAGGAAGAATACTAATTTTTGTTATGTCTCCTAATTCAATTTCATCCTGATTTAGATAAGTGACGAAGTTTTGTTTATAAACTTGGATAGCTTGTTTATTTATTTCAGAATATCCTAAGCATTTACCACCCAGTTTTTCTAAAGCAATTCTAAAACCACCAATACCAGCAAATAAATCAACAAAGGTAAACTTGTTTTGAAAAATTACTAGCTTTAAAGGTAATTCTATTTGTCTTGATGTTTGCGAATACAAAGGTTTCATCTGTAAATCATCACATCAAATAGTTTTAATACATGAAGTAAGTCATTTTTGACAAAAGAATGATAAATCAATTTTTTTGTTACTTCAAGTAACTTGCTAAAATTAATATTCTATGATAATTACGCTGGTTCTATTACTTAGATTTATATAAAAATTATATTCTTGTCAAGACTATTCGTACTCTCTATACCCTTTGGATAGCTGAAGATAATAGGCAAATAATGAAGTCAGTGTAGCCTGTAGGGTAGAGAAAAATTTGCCCTCCCTACACCCCTACATGATACAAATCAGTAGGTAGGGGCAAGGCATTGCCTTGCCCCTACGTGTATTTTATGTATCACGTTAGATGTGCAATGGTATTTAGGGTAAACCCTCACGGTGTCTCCTCAACCGTAGGTGTAGGTGTAGGTTCCGGTGTAGCTGTCGGTGTTTCAGTAGCTGTAGGTTCCGGCGTCGGTGTTTCAGTAGCTGTAGGCTCCGGTGTAGGTTCTTGCGGCACCACATCTTCCGCATTAATACTGAGTTTATAATCTACGGGTTGCGATGTGGCTACAACCACAAATTCGTAAAATCCCTTACTTTGTAATTTACCAGACCAACTTTTCTCAGTAGAATCCGCAAGTAAGGCAGGTAGTTGACTGCTGGGGGGATAAATTGATAACAAGGTTCCCGACTTGCCAGACAGATTTACCGTCATGTTTTGTCCTTGCGCCAGCCCAGCAATATAAGCTTTCCCTTCTCCTGGCTTCAGACTACCGCTTACTTGTTTTCCCGTAGCACCGCTGTCAAATACTACTCTTTCTAGGGCTGTTCCAGATTGAATGGCCTTGACTTTATCGTCAGCGATCGCATACCAAATCTGTCCAATAGGTTTATTGAGAAACTGCTCGAAAGATAAGTTTATTTTTCTGGCAGAATAATCAGAAAAGCTGACCGCATATTTACCATCTGTGAGGTCGTAGAGGGCACGGGTACTGAGGTTAAGCTTATTAACTGTTTGCTGCCAGCGTTCCCTATCAGCACTGTTGTAACTTCCGAGTTTACTACGAGCGCTGGCGCTTAAATTGGATTCCTCTATCTTATCTAGTAACCCAGTACCTACCTTATCCCACTCAATTCGTAAATCTGCATCCTCTGGGCGATCGCTCAGTCTTCTACCATTCAAACTGGGGTTTTTCTGCCAAAACAGTTGATTTACCGTATCGACGTAGTAATTGTAATCCACCCCTAACTGCTGCCGACGCTGGCGAATCTTTTGTTTACGCGCTTGTTCAGCGGGGGACAATTGGGGTGATGGAGGTGGTTCGACAGTATTCCCACCCTGATTATCATCGGGTTGATTAGTGGAGGTATCAGGTGGTGGGGATACCTGGTTGGTATTATCTCCAGGGGAACGCGACCCTAACAAGGCATTTGCACCCCACAAACCCAAACCCCCCGCAGTAGTCAATAACAGCGCCACTAGAGCTATTTTACCCGGCGTCATCCCCCAAAATCCTTGTTGGGGTGAGATTCTAGCGCTCTGGGTTGCCGCAACTTGGGGAACTCGTGGGGATGGGGTTTGGGCACCCTGGGTTTCCCCTCCTGCAGATGGTGATACTGCTACTGTAGCGCTAGTGTTTGGTTGCGGCGGAACGGGTGGTGGAGTAGGGGGATAATAAGTGGGTGCTGCTGGAGTCAGCGCTTGCAGCAACTCCCGCGCTGTTTGGTAGCGTTCCTGTGGTAGCTGGGAGAGCATTCTATCCAAAATAGCTGCAAAACTGGGACTGAGGTTAATTTCCCGGCGCCAATGCCAACTAAAGGTTCGCATGTCCATCAGCGCTTGGGGTTCTTTACCCGTGAGTAACACTAGCACCGTTGCTGCTAAAGCATACAAATCGCTGTGGGGATAAACCAGCCCTTGCTGCATCTGCTCGTGGGGAGCATATCCTATTTTACCCAAGAGTGTAGCGGGTGTGGCGGGTACAGGTGCATGAGGCTGATGAGTGGTGGCCGCTTGGTTTACTTGCGCGACTATTTGTTTGACACCGCCAAAGTCAATTAACACTGGCTGTTGGTCACTATTACGTAATATTAAATTATCTGGGGAAATATCCCGATGAATCACACCTTGGGAGTGGATATAGTCCAAAACTGGCAGAATTTGCAGCATCAATTGCCGCATCTCTGCTTCCGAGAACTGCAACCCTTGTTGTCGGCGAATAGTTAATATATTGCGGTAAGTTTGCCCTTCCACATAGTCTTGCACCAGAAACAGGTATGCTTTACCGGCGATATTAAGCCGGAGTAACTCGCGGAATTTGGGTATCTGGGGATGTTGCAGTTTGTAAAGTACCCCTGCTTCTCGTTCAAATAATTCTTCCGCCTTTTGCAGGACGTAAGCAGTTTGTACCTGGGGGCAAAATTCCTTTAAGACACACAACTCGTTAAAGCGGTTGCTGTCTTGGGCTAAATAAGTGCGTCCAAACCCACCTTGTCCGAGTTGACGCACAATCACATAGCGATCGCCCAATTTTTGCCCTGGTTGAATAGTCTGAACTACAGGTATGCTCAACTTTTCACCACAGTGAAGGCAAAAATGGCTCCCAGCCGGGTTTTCATGTCCTTTGGAGCAGTATAGCGAATTCATCTGGCGATAGGGGAAATGGGCAGAAGACGGAAGGTAGGGGGTAGAGTATTGTCGAGACGTTTTGGTGTACGTCTTTACATTGTTCAACGCCCATTATTTTAGCCTTCACTTTTCTTTCTTCATAATTGAATGTGACTATTCCGGGTATAACTTAGTTGCAGTTAGTTTCCCTTTTGTAATTGCTCAACTCTATCACCAGCGAGTCCATACCAAATTTGACCCAAAGTTCGTTCATTTAGGTTGTTAGCATCCAAATTGGGAAACAAGCGGGCAAATTTTTTATCTATTTCTGTAGTTAATTTCTCTGGTGTATAATTGCCCAATTGCCCCCTACTGGCTTGTCTTCGCCATCTAGCCCCATCTGTTTGGCTGTATTTTCCTAATCGCCGACGTGCAGCACTACTGAGATTTGCGCGTTCAATCCCGTCCAGTAATTGTTCCGCACTTTTTTGCCACTCATCCCGTAAGGGCTTATCTTTATTACTTGGCGACAAGCTGCGTCCTAGATATCGCGGATTTTTTTGGTAAAAAATGTCATTTACCGTGTCATTAAAGTATACTTCCGACAGTTCTAGAGCTTGACGCCGCTGGACAATTTGCTGGATGCGAGTGGCTTCGTCAACATTCCCTGTGCGGCTGGGTTTATCTTCTCCCTGTCCTTGGGAAGTGGGTAAACTAGGTAAGCTGGGAATTGGTGGAATAGCACGAATAACTGTATTCACCAACGCCCAAGTACCAGTACCTACTAATACCACAGCGCTCGTAGCAGCGAAACTTAAACCCAAGGGACGTACCCAGGAAGGAAAAATAATCGTCGCACTTTGCTGGTTTTTTTGTTGCAGTTGTGACTTGCGGGGTTGGGATTTTGGTGCTGCTACCATTGTCCGCAGACGAGAAATGTAGGTATTTGCTACCTTTGGCTTCGCTACTATACTTAGAGCCTTCAAAACTTCATCGGCTGATTGGTAGCGATCGCGAGGATGATCTGCCAGCATTTTTTTCAGCACTATTTCCAAAGCTGGGCTGACTTTAATTACATCTTCCCACCGCCAAGTTCTCTGATAGCCGTCGTACAGTTCCTTTGGTTCCCTCCCCGTCAGCAGCACCAGTGTTGTCACCGCTAAAGAATACAAATCGCTACAGGGATACACCTGACCGTTGCGTAGTTGTTCCTCTGGTGCGTAACCTTCTTTACCTAATGACGTGCGGAGGAAACTCCCCTGATTAAACCAAAAAAATGGCGTTGCGGCTAACTGTTTCACTCCACCAAAATCAATCAGCACTGGCACACTATCGTAACTCCGCCACATGAGATTATCCGGAGAAATATCGCGGTGAACGACATTTTGACTATGAATATACGCCAATACTGGCAAAATTTGTTGCAGTAACGTCTGGACTTCTAACTCGCTAAAAATTTTACCTGTTTCTAATAATGCAGCTAAAGTTTCTCCTGCCACATAGTCTTGCACCAAAAATAAGTATTCTTGATTACCTAGCCTCACTTGTAGTGTCTGATGAAACCCAGGAATTTGGGGATGACGGAGTTTTGCTAGCACCCTTGCTTCCCTGTCAAATAATTCTTTCGCTTTTTGTAACTGTTCCGGTTGCTGGACTTGGGGAGCAAATTCTTTAACTACACACTTCTTATGAGATTGAGATATATCTTCAGCTAAATAAGTCCGTCCAAAGCCACCTTGCCCTAGCGGTTGTACAATACGGTAGCGGTTCGCTAGTACTTGCCCTTCCGGCAAGGGTAGCAGTTCGCCGCACTGGGTACAAAAGCGCTGATTTTGCTGATTTTGGTGTTTTTGGCTGCAATAGACGTGCATGATGCGGTCGGATTAGTTAACTAGTTAACGCTGTTACCAAGCAATTGCTACACCGTCATTTTAAGTTTTCACGGAAAGAATCGTCATGAGCTATGAGGGAAAACCGAACCGGGTAATTACGGCATGGCAAGAGTTTCTATCTACACCTCTAGCCGAAAAATTAGAACGGCATTTACACCACCCCAGCGAAGCTGCTGCTGTGTCATTATTTCATGATGCTGTGGCTACTGTACCAGCTTACAAAGACTTTTTAGAACAGCAGAATATCAACCCTGCCACCATTCAAACCTTTGCTGACTTCCAGAAACTGCCGTTAATTACCAAAGACAATTATCTCCGAAGTCATACTCTAGCGCAATTGTGCCGACACGGAGAACTAGAAAGTTGCGATATGATTGCAGTCTCTTCCGGTTCTACGGGAAAACCCTCATTTTGGCCGCGCTTTGTCAGCGATGAATTGCAAATTGCTAGACGTTTTGAGCAGATATTCCACGATAGTTTTGCCGCTGACACCAAACCGACTCTAGCAGTAGTATGTTTTACCTTGGGAACCTGGGTTGGCGGGATGTATACTACCAATTGCTGTCGCTATCTTGCCAGCAAAGGTTATCCCATCACCCTGATTACCCCTGGAAATAACAAAGAAGAAATCTTCCGCGTCGTCCTGGAGTTGGGTGAAGCTTTTGAACAAGTTGTCTTATTAGGGTATCCACCATTTCTTAAAGATGTGATTGATACCGGCATCGCTCGCGGTATTTTATGGCAAAAGTATCATATAAAACTTGTGATGGCGGGAGAGGTGTTTAGCGAAGAGTGGCGGAGTTTGGTGGGGAAAAGGGTTGGTTCCCAAAACCCATGCTACGACAGTGCTTCTCTCTACGGCACGGCGGATGCCGGGGTATTGGGTAATGAAACACCATTGAGTATCTGCATTCGTCGTTGGTTAGCAAATCATCCCGATGCTGCTCGTGCCTTGTTTGGCGAATCTCGCTTACCTACCCTGGTACAATATGACCCCATCAGCCGCTTCTTTGAAGTCGAGAATCGCACCTTGCTGTTCACTGGAGACAACGGTATTCCCTTAGTGCGATACAATATTTTTGATACTGGCGGAATAATGACCTACGATGCCATGCTCCAGTTTTTGGCAGAGTGGGGATTTAATCCAGTGGCAGATTTATCTGTTGTGGGGCAAGCATCTTGTATGCTTGATAATAGCGGGCAAGATGCCCGCACCACAAGAGATATCAGAGGTATTCGGCAATTACCTTTCGTGTATGTATTTGGACGCTCTAACTTTGCAGTTTCTTACTTTGGCGCCAATATTTACCCAGAAAATATCATGGTGGGCTTGGAACAACCTGTGATTAGAGAATGGGTGACGGGTAAGTTTGTCTTACAAGTGCAAGAAGATACCGATAAGAACCGCTTTTTATCGATAGTCGTAGAATTAGCACCCCAGGTAGAGGGTAGTGAAGAAAAAACAGAAGCGATCGCCTCCTCTATTCTCACCCAACTATTACGTCTCAACAGCGAATTTGCTAACTACGTCCCCCCAGAATACCAGCTTCCCCAAGTTACATTAGCACCCACAGGCGATC
>JAYKJH010000059.1:0-5707 GCA_035285345.1 Nostocaceae cyanobacterium | reverse complement strand
CTAAATTCAAATCCTCAACAAACACCATTCCAGCGTTGTCGCAGATTTGGTGAGACAATTTGCAATGCCAATCCTTACGACAATTGGCAACGTACTCATGCAATGAAGCTACTTTCTTCTGGGCTTTGTTCCAATTGTTCGAGCCAATACGTTTTTTAGGATGGCGAATAAATTCGCAGTAGCACAGCACCCCCATGATTAGAAATCAGGGGCACTGTGCGCGTTTTTTGGTAGGTTCTCTTGACAATGGAGTTTCCCGATCATTCGTAATTCTTAATTAAAAAACCCACACCATTATTAGCAATTATCACATTTAGGCGTGGGCTAAAATTAAGAATTACAAATTATTAGTTACGAATTATGTAGTTCACTTCGTCGAGTAGAGATACAACTCCATCCCCCGGACAATCACCTCTACCTGTTGACCATTGGTTTTTACCTTGATTCGGTCTGACACTTCTGGGGTAATATTGCCATCAATGGGCTTCATGCCATTTCTCATAGTCCAAGGTAGGGTATTAACTCCTGTCTGTGAATTTGCTCCTTGTCTCAATCGGGGGTAACGGTTCCATATCTGGTTAGCGTCTTGGTGGATTACGGCTTGTTTACGCCAGTAGAGGTACTCCCGTACAGGGGACATCAGCTTTACCCAAGTACTGGGATCTGGTTCTTGAAATCCAGTCTGAAAGGCTTTGATTTTTTCCCATTTCGGTTTTGGATCTGTCACCTCTTCAGTTTTGATCACAGTCCAGCCATTACCTTTACGTTGCAGCGTCAGCTTGATGATGAAATTACCACCGAATTCCTCAAATTTAGCTGCGGTCGGTGTTTGTCCTACCTGGGATGCATTTACATACTGAGTACTAGCAGGCAATTCCTCTACCTTAGCTTGACTGGTGTTGGTTTCAAACACTGCACGCCCTACAAAGGTTAAAGCTAACAAGGCTGCGGTGAATAAAATTGTGCCTTTCATTTTCTTTAAGAAAAGTTAAATAAGTATTCATTTAGCCAGTTAATTTTAACCGGCTGATGTAAAACTTCAACTCTAAATTAAGCTATCACGTTAATTTACGCCAATTAGTCCCCATTGCTTACATTACACAACAAAATTTGGTTTTTCCATTGGGGGTCAGACTAACCTACAAGAAAATTACCGGTAATATGTAGCAATTTTTAAATATACCTCTGAAAGGTTAATTTCCAGTAAAGACTTTTATTTTTTTCCAAATGTTTTATTCAACCAACTTACACTTGGTTATTGTGGGTTGAATAGCTAACAATCAGTCTGTATTAACACTTAAATATTGTTTAATTTAGTTACTTTTAATACTTCAATGAACAAAAAGAAAAAACTGGCGATCGCTTCCCGTCTGTGCGGAGTACAGATTGTATTAATTGCTGCTTCCACTAGCTGCTTTGGTTTAGCTTCGGTCGCAGCTGCTGGTGAAGGTGGTGCTGCGTCTGCGGCTGCTTTTTCCTTACGAGATGGTAGTATTACCGGATATGCTGTATCTAGTGGGGTAGGTAAAAATAATGCCGCTGCTAGTGCAACTAATAATGGTGCTTTGCAGACCAATACTGCTTCTGCTCTTGGTAGTGCTGGGAGTATCGGAGTTTCGACTGTCAATAATGGAACTGCGACTTTGACTAGTATTGTTGGTGATCCAGATCCAATGCTAGGAACTGCACAAGTGAATAGTATTAATACTCCGTCCTTAACGACGGGGACTAATTTACAAAATACCCCTACTACCGGGACTATTCCCATCGGTTCAGTTCTAGATACTGTACCACTAAACAATGCAGGTGGTTTAGAGAATTCCGTTAGTCCTGGTAATATTTCCATCGGTTCCCAGACAGAAAATTAAGACCAAAAAAAGCTTATTTACTTTTTTGGAAAAGAAAAGGGACACAACATTGTTGTGTCCCTACTGTTACGTCGTGTAACACTTTACAAGCTTCCTCTCAAGAAAACAGAGAAAACATTATCTGTAATATCTAATTTATTTCCATTGGGGTCATTACCAAAGCTATACTCGTTGTTACTCCAAGATATTCCTAGTATAGGACTAGTCTGTTGATTACCGAGTTTTAATTGGGCGCTAGCGCCATAACGAGAGCGACTAGTACTTTCATTAATGGGGGTATAATAGGCTGATACAGAAAAATTATCGCTGAACTTAACTGATAAATCAGCTAACAGGGTATTAGCAATCGAATTAGGTAAGATATCACCAAAATAATTAATTACACCCACAGAAACATTACCGAGATTAGCTCTTGCTCCTACTGATAGCGAACTACCAGCAGAATCAATCACAAAATTGTCAATTCTAGTTGGTCTATCAAGAGCATAATTGATGCCAGTAGATAAAACAAGATTGGTGTTTTTACTTAAATTAATGCGCTTGGCTACACTACCTTGCACTTGACTGTAGTAGTCAAGATCCGGGTTAAGATAACCGATGGCTGCTGCTGAATAAGTCCAACCATCTAAGGTGTTTTTGGTATAGTCAGTGCCGACATAAGGTTTAATTTCTTCGCTAGCAATCACACCAGCATAGTATCGAAAAACGCTATCTGAGCCGGTAATATTTCCAGAGAAGCTGATATGGGGATAGTAATTTGTTTTTTCTGTGTATTGGCTAGAGCGAATAGCATTAACATCTTGATTATACAACGTCAGATAAACTTGACCATAGAAATCTTTCAAGTTGTTGTTATCAAATCTTTGTCCGTTGACAAGAGATAGGATATCCACATTCGAGTCTACTCCCCCTTCTCCACCAGCAGCAGTGACAACCCGACGAGGACCAGTAACTTCATAACGCTCGTTGTTAGATAAGCTGCGTTTGATGACAGGTGAAACACCAAGCCAGATACTATTGTAATTAGCAGTTGGAACTTTACTCAGGCTGGTATTACCTGGTTTTGGACTTTCAGCCCTACCGATACCGGCATTATAAAACGTAAAACTATTTGCTGGAAGTCGGGTATTATTAGCTGCTAAAAATAAGTTGACATTAATATTTTTATTTACAGGATTATCGCTAGCTGTAACCTGGGGGTCTGCATCTGGGAGGACGAAATTACCTAGTTGCAAAGCGGTATTAAGCAAGGCATTTTTATCATCCACTATGAACCCATAACCACGAATTGTGCGACCGAGAACAGCTTCTTTGTCATTGGCTCGCACGACTTGTCTAACTGTAGAATAAATTCCCACAAGTGTATTTTCAATTTCTTCTTTTCTCTTTAATTCGGTTTCGTTTGATTGGCTATTTCCAGATATTGAACCAGCGTTGGGGAAAAATAAATCTATACCAATTTCTTTTCCTGTAACTCCTCTTTGAAAACCAGGTTCTTTGATAGCAGCTAGTGTTTCTGGTGCGACCACATCTCCTACTTTAGAAGTTTGGATGATGCGTTTGGGAAATAAGGTGTCCGGGTCGATAGAATTTCTATCAGTGGACAGACCAGGAGTATAGGTACATTGCTGGTCTGAAGTTCCTTCTCCTAAAAAGCAGGAACCAGTCAAACTCAGTTGAAGTTGGACACCTAATATAGTCTGTGGTTCTTTTTGTTCAACGGAAATTTGTCTCTTTTTTCTCACCGTTTGTAACTGAACATAACTACCTGTTTGTTCTACGGTGAAAACGTTATCTTTTGTTAAACTCTCTTCAATTTGACTATTGATTTTGATAAGTCCATTGACATCAAAATTAGTATTTAACGTGTCACTGAAAGTTACACCTGTGAAAAATTGATTTTCTGTTAAATGGTTGATGAATGTACTATTTAGTGGCACGTTAGTTGTAAAAGGGTTAATTTTTTGATTCGCAGCAATCCGGGGCGGAATGATGTACTGTGGATCTACAGCAGCGTTTTCTTTGGGTTGTTCTTGGGTAGGTTGGCGATCGCGTTCAATAACAGCAGGCAAATTTGTGCGAGTATTAGATACTGCAGATATCTCTTGTTTATCTAGTGTGACAGGAGTAAGTTGCTGTTTTGGTGATTTGGTAGTAAATTCAGGTTTGGCGATGTTGCTGGGTTGAGTAACATTAGCAGACTGAGAATTATCTTTTTTCGTTAGTGAATCTGGTATATTCACTTCTGGTTTGACTGCGTTAGTGGGTTGGATAACATTCGCAGGTTGAGAATTATCTTGTTTGTCTGGAAAATCTGGTTTTTTAGTAACTTCAGCTTGTGTTGTGTTAGTGGGTTTAACGACAATAGAAGATGAAAAATTATCTTTTTGTTGTGAATCTGATTGATGTGTAAATTCTGGTTGGGTAATATTGACGGGTTCGATAACAGTAGAAGACAGAGAATTATTATCCTGCTGTTTTACATCTGTCTCATTAATAGATTCCGCTGGTTCTTTTTGTTCTTTTTTGCTGTTTCCATCATCCGGAGAATTTAAAAGTGTATTCGATTCAGGTTTGATGTTTTGATTAATTGTCAAACTTGCCGATTGATTTGGCTTTATTTGAGGAGAGTTTGATATATTATTTGCTTGCTTATCAACCGTGGCTATCTGAGAATTTATCTGAGTATCTTCTAAAGCTATTTCCTGTGTTTTTACTAATGATTTAGGCGCTGAATCAGAAGCATTATTTGCTAATAATGGCGATTCTTTTAAAATTTCTGGTTCAGCAATTGGTGCAGCAATATCTTTGATTGCAGCCGCAATTTTGTCTGGATTGGGATTTGATGGTATCCGTGGTTTACCAGCATCTGAATTGTCTAGTTCTGACGTGTTAATCTCTGTTTGAGACAAAGCTGCTTTCGGAACTAGAACGGCTGCTGAAGTAACCCAACATGCTAATTTTAATTTATTGCTAGGAGTCATCATAATCTAAAATGCCATTGTTAGTAAAAAAAACATCAGAATCAGCCATAGAGATTGATAATTACAATATAAAAAATGATTTATTAGCAAAAATGCTTGTTTTTTTGACTTATAAAAATAGATAAATTATGCTTTATTAGTCATCTGAAAAATTGACTAAAAACCTTTTAATTTCAGAAATCAACGTATCTGCAATTATCTAACATCTGCTAATCAGCGCCTATCAGATATTTATGAAGCCAAGAATTAGCGGTAAATATTTTCTGCTGATTTAATCCCAGCAATAACTATCAACATTTAACCCAAAAATAAATGGCTATTGTTGATTAAATCCGTATTGAATCATGAGTCATTTGAAATTACAAATGACTCATGAAAATGACAACCCTAATATCAAAATTGGAAAATTTAAAGTGTTTTAGATTCGAGAGAGTGCTATGCTGATTTTATGACGATACGCACATTACTCTCTTGGAAAAAGCCAGTAATTGCCAGGCTGGGAAAAAACAGAGTCAATTATTGACCAACAGCTACAGCACCAGTAGTAGCAGCACTAGCACCACCACTTAAGGTATTTGCTTGGGGAGTAGCAAGGTCAGGATCTGTACTGCCGGAAATATTGGTAGTAGTGCCACCAAAGACACTACCACTGAAAGTAGAAACATTGACAAAACCAGCGCTACCAAGAGAGGAAGCGGTGTTAGCAGTATTACCAAAGCTAGTGGTGTTAGTAGCAGTAGCAGCGGCGTTATTTTTACCGACAGCTGCAGATACCGCACCACCAGTCACGTTACCTAAACTATCAGTGGAGAAGGAAGCTGCACCAGCAGCACCACCTTCACCAGCAAAGGCACC
>JAYKJH010000058.1:0-5272 GCA_035285345.1 Nostocaceae cyanobacterium | reverse complement strand
AAAGCCCAGAAGAAAGTAGCTTCATTGCATGAGTACGTTGCCAATTGTCGTAAGGATTGGCATTGCAAATTGTCTCACCAAATCTGCGACAACGCTGGAATGGTGTTTGTTGAGGATTTGAATTTAGTTGGGTTGTCTGGCGGGATTCTGGGTAAGCATTGCCTGG
Organism: Nostocaceae cyanobacterium; assembly: GCA_035285345.1. Lineage (GTDB taxonomy): Bacteria > Cyanobacteriota > Cyanobacteriia > Cyanobacteriales > Nostocaceae > JAYKJH01. The sequence goes on along the minus strand of JAYKJH010000058.1, from coordinate 5,106 downwards.
ATGCTGGATTTGGGCAATTCTTTAACATCCTTGAACAAACTTGTTTTAAGCGTGGTGTCTATTTTCAGAAGGTAGATCCACGGAAAACAAGCCAAATCTGCCCAAATTGCGGAATTGAGACAGGAAAGAAAGAACTTTCTGAGCGTACCCATGTTTGCTCAAATTGCGGCTATACAACCGATAGAGATGTTGCAGCCGCTCAAGTAGTTCTCATAAGGGGACTTGCAGCCGTGGGGCACACGGTCAAGATGCTTGGTGAGGGTAAATTCATTGGAATCCCCGTGAAGCAAGAATCCCCCGGCTAGAAGCCGTGGGGAGTGTCAAATCAGGAAGAACCCAGAATTTGATAAATAAATTCCCGGTAATCCTCTTTCATGGGTAAAGCTTCATCTATCTTGATGCGGCGTCGCCTAACAGTCACTTCCTTGTTTTCTATCGGGTTGTAACCGACTTTGGTATACTCTTCCCAATACAGCCCTGTCCCTCGTCGCTGCCAAGCTGGTAAATCATTAAAGTTAACCCCATTTTGAAAGAGCAACTCGTTTTTGAACGCCACCGACTGCCTTTCTAGTTCTGAGGTTGCCTTTCGTGCTGTTTTTCCCTGCTTCCGCAGTGTCCAATAGGAGCAACTATTCAAGGCGCATCGGGTGGCGTCAGCTTGTCGCCAGCTAAAGTAGTCCGCTACAGTAGCGTTGTCTGCAGCTAACCATACACGACTGTCGAAGTTGACTGCTTCCCCTGTAGCTTGGGTAAAAGTAGCAGTGGCAATACTGGCAGAAATAGATACTATCTTTTCTAGGCTGCGGTCGAAAAAGTCCCAATTTTGAGGAAAAAGCACCGAAATTTCATCACTTTCTGTGTATGCATAAATACCATGCATTTGGTCGAGCAATGCTTGAGTAGCTTGCAGCATCAGGTGATGAAATTTGATATCAAAGGGCTTTTCAAACCGAGCCTCCGTAAAACCGGAAAAACCCCTACCATCTACCCGAACTACCACCCAAAGTCCTGGTAATAAGCGCTGATTGTGGAAATATTCCAGTTCCCGCATCCGCTGCTCAAAGGTGTTGTTATCCATGACCAATCGATAGACTATTTTTCATAGTTATAGCCGATTGCAATTGGCTGGAATAGTTGATGGTAGAGTATGACAGGTGTGTTGTCCTAATTTTTAGTAAATTAGTAAATTAGTCCCTGTCCTTAAGGACGGGGTAAGCTGATGTGCATCTAATTTACATAACGTGGGCGGGCAGGATGCCCACCCCACAAGAGATTGAGGAAATCTGATTATGCAATTTAAATGTGCTTTAGCTTATTAACTGTGCATCAAACCAAGGCGTTATCTCAAAAGTGCCGCTCGTATCTATCTGCACGTAAAAAAGGTTGTTAAAGCCTTCAGAAAAAGTTGGAACTACTAGCTTTTTGGCAGTAGCGTAGATTCCCACCTCTGGAACTTTCGCTTTACCAGAACGTTGGTGGTTGCGTTGCAAACAGTCACTGACTCTAGATCCAAAGTAATATCCAATAATCTGGACTCCATAAGCTTGACCTAGCGAAATTAACTTGGTGCGGTCTTCCACAGTAGGGTTGGTATTATCTACAACTACTGAACGTTCTGCCTCAAAAGCCGCTGCTATCAGTTCTGCCTGTTTGCGGTTTTTATTCTTGTTGTTTCGCATCAGGTCTTTACTGATATGTGCGTGGGTGTCTGCAAAGTGGGTGCGAAAGAAAGTGCTTTTTCCGGATGCTTGCAAACCGATAAAAATCACAAGTTGCATTTCATCCATCTCAAGCTAATCTAACTCTCGCCGACCTTCCAAAGCCCTAGCCAACGTCACTTCATCGGCGTATTCTAAATCACCACCCACCGGCAACCCAAAAGCAATCCGCGTCACCTTAGTAAACGGCTTGAGCAACTGACCGACGTATAAAGTCGTAGTTTCCCCTTCCACACTGGGACTAATTGCCATAATTACTTCTGTGGGCTTTTGCTGGCTCACCCTTCTCACCAAAGCTTCCACAGTCAATTGCTCTGGTCCGATACCATCCATCGGGGAAATCACCCCACCCAAGACATGATACTTACCCTGGTACTCCCGCGTTTTTTCCAAGGCAATCACATCACGGGAATCAGCTACTACACAAATAGTATTATTATCGCGGTTGGCGTTGCGGCAGATTTCACATACAGGTTCAGCCGAGAGGTGAAAGCACGTGCGACATACACCCACCTGCTTTTTCGCATCAATGAGCGCCTGTGCTAAAGCCTCGACTTCGGCTTCTGGTCGCTTAATAATATGCAAAGCTAGCCGTTGGGCAGTTTTTGGACCAACTCCCGGCAACCTTTGCAATTGCTCGATTAATCGTGCTAGAGGACGTGCGTAAACCGTGGTTTTGTCTCCAATGCTTGCTCCATCACTATGATGACACTCCTGAGCATTATGTGCTTCATCTGACGCGCACACCTAGCTGTTTATCCCACTGGAGGGGTTTAGCTGCTTTTGGCAAAGGAGATTCTGGTATCTCACCCACTGAGACGCCGTATTTCCAGTCTGGTGGGCAAATAGCAATGTAGCGTGCATAACCGCCCAAGCCGCCTTTAAATTTAGGGTAGCCTATCGCCACAAGTGCGCCTGTCTCAGGTACCCGATCCAGATTAGCGACACCCTCTGCTTGGGTATATCCGTTGTTTAACAGCCAATCTTCTCCTTCCAGGTTTGGGGTACTATCTGTATCCAGGGGTTCGTGTCCGTGGAACAGAATCTTGCGTTGTAGATGCAGGAACTGGAGAGCGTCTAGCTTCACTCCGGGAAACTTTTTCCTTGTAGCTAGTTCGGGGTTGGAAACTGTAACCAAATTGCTTCTCATTTCTACTCATAACTAGTCTTTCTTTGAGGATGTATTGCCAAAAAATTTGCTATTATAGTCAATATAGTAACGGTTAACAACCGTGCCGTCAGAGGATAAACCTTCCAGCTAAGACTGGCGTTTGATAAACGTGCCACAGGCGAAGTGCAAGCTCCATAGACAGAGGGTCGTTAGTAGCGCCTCCCAAGAAGTTTTAGCGGTCAGTTAGACCGTTTTAGCCTGTGGACTGGATAGCGCCGACGTTTCCAGAATGAAGCAGGAAGTAAGCCTCAAACTGCACATGACTAGATTTGTCTAGTTGTGAGTAGTTATGAATAGGTCTTATGTAACGGACGAACAGCAAAGGTTGCAGGTAGCTCATCGATAGCTGGATAGTTAGGGTTCCAGTGAGCAGGTGGGTCTAACTGGGTTCCTAGCTGATCCGTAGACAAGTCGTAATGAGTTGCTTCAAAACCATCCTTTTGGTAAGTATATGGCTGACTCGTCTTTGGGTTGATGGTGGGTGCAAACTTAGACGTACCAAAACCTGACCATACAGGAATTGATGGTGCGATCGCATGGGTAAGGTCAACGTATTTGGCACCTTTGAGTGACTGCTGATAAACCTGCCACAGGGGAGGCTGCGGTTGGGGCTGTGCGGCGTTTATCGACAAGCAAATCAGAACACTAAAGAGGGTTACTAAACACAAAAGTCGGATTTTTTTCATAATTCCCTTATTTTCCATGCTTACATACAACCATTACCTCACCACGCAAGAGGTTGTAGAAATTTTTAACTTAATTTCTGCACGGGTTGGTTGTTAGCTTCAGTATCGAGCGATCGCCTAATTTTTCCTGTTGGCTTTTAAAACAGCCCTAACCTCGAATCAAAGAAATTTTTGCAATTCTTCCTGATGCGACAACAGACAGGTGGGATTAAAAGAGAGTAGATGCACCCTGATAACCGCCCCCAGCCGAAGCTGGGGGCTTTTTTTATTTCTAAACAACCACTGGTAATATAGCCGCTCTACGTAAGCATCAGTGCTTTTTTCTTGAGAGTAAGTTCAGTTTAATTTTTGTAACTTTGCATAAATTGCCAGATTTTTGACTGAGTAGTAAATAGAAAGCTGAAAACCACGCTTAATCTTAGTCAAGAGAAAGAGTAGAACTACAACATTGTCTATTAACGAGCAAAAGAGGTAAAGACTAATGCAATTTGAATCAGGGAAAAATATCTCAACAAAGTTTAACAAACGTCATCTGTTGAAATACTTAGGTGCTGGAGCTTTAGTTGGAGGTATTGGGCTGGTTGCAAAAGAAAAAGCTCAAGCTCAAGGTCATTCATCAGGAGCACCCTATTTGTACATGCATGGAACAAGTGTTCAGGTAGAATACACAGATCGAATCGCTAATATTTTCCGGCGAGGCTACTACACAACTATTGAAGGCAAGCCTAATACTTTTAACTGGTTTCATTTCGCAATTCCCTCGCTGGCTATAACTGGTCAAGAAAAAGTAAAAGGAGGGTTCGTCTATTTCAGTACGGGGTCAAATAACGTAGCGGTGAGGAATCTTCACTTATATGTTATTACCAATAAAGTTGCAGCTCGTGACAATCTAAATTTATTTGGTAATAATCCACTGTGTTACGTCCCTGTAAATCCACCTTATCCACTTTATTTTGGCCCTGTTGGTATTTCAGTAGGAGTGAGCTTTGGCACAGGAACACCCAATTATATAAATTTCCTTGGGGCAGCAGGAGTGTTCGAGAATCTAACTTGAGATATCTCAACACATTGCTTTTAATTTCTTGGTGTACCCTACAAGGCTGCAATCTGATGTAGCTTTGCAACTCACCAGTCAACCATCCGCTACATCCGTTACAACATCCGTTACCAACCCCATAAAAAAAACGCCCCCCCCCGAAGGGGAGGACGCTTTTTTAATCAAACTTTAGGTATTAACCGTTGATAGCAGGAGCGCTAACAGCAACGGGAGTAACTTCACCAGCAGCTAAGTCGAGGGGGAAGTTGTGAGCATTACGCTCGTGCATGACTTCCATACCCAAGTTAGCGCGGTTGATTACATCAGCCCAGGTACCAACCACACGACCTTGAGAGTCGATGATGGATTGGTTGAAGTTGAAACCGTTCAAGTTGAACGCCATTGTGCTTACACCCAGAGCGGTAAACCAGATACCGACTACAGGCCATGCAGCTAGGAAGAAGTGCAACGAACGGCTGTTGTTGAAGGATGCGT
>JAYKJH010000057.1:0-22780 GCA_035285345.1 Nostocaceae cyanobacterium | reverse complement strand
CAGTCTCTTTCCCAAAAGTATCATGACAGTCCTATTTCGCCGGATTAAACCTACTGAAAACTTCCGCATTACTATCCGTCAAATTGCGAAATTTCTCAGAATTGCGGAATCAATGATTGTCAAAGTTGAATCCTGGGCTTATGTTGTGTTCGTTCATCGTCGGGATAAGGGAGGGTACTTTATTAGCTATCGTCAGTTAGAAAACTGGAAAAATGCCGTTGCTTGTCAAATGCAAAAATGCTCTAATTGGCAAGAGTTGCAACAATTGTGGAGCGCAATAATACAAGACCACAGCAAGCACAAAAAACAATATGATGATGCTGTTGTTATATTCCTAAAACAAATTGAGAATAAATGCCAAGAAGCTATTCACCATTGCCATACATATAAATATACGTAGGGGCACAACATTGTTGTGCCCCTACCTACCAATTTGTATCATTAGAAAAGTGAATTGCTTTTTGCACCAAGGGGCTTTATTTACCTTTCCTGCATCACCAAAGCCCCATTACCATTGCTAGATGGCTGCAGTAACCCGTTCAACAGCGACGCTGGACGCTGACCGTAAGGCCAAGCAAATGCATGACGGAAAGCCGCATCCTGACAAGCTTGCAACTGCTGAAAATTGATAATGTCATAGGTCAGCAGCTTTTCATACTCAAAGGTAATGCGTTCGTTATGTAACCCGGCGTTATCAGTACAAATGGCAATATCAACCCCAGCCTCAAAGCAACGGTCAAATACTACCTTTAATTGACGTAAATCTTGTAACGTACCTGTTTTTAAGTACGTAGTCGGGCATACTTCCAAACACTGATTACGGCGTGCTAGAGATGGCAGTAGCTCAGGATGTAATAGAGGTATTTGGATACCATGACCTATCCGCATTAAATAGGGTAACAGTTCTGGGTAACAGCCAGATGTAGTTTCGTAAAGATGTCCTGTGGTATTTAAACCGAGCGATCGCGCATAATCATACAAAGCAATCCACTCATCCAATCTTTCGGCATAATAACTATCACCACCAGCCACATCTACAGCACAGACATATTGGCGATTTTGCGCTGCTAAATCAATAATCGCCTTATTTACCTCATAGGGTAAACGAGAGTGCATACAAAGAATTTGGCTAGTGACAATGGGGTATTCTGGCAATTGACTGGCTTTACCCACAATTTCGACAATTTCTGCCATTTTGTCGATGCGTTCTGACTGACTCAAATGTTCGGGAGTTCGCAGATAAGGGGTGTAGCGCAGTTCCAGATAAGCCAAATTCTCAAAAATATAAGCACCGCGCAACAGACGATAAATAAAATAAGGCAAAGTTTCCACAGTTTGCACGCTTTCCACTAGGGTGTGCAACTCTAGATATTCATCTAAGGTATTGCGGGGTCGAGTGTAAAAATCTTCAAATTCGGAATAGTCAGCAAACCGGGAAATGTTATCAGATGAATGACGTTGAAAGTAGCGCCAAAGAATACGAGGCACAACAGAACCACCTAGGTGGCGGTGTAATTCAGCGTATAAAGCCACAGCAACCTCTGTATAATAAAAAATATTTAGTTATCTTAACAGCAAAAACTGGAAAATTACGCAACTGTAGGGAAGAAATCTTCACCTAATTTTTATGTAGCGCTCTTAACAATATGAATAGTTTTTAACAATTCTTCCGCAGTACAGGGTTTGGACACAAAAGCGCTCACACCAACACCACTGGCTTCGGCAATTTTTTCATTAGAAGCCAGTCCACTAATAGCAATAATTTTCACTTGGGGATTGACTTTTTGTAAAGTCCGGATAGTCACAGACCCATCCATTGATGGCATCATCATATCTAGCAGCACCAGATTAATTTCCTGATGATACTGAGCATATATTGCTAATGCTTCTACACCGTCACAGGCTGTCATAACACGATAGTTATTTACCTCTAGAGATGACTTAGTAATCTCACGAATTGCCGGTTCGTCATCGACAACCAAAATCAATTCGTCACTACCTTTTAATAATTCACTATCTTCGGTAAAATCTTGCCTTTCATAGCCAGCAATAGCAGGTAAGTACACTTTAAATTGTGTACCTCTCCCTACCTCACTATAAACATTCACAAAACCATCGTGATTTTTGATAATTCCGCTAACTGTAGACAGACCTAAACCTGTACCTTTGCCAATTTCTTTAGTGGTAAAAAACGGTTCAAAAATCCGTTCCTGAATTTCCGGTGGCATCCCCATTCCTGTATCCGCAACGGTAATTACCACATATGCACCTTCTTGGGCTTCAATATTCATTTGAGCATAGTGTTTATCAATTACTAAATTTTCAGCCGAGATAGTTAAACTTCCTCCATTTGGCATAGCATCGCGAGCATTAACAACTAAATTCATTAGTACTTGATGAACTTGGGTAGCATCTGCATAAATATTGCCAAGCTGTGGTGTAATATTTGTAATAAATTCAATTGACTTGGGGAATGTTTCCCTAACAATATGCTCAATTTCTAAAATCATTTGGCTAGTTTGGACAATGGTGCGCTTCCCTTCCATTCCCCGAGCAAAAGATAAAACTTGCTTAACTAAACTAGCCCCACGTTTGGCATTATTTTCCAGAGTTTTCAGCAGACGTTGATTACCTGACTCTGGATATTTTTTTTGCAACAGTTGTAAAGACATCAAAATTGGTGCCAATACATTATTTAAATCGTGAGCAATCCCACCAGCTAGGGTGCCAATACTCTCCATCCGCTGGGCACGCAATAGCTGTGCTTCTAGTTTTTTTTGTTCAGTAATTTCAGTATTAACAGTTAAGATTGATTTGGGTTGATTATCCTCGTCCCGCATCAGTGTCCAACGACTTTCAACGATAATTTCTCTACCAGATTTTGTGACTTGATTTAATTCACCCCGCCACTCCCCTGCTAAGATAACCATTTTCCAAGCTTCTTGAAAGTGCGGTGATGTTTCTTCCGATAATATTGCTGATGTTTTCTGACCTAAAACTTCTGTTTCCTGCCACTCATATAGGCGTTCGGCGCCTTGATTCCAAAAGCAAATTTGGTTATCCATATCGCGGACAAAAATTGCGTCCATAGTGATATCCAAAAGCGCTGCTTGTTCACGGATTTTTTCTTCGGCTTGCTTGCGATCGCTAATATCTACAAATACCGAACGTATCATCAGATAGTTCTTTACTGCATCTTGAATAACCCTAGCATTCCAACTCACGGGCAAAATAAAACCATCTTTGCGAATCATTTGAAATTCTATATCCCGCACTTCACCAAGCTGCTGAAGCCGGTATAATTCTTTTTTAAATATGGCTAAACTTTCTGAACTTAGCAACTCTGAAAACTTCTTTTTACCCAGCAATTCCTCTCTGGTGTAACCCAACATATTCAGGGCGGTATCGTTAATTTTCCCAAACACACCATCCGCATCTAGAGAATGATATCCGCAGGGTGCTTGGTCATATAATTCTTGAAATTCCGCTGCATAATTTTGCAGTGCTACCTCTGTTAATTTCCGCTGGGTAATGTCGTTTAAAGTTCCAGAAGTGCCAACAATACTATCATTAGATGCTAGTGTTAACCGAGCAAAAACTTCAATCCAGCGATAACTTCCATCTTTTGTTAAATAGCGAATCTCGTGGCGATAATAATCTTTTTTTCTGGCAATTAATGGTTTAAATAGTGCTAAATTGTCTTCCCTATCGTCAGGGTGGACGTAGTTTAAGAAATTCGTACCGATGCTTTCAGTTAGGGTGAAACCAGTGATTTCTGTCCAAGCAGGGTTGAGAAACGTCCACAAACCCTCGGTATCTGTTTGAAAAATTACTTCTTTGACGTTATCTACTACAGAGCGATATTTCTGTTCGCTTTCCCGGAGTTTTGCTTCTGTCTGTTGCCGCTTATGTAGGTCTGTTTTAACAAAATAATACAATAATGCTATTAATACCAGAGCGAGGACAGTAGCGATCGCAAACGTGGTAATTGTCTTATACAAACTTTTTTGCGACTGCTGACGCTGATAAAGTAGTAATTCATTCTCAGTGTTTTCAATGTCACGAATTACTAGCCTGATATCATTTATTACCTGTTGACCCTGGGCAGAAAGTTCTAACTGCTGCGCGGGAGTGAGGGCTGTTCCTCGTGGAGGGATGATATCCTGTTGCAAAACCTGGAATTTTTCCGTAACGTTCCGCTCCAACTGAGCTAGCTGACGTTGCTGTTGTTGATTACCGGCAGTTAATTGCAACAGATGTTTAATACGTACTTTAGTCTGAGCAACAGCAGTCAAATACAACTCTAGATTATTGAAATCCCAAGTCAACAAGTAGACCTGCTGTCCTGTTTCCGCGTCTTTTAAGGTGGATAGGGTAGCTTTTAGTTCCCCAATCACCTGGTGGCTATGTGTTACCCGCTTCTCATTCTCAATTAGCTGCACCGTGCTTTCATAGGAAACCAAGGCGTTACTAAATACAACAGCCAATGCTGCGACAAATGCACTTGTAAGTTTATGTTTGGGCAACCAGTTCATTTGTTTTACTACAATTCGGCTAAAGGAGTGCAAGCCTACTCTGAATCAATTAGTAACTCTCCCAACTACCAACTGACGAGGTAGTTAGCACTGATTCACATATTTTTATGTTTACAGAAATACCCAATTTATACAGCAGCTATGCTGTCAATAACAGTATATAATACTACTGCACTCATATTTGCTGTATTTGCTGTGTTATGTATATTTTTTGGCGGGAATTCGTTATGAGGTTAAGGTAATTTTCTATCTAACGATAGATTCACATCTTACAGTGTTAATAATAATACATAGTTTATTATCTTAAATAAATTAATCATTTATGTGGTAAGCAGTCTAAAAAATCAAATATAGGCAGAATAAACATCAAAAAACCCTTACGTTTCCATAATTTCAGCCTTTTATTGCTAAAATAGAATGCAAAACTGGAACAAAATGGGCTTGACACAAATCTCTTAATCAGTGGATAATAGAGATTTGTGAAAACTTTAGCTGTTTTAATAAGCTCTTGGCTAACGTTATTGTCATAGGCGCCCAGTGGGGCGATGAAGGAAAAGGTAAGATAACGGATTTACTCAGCCGTTCCGCCGATGTTGTTGTACGTTACCAAGGGGGTGTCAACGCTGGGCACACAATAGTAGTCCAGGGGCAAACCTTTAAACTGCACTTGATTCCGTCGGGAATTTTGTATCCAGATACCGAGTGTATTATTGGCTGCGGAACGGTCATCGATCCAGAGGTATTAATTAAAGAACTTGACCAGTTAGAAAAATTTAATATCTCCACCCGCAATTTGCTGATTTCTGAGACAGCCCATGTAACCATGCCCTATCACAGGTTGATTGACAAGGCATCGGAAGAGAAGCGTGGGAACTATAAAATTGGCACGACTGGTCGAGGTATCGGTCCAACCTACGCCGATAAATCCGAGCGGACGGGAATTCGGATGCTGGACTTGATGGACTCCGATGGACTGCGCGACCAACTGCAGTGGACGATTCAGTATAAAAATGTCATTCTCGAAAAGCTGTATAATTTACCACCGCTTGACCCCCAAGAGGTAATTGACCAGTATCTGAAGTTTGCTGAGCGTCTGCGTCCCCATGTAGTCGATACTTCCCTAAAAATCTCCGAGGCAATTGGACAGCGGCGTAATATCCTGTTTGAAGGGGCACAAGGCACGCTCCTAGACTTGGATCACGGTACCTATCCCTACGTTACCTCCTCCAACCCTGTGGCTGGAGGTGCTTGCGTGGGTACGGGAGTAGGTCCGACAATGATAGACCGGGTGATTGGCGTCGCCAAAGCCTACACTACCCGTGTAGGTGAAGGTCCATTCCCCACGGAATTACATGGGGATGTGGGAGAACTGTTGTGTCAGCGCGGTGCGGAATTTGGCACAACTACCGGACGCAAACGGCGTTGCGGCTGGTTTGATGCAGTTATCGGTCGTTATGCTGTGCGGATCAATGGCTTGGACTGTCTGGCGATTACCAAACTTGATGTTCTCGATGAATTAGAGGAAATTAAGGTTTGTGTCGCTTACGAAATTGACGGGGAAAGATGTCACGATTTTCCCACCAGTTCCCGGCGTTTTTCCCGCTGTCACCCCATTTACAAAACTTTACGGGGATGGCAACAGTCAACGGCTAACTGTCGCTCCTTGGAAGACTTACCCAACGAAGCACTAGACTATCTCAAGTTCTTAGCCGAATTGATGGAAGTTCCGATCGCCATCGTTTCTTTAGGAGCCAGCCGCGACCAAACCATCATCGTCGAAGACCCGATCCACGGACCAAAGCGCGCTCTATTGTCTGCTGACGGTACACCGGCTTCATCTGCAGCAGCGGGTTTAACCAATTAATTCCTATGCAGTCTTTGGACTTCAACACCCTAACCGATTACACAACTAGCAACTTGTATGGAAATCACAGTCGAATGTCAAAAGCGTCCAGAAGGTAGCAAACCCAATGCTTTGCGCCGTTCTGGCTTAATTCCTGCCAATTTGTATGGTTACAATGGCACCGAGTCTGTTTCCTTAGTAGTGGATGCGAAAACCATTGAGCGGTTGCTTAAAAGCGCTAAGGTTGACAAGACCCAGTTTTCTTTAAATGTTACCGATATGCCTTGGAACGGTACCACCGTGATTAAGGAAGTGCAAACCCATCCAGCAAAAGGCTTCGTTTATCATGTCAGCTTTTGTGCTGCTAAAGGCTAATGCAGGTAGAAATTAAGTTCTTAATGCTACCGCCAGATAGTGATAATTGCTAATACAGCCAGGGATGCTTGTCCCTGGTTTTTTTGTATATATTAGAACCGCAGGACTCAAAGAAAACTCAGAGGCAAAATATGGCAGACGTTTCTATCCCCGCTTTAATCGAACAGATGTTGCAGCCTGGGTTCTATCCCCACCCAGTCCAAGAACCAATAGAATTGATTCAAACACATATCTCCTATGTCCTACTGACGGGGGATTATGCTTATAAGGTGAAAAAGCCAGTGAACTTTGGCTTTCTCGATTTTTCCACCCTCGATAAGCGACATCATTTCTCCCAGGAAGAGTTGCGCTTGAATCAGCGGGGTGCGGCAGAGTTGTATTTGGAAGTATTACCTATTACTCAAGATGGAGAAAAGTACTATCTAGCTGGTAAGGGGGAAGCAGTAGAATATGTGTTAAAAATGCGTCAGTTTCCCCAGGAAATGCTCTTAAGTACGCTATTTGAGCAGGGGAAAGTAAATGAGTCCCACATGGAAGATTTGGGGAAGGTGCTGGCTCAGTACCATGCAAATGCAGCGACTAATGATTACATCAGTACCTTTGGAGAAGTACCGCAAGTCCGGGCCTCCATTGATGAAAACTACGAGCAAACACGGAGCTATATCGGCGGACCTCAAACCCAGGCACAGTTTGACGAAACTAAAGCCTATACCGATGGATTTTTTGCCGAGCGTGGTGAAATATTTAACAGCAGGGTAGAAAATAATTTCATTCGCGAATGTCACGGGGACTTGCATCTGCGAAATATTTGTCTGTCCAATGATGGCAGACTTTTGCTGTTCGACTGTATCGAGTTTAACGAGCCGTTCCGCTTTGTAGATGTGATGTATGAAGTAGCATTTACAGTGATGGACTTGGAAGCACGGCAGCGGAAAGATTTAGGTAATGTTTTTCTAAACACCTATGTTGAGCAGACTGGTGACTGGGAAGGCTTGCAGGTGCTACCAGTATATCTCAGCCGTCAAGCTTACGTGCGCGCCAAGGTGACTTCATTTTTGTTGGGAGACCCCAGCATCCCAGCAGCGGTGAAGGAAGAAGCCGCAAAAACTGCTGCTGCTTATTATACCCAGGCTTGGGAGTATACTAAGCCGCGTCAAGGGCAACTGTTCTTAATGTCAGGATTGTCTGGTTCTGGTAAGAGTACCACAGCTAAGCAGTTAGCGCGGCAGGTGGGTGCGATTCTGATTCGCTCCGATGCGGTGCGGAAGCATCTGGGTGGGGTTCCCCTCAAGGAACGCGGTGGGGATGATTTGTACACCCCGGAAATGACAACAAAAACCTATGCACGGCTGCTGGAATTGGGTTTAATGCTCGCAAGTCAAGGGTTTACAGTGATTTTGGATGCCAAATATGACCGTACAGCATTGCGAATGGATGCTATCAACCAAGCACAAGCGCGTCAAATTCCCCTGACAATTGTCAACTGTACTGCACCTGTGGAAGTATTACGCGATCGCCTCTCATCACGCACCGGAGACATTGCCGATGCGACAGCTGATTTATTAGAGTCCCAACTAGCCGCAGCGGAAGCTTTTAGTGAAGAAGAAAAACCATTAGTTAAAACTTTAGACACAACGCAACCTCTGGAGGCACAATTAAAGGAAGTAATTCGCCAATAGCAATAGCCTTGTTTCATGGCAAAGAAAAAAAGCAGCAACCAAGTTATCGGCTTATATGAGGGCGTTTCAGCGGGGCTAAAATTTTGGTTATTTTTTATCCTCGCCTTTTACTTCCTGTTGGGTTATAGCCCATACATGAGTATCTTGCTAGGCGGCTTAGGCGGTTTAGCAGGGGGGTGGATATATGCTTGGTGGAACGCCTCTGAGGAAGCAAAAACTCAGCAGCAAGTTGAGGAACTCGAAAAAACCGACTCGGAACTCTCTAAGGCTACACTTACCAAACTGTCAAAGGGTAGAGGTGGCGCCATAACACGTCGTTACCGGCGCACTAGTCCTTCATGGCAATTCTGGAAAAGGTCTTGAAATGGTCATTGGGAATGGGGGATTGGGCATTGGCAATTGAGTAATTAGTTTCTCAATTGCCTGATTACCGATTACCCATTACCTATTCCCTAAAAATTATGTTTCTTTATCTCTCAAAGTTACTACCCCTGTTTTTCTACCCCCTAGGGTTAGCTTGTGTGCTAATGGTAGTGGCGTTGTTTACATTGTGGAAACGACCGCGCATCTCTGGGGGAGCGATCGCTCTGGCTTTGCTAGTGTTACTCATTGGTGGTAATGGCACTGCTTCCCGTCAGTTAGTCCGTTCCCTAGAATGGCAAAATATACCTCCCCAACAACTACCTTCAGCAGAAGCTATCGTGGTTTTGGGTGGTGCTACTAAGTCCGCTTTTCCCCCACGTCCCACCGTTGACTTGAGCGAACAGGGCGATCGCGTCCTCTATAGTGCCCAACTATACAACCAAAAAAAAGCACCATTAATTATTCTCAGTGGGGGACGGATTGCTTGGCGTGGTAGCGGTCCGTCGGAAGCGGCGGATATGGCAGCAATTCTCACCAGTATAGGTATCCCCCCACAGGCAATTATTCAAGAAACAGACGCCCTCAACACCTATGAAAATGCAGTAAATGTCCGCAAAATCTTGGAGTCCCGTGGGATTCGGCGGGTGTTGTTGGTAACATCAGCAATGCACATGCCTCGTTCCCTGAAAATTTTCCAGCGTCAAGGAATTGATGCCATTCCTGCACCGACGGACTTTTTGGTAAGTGTCGGTGAACTACAAGAATTGCAAAATACTCCACAAGGTATCCTATTGAATGTCTTACCCGATGCTGACAGGTTACAGGATTTTACACTGGCGTTGAAGGAATATGTCGGGATTTTGGTCTATCGTTTGCGTGGCTGGTTGTAGGAAGTACTTCCTCCTGAGTCCTGAGTTTTAGTGACTAATGACTATTTACGTTTAAGTATTGACAATATACTATTTTTATGTATATATCTTTCCGTAACCACTATGTCTTTTGCCGAATATCCGGAAGATGTTATATTTCCCCCAGGTGACTTATATAGTGACGAGCCGCCTTTGGAAACAGATTTCCACCGGATGCAAATGACCCTACTCATTCAATGTCTAGAATGGGTGTGGCAAAACCGCAATGATTTCTATGCATCTGGAAATCTCACAATTTATTACAGTCCCCGTCAACGCAAGTCTGAACAATTTCGTGGTCCCGATTTCTTTGTAGTTTTAGGAACGGAACGCAAACCCCGTAAAAGTTGGGTAGTTTGGGAAGAAGACGGTAAATATCCCAATGTTATTGTCGAAATTCTTTCACCCAAAACTGCTGACACTGACCGAGGTTTGAAGAAACAAATTTATCAAGATATTTTCCGGACAACAGAGTATTTCTGGTTCGAGCCTGCCACTTTTGAATTTCAGGGTTTCCAATTAATAGGGGGTCGTTATCAAGACCTTGAACCTAATTCTCAAGGCTGGTTGTGGAGTCAGCAGCTAGAATTATATTTAGGCGTTCATGATACCAAGCTGCGCTTTTTTACACCATCAGGAGAGTTGATAGCGACTCCAGAAGAAGCCGCACAACAAGCTCAAGCACAAGCTGCAGAAATGCAGGCTTTATTAGCTCGCTACCAAGAACGCTTTGGCGAATTACCAGAAGATTAGTCCACCAGTCCAGCAGTCCTAAGTTTTTTGACTAATGACTAATCACTAATGACTAATAACTCAACCAAAATAACTCGGCGCATTCCCCGGTTTCCACTTAATATTGCAACCAATACTTGGTTTTTGTTCTGCGCTCACAGCCTTATCCGCCAAAACTGCATCAATAGCAGCCCGTAAATCTCCACCCGTTACAGGTAAGCCATTACTAGGACGGCTATCATCCAATTGTCCCCGATAAACTAGCTTTCTATCTCCATCAAAAACAAAGAAATCTGGAGTACAAGCGGCAGTGTAAACTTTTGCAGTTTCTTGAGTTTCGTCATAACAAACAGAATAGATCAACCCAAGTTCTGTCGCCATTTCCTTTAGTGATTCTGGTGAATCATCGCGGTAGTTACTGACATCGTTAGCACTAATAGCCACAATTCCCAAATTACTATTGGTGTAATCTGTACCCAATTGTGCTAATTCTGCTTTAATATGCTTGACAAATGGGCAATGACGACAAATAAACATCACCAGCAATGCTTTTTTGTCAGCAAAGGTAGCCAGGGAAATTGTTTCACCAGTTACTACATCTGGTAGATGAAAATCAGGCGCATCTGTACCAAGCGCCAACATGGTTGAAGCAGTTAAAACCATAACCACCAATTAAAACAGCTATTGATTATTATCTTCCCCCCGTAGACGGCGGGAAAGAGGGGAGTGAACACAGATGAACACAGATGTATTATCTGTGGTTCTAATCATTACATAAGTAGAGACGCGCAATTTCGCGTCTCTACATTTGTCAATAATTAAATTTTTCAACGTAAATCAATTACTTACTTCAGACTTGCTAAAGCGCCAAACACACCATGTCCTGTGAACACTTCTAGCGCTATCAGTGATACAAAACCAATCATCGCTAACCGACCGTTGAGTAATTCAGCGTAGGGAGTGAAGCCGGTGCGATCGCCTTGTTCGTCTACATATACTTTTGGTTCTAATGCAAAGTTGTTTAATTTGCCTTGGTCGTCCACAATTGCAGCGCTTGTACGCATTGGAGTTTCCTTATTAAGCTTTACTATGTTAAGAATTATAACTTAATATTTTAAGAAATGTAAAGAATATTAATTTAAGTCCCACCAACAGCTGTCGCCTCAACCGCACCGGAGTCACCTCTGATTTGGGAAAACTTTCTATAAAAGTTCTGCAACTAGGTCTTTGTGATGTTATGTTATGCAAGTTCGTTTTTTTTGACTCAAGCGCCTTAGCCAACCATGACAGCAACGGGTCAAGTAGCCCAATTCCAATACAAGCCACTGCACAAGCCTAATCAACTGATATATGGTAGTGGGCAGACAGCAGTAATCACGGGATGGACGGTAAAGTCCACAGTGCAAAAACAGTTGCAGCCTCACGAGTATGCTGTAATTGGGCAACTGTACTCGCCCACAAGGGGTATCAGCCTACTAATTCGCAATTTACTGGCTAACCCCCACGTCCGCTTCTTGGTTATCCTTAACGCCACAAAGGAAGACAAGAACGCCGGTGGATCTGAATGCTTGCTGGACTTCTTCCGTCATGGCTTCACTGAAGGGGTGAGTGACACAGGGCGTCGTTGCTGGGTCATTCGGTCTGAAGTGCCTGGGTATATTGATATTGAAATTACTCAGAATGCGCTCTTGAGGCTACGAGAGTCTGTAGAGTGGCACGAAGCTACTAAAATAGCTGATGCGGTGGATATAGCGGTTCAGCTAAGTAAACGTCAGATAATTGAACCTTGGGGCGAGTCGTTAGAGTTTCCCCTGTCCACGGTTGTCCCGACTGTACTACCAGGAACGCGATATGGACATCGGATTGAAGGGAAAACAATCGCCGAAACTTGGGTAAAGATTATTCATCGCATTAAGACAACGGGAACTATTCGCCCCACTGGTTATGATGGACAGTGGCAAGAATTGATTGATTTGATGGCAGTGGTGACTGATGAGCCAGAGAATTTCTATTTTCCTGAACCGAATTATTTGCCCATTGACCGCTCTTTCTTGGATGAATATATTTCCCAAATTTTAGACGATTCACCATACCGAGAAGGGGTGAAATATACATATGGTCAGCGATTGCGTTCCTGGTTTGGACGTGACCAAATTGAGCAAGTAATTCAGAAATTAATTGGGGAAATTGACGCTGCTAGTGCAGTCATGAACCTGTGGGATGTGAAAGACCACGATAAAGGTGGTAGCCCTTGCTTAAATCACATTTGGCTGCGAGTTGTGGATAATGAATTATCACTAACTGCCACTCTCCGCAGTAATGATATGTTTTCTGCATGGGCTGCGAATGCGATGGGATTAAGAGCATTACAGCGACATATTCGTTCGGAAATCAGCAAGCGTTCTAACTATGAATTAAGAATGGGTCCACTGATGACCATCAGTCAGTCGGCTCATATATATGATGATACTTGGGACAACGCCGATAGACTAATCGCCAATCAATACGCTGCAATTTCTAACCAGCGCAACTATGACGACCCGGCGGGTAATTTTCTGATTGAGGTGGATGGAAAAGAAATAGTTGTTACTCATACAACATCAGGTAGCGGTGAAGCACTTCAGTGTTTTCGCGGTAAAAATCCTCTGAAACTACTGAGAGAAATTTGTGCTGATTGTCCAGCTATCCAACCCGAACATACTGGTTATTTAGGAATCGAATTGCAAAAGGCGTTTGACTGTATCAAAAATAGCAATAATTATATACAGGATATGTGATTGCTTAGCATCTACAAGTCTTGATAAAGCCTTAGAATCTTGCTGGGAACATCAGTTCAAAAGCTTCAGTCAATGAGACTGGAGTTTTTTATACTTGTAAGTAGGTGTAATTTTGTCCTGATGGATTGGGAGAATCTCCGTATATAGCAGAAGAATTATCATTTACACAAAGTTCATAAATATATTTTGTTAACTTTATTTTTCTGGTGCTAGCTTATGTGTACATACTTACTCTTATCTACTGAAGTGCAGCGATAGCACTCAATGGAGATTTGCCATATAGATTTGTACAGTATATCTACATGAGATTGCGTAAATATATTTGACGCTTATTTTGAAAATGTATTTTTAAACCACAAGGGGTGATTTATGTCAGTTCTGAGTGATAGAGATATTATTAGAGAACTTGGTAAAGGGGTTCTTTTTCATCCTTTGAAAGCAGGTAGTATCAACGCTTGTGATTTACGTCTAACAGCTAGCGAGTATGCTTACACTATTGGGCTGAAGCAACGTTTAACTATTCAAACTGAGCCAAAGAAAGGCAATTCAGGTGAAGAACAGAAATTTTTTGAAATACCGCCAAGAGATACCACTTTAGTCTGGACTGATGAATCTGTCTATCTCAGCGATTACTTTCGTGGACCAATTTCTTCGACGGTTGGACTAGTTTCAAAAGGTACAGGACACATTGGAACCAGAGTAAATCCTTGCTGGTCAGGTGTTCTTTGTGTAGCTATTCATAATTTATCAGATAATTCTCTCAAAATTAATGTCAGAGATGTTAATCAACCAATTGCCTATTTAGCTCTTGATAAATTAAGTTCAAAAACTTCTATTAATCGCAATACAGATAAAGCAGCAAGACTTGATGTTCTTAGCGGTCTACCTAATAGAGACGAAATCCATGATTATTTTAATCAAAAAGAACATAGTTGGATGACAGGTGATACAGAACTGCTCAAAAAACTAATGCTAGATTCCAACGAGTATAAAAAACTGAGAAGAGGGTTTTTCGATACATTGCTAGGTCTTCTCGGTTCAGATACACAGACACGGGGGACATCTGTGGCTGCGATAGGTGCAATAATCTCCGCAATTTTTGCCGCAATGACGTATCTCAAGCCTCCGTCTCCACCCTCTTCCAATTCAACAACGACTACCACTCCACAAACACAACTACGTCAAACAGTAAGTCCAAATTCACCTAGATAGAAAATATGATGTGTCGTTCCAAGTATATTTGGTTGTTAAATTAATGTTTTTTCATGAATATGAAATATTTGCTTAGCCGTCAGCAAGTAAAATGATAACTTTAGTGTTAAGTGATTGTTAACAAAATGTACAAAGTATATGTGTCCGGTGCGTTGACTGATGTAGAAAATCCCGCAGAATGCAAGGCACTGTATGAAAAAATTGGTTTGCTATGTGAAGAAATAGGTCTTCAAGCTTATGTTCCGCACCTACATACCGATCCAGTGAATAATCCTGATATTAGTCCTCGCGAAGTTTTCGATAAAGATAAGTATCAGGTCAGCATATCAAATTTAGTTATTGCTTATCTTGGGGCACTCTCCTTTGGTGTTGGAATGGAGTTAGCTTACGCAGAAACAAATAACATTCCTATAGTTCTGCTATACGAACAAAGTAAGCGGATATCAAGATTCCCTCGCGGTATTCCTACTGTAATTGCTGAAATTCAGTTTCAAAACTATCAAGACGCCTTAAGTCAACTCAAAAATCTGTTGGAAGAGTGGAAGCAACAGCAGCTAACACGATTCTGTAGCTCATAACTCTCTTTGACTTCAACCCAAGATTTTAAAATTTTGGGTGAATTTTTGTAGCTATTTATCTTAAGATTTAACCTATTTGGAATTAATTATCATGCAGGATATCTCACAAGTGTACACAAACTACCACAGACCCACATGGGATGAATATTTTATGATGTTGGCTAAACTAGCAGCTACTCGCTCCACTTGTCTTGCTTTTCCCGTGGGTGCTGTGATTGTCAAAAATAAGCAGGTCGTAGCAACAGGTTACAATGGTTCACCATCCGGTTCGGCTCATTGTACGGCGCAAGGATACTGCTATCCTGAGTTGAGTAGCTGTGATGCTAGTAAAACTATGCCATCACGGGCTGTACATGCAGAAGCAAATGCGATCGCTCAAGCAGCCAAGCATGGTATTCCCACTGCCGGTGCTAGTATTTATGTCACTCTAGAACCTTGTTTGTCTTGCTTGAAGTTAATTATTTCAGCGGGTATTCAGGAAATTTTCTATGAAACTACCTTTAATACTGGAGAAAAAGCTCTGGTTAGAGATTCCTTTATCATCGAAGGGTTAGTAACCTTAAAGCAGATTCCTCTGTCGGAAGCTACAGCCCAAATGGCTGCTAAATTCCTCCTTCAGCCTACATCTGTTGCTAGGCTTGTAGAGACTTGATACTTTCCCTCTTCCGCGTCCCAGCGTCCCCGTGTCCTAATATATCAGTTCTGAATGGTGAGGACAGGGGGAAAAGGCGGAATTAATGACTAATGACTAATGACTAATGACTAACGACTAATGCCTAAATCCCTGTAACATGATTAACAATAAAGCTTAAGATATTAAAAGTTTGGCCACAATAGATTTAAAGCTATGAGACTGGTCATTCTGGGAGGCTCAGGGTCAGGTAAAAGCACCCAAGCACAAAGGCTTTGCAGCCACCTTGATATTCCACGGAGTTCTACAGGGGAGATTTTACGGCAAGCTATTGCTGCTCAAACTGAGTTGGGTAAACAAGCGCAACCCTACGTAGCAAAAGGTGAGCTAGTCCCAGATGAGATGATGATTGAATTTATCAAAGAGCGACTGTTGCAACCAGATGTGGTGGGTGGTTGGTTGCTAGAGGGGTATCCCCGGACGGCTTTTCAAGCGGAAGAATTAGATTTTTTGTTAGATGAGTTACAGCCACAGTTAGACTGGGCTATTTATTTACAAGTTTCCGAAGCAGTGATGATGAGTCGTTCCGTTGCGCGATCTGCGCTCCGCGCAGCAGCGAAGCTATCGCTTCCTGATGACGCACCACAAATAGTTCAGCGGCGGATTGATTTATTTCACAAGCGTACTGTTCCGATACTGGAATACTACGGCTATCGCGAGCGCTTGTTGACTATTAATGCAGAACCTTCAGAGCAACAGGTGCAGCAAGAGATTTTAGAAAAGCTTAAGTCTTAAGGTGGCTGACATCTGTAATTTTAATCTGTATGTTAAATAACTATTTAGAGGCTAAAACAATGTCTTGGCAGCGTCCAGATGGTCGGCAACCTTATCAACCCCGTCCCATCACCTTTCAATCCGGCTTCACCCGCTTTGCGGCTGGTTCTGTGTTAACAAAGTGTGGTGATACTCAGGTACTCTGTACTGTCTCCATTACTGAGGGAGTACCCAAATTTTTAGCAGGAACTGGCAAAGGATGGCTGACTGCTGAGTATCGAATGTTGCCAGGATCTACCCCCCAACGCCAGGAAAGAGAACTATTGAAATTATCAGGACGTACCCAAGAAATTCAGCGATTGATTGGACGCAGCTTACGAGCAGCACTGGATTTGGAGGTGCTGGGAGAAAGGACTTTAACAGTAGATGCGGATGTCTTGCAAGCAGATGCTGGGACAAGAACAACCGCTATTACGGGTGGGTTTGTTGCCTTAGCGGATGCGATTGATAATTTATTGCAGCAGGGATTATTGGTGCGATCGCCTATCCGCGAACAAGTAGCTGCTGTTTCTGTCGGATTATTAGAGGGAGAGCCGTTTTTGGATCTGAACTACATTGAAGATGTTACAGCTACTGTTGATTTCAATGTGGTGATGAATCAACATTTGGGCATCATTGAAGTTCAGGGAACGGCGGAAGAAGGTATCTTTACTCGCTCTGAGATGAATCAATTGCTAGATTTTGCTGAAAAGGGGATTCAGCAGTTGTTAACTGCTCAGCGGGAAGCAATTCCTAATTGGAACCAACTGTATCAGGGCTACTAGGCAATTGCCAATTCAAAATCCCAAATTCAAAACTATTCCTTTGTGCAGTAACAATTCACTGCTAGATGAAGTTTTAGGGTAGACAAGATGCCTACCCTAAAATTATAAATAGTTTAAATTTTATAAATTTCTCAAAATGTATAGTCATCTTATAACTAAATTAAAAAATTTAATAAGATTTAAAGTTGAAAAAAATACCATACCAGTCTGTCAGATTTTAGGTATCGTAGTGCAGGAAGTCGCTTATTTAGTGATGCAGTGATGAATAGAAAAGTAGAAGTAGTACCAGATAGTTCAGCACTCGTCAATCGTGCCCTAGAACTGATAATGGACAGCATGGAAACTGCTATTAGTCAACGGGGGAAATTTACCATTGCCCTATCAGGTGGCAACACTCCCAAACCGTTGTACGAAGCGATCGCCATGCAGGATTTGCCGTGGGATAAAATTCATGTATTTTGGGGTGACGAACGTTATGTACCGCCAGATCATCCAGATAGCAATCAACGGATGGCTCGTCTGGCTTGGCTAGACCGGGTGGCTATCCCGCAAGGGAATATTCATCCCATGCCGACAGACCAAGCAGATCCAGCAGCAGCAGCGGCAGCATACGAACAACATTTACAAGAATTTTTTCAGATTCAGGCAGGAGATTTTCCTGTACTAGATGTGAATTTGCTAGGAATGGGTGATGATGGACATACAGCCTCTTTGTTTCCCCATACGGAAGCATTAAAGGTGCAAAATCGTCTGATTACCGTAGGTAATAAAGACGGTCAACCTCGGCTAACTTTCACGGCAGGTGCAATCAACGCTTCTCGTTGTGTGATATTTGTCGTTGCCGGTGCTAACAAAAGACCAGCCTTAGCGCAAGTCTTCGCACCAGATGGCGATCCTTCAGCTTACCCATCGCGGTTAATTAAACCGCAGGGCGAACTGTGGTGGCTTTTAGATGCTGCTGCGGGGTTTGACCTAAGAGTGTAGCTGATAATAATTGCTTCAAGATTAAAATTTAAACTTTGAATGTGATGATGTTGCAAAAAGGCTTAAATTCATGATCGTCTGCCCAAACTGCAATCACCCTAACCCAGATGGCGCTGTTCAGTGTGAGGCTTGCTACACTCCCTTACCCGCCACTATTTCCTGTCCCAACTGTAGTGCTACCGTGCAAGCAGATGCCACATTCTGCGGTCAATGTGGTTATAATCTGCGTACTCCGGCTGAAACTACTGCATCAGCCACTGTCGCACCGGATATTCCCTTACCCATGCCGGATTTAGTTACTCCCGATCCCTTAGTACAACCGGAACCAGTGGGGATGAGTAATTCTAACTCGGTTAGTGGGAATTTTAATCAACCTCAACCCGCACCTGTACCACCGACAGCAGTTGCATCTGGTACATCTGGGGCTAGTAGTCCTCCAGCAAGCACTACTCCACCGCCAACCATCGCTACCAAACCAGTTAGCCCTCCCCCAGCAGCACCGACTTCTAAAACCCAATTGCAACAGCAAACGGCGCGACTGATTCACGTGCAAACTGACCGCACTATAGAATTATCGCCGAGTCTGTCTGTAATTCATATTGGTAAACCTAATGACCGTATTCCCCCGGATGTTGATGTGTCAGGGTTTCCTTCCAGTGAGATTGTCTCGCGGATTCATGCGGATATTCGCGCTGAGGGAGATGCGTATTACATTGAAGATGTGGGAAGTTCTAACGGAACTTACATTAACAACTTGCCTCTTCTACCAGGGAATAGACATCGCCTACGTCCAGGCGATCGCATATCCCTTGGCAAAGGAGACTTAGTTACCTTCCTATTTCAATTTTCGTAAGCCGGTTAACAATTAAACTCGACATTTGCCTTGCGTGATTACACTAATCCTGTTGCATCCGCTTCAACCTACCCCGGCTCAACATTGGACTTTTGGGGATGAACCGATCATCCGTATCGGACGGGCGACAGATAATCATGTCGTTTTATACAGCGCCGTGGTTTCTCGTCGTCATGTCGAGTTGCGGCGTCTAGATTATGGTTGGGAAATTGTCAACTTAGGTGCAAATGGAACTTATTTGGATGGAGAACGCATTACCCAAGTACCAGTAGTTGATGGGGTGATCATTCGCTTGGCTCGTTCCGGTCCGCAAATCCAAATCCGCCTTGGTGCAACTACTCTCAAACAAGCAAGCACAACTACATCACAAAAGCGCTCCCCAACCTCTGTAGCACCACAGCAAACAAATGAAACCTATGCTGCTCCCAAAGTTACAGATATAGAAGTAGACTATACTACCGAACCAGATGATTGGTTGATACCTTCCAAAGTGAGGCGTGGTGATATAGGTGAAATGCGGTTAGCTTGACTAACCGCCCTCAACAGGGGACTAACTACTGTCCCTTACCTTGTTCTGCAAGCCGCTTCGGTAACGCATAGCTGGTGTATACAATTACATACCTGCAGCTTAGTCCTGTAAAAAGTGCAAATTGGCGTCCGTTTCATTAAAAACCGGAAAAATTGCAGCGCCTCTAAACAAGTTAGTGGGTTTAACACCGAAAACTTGGCGTAAAAATCGCCCCATATGTTAAATAATATACCAAAATTCGGGTTGTTCATGGGGCGATTTTTCCGGAGTCCATCCGTATTTTTACACGTTTAGACCCAACCTCCTTGACTGGAAAGATACATTTTCAAAAGTACCAGTGTCAGCAGTAGATCATTGAGGTGTGCGGAATTCTTTCAACAGGGACTGTTGACATCAATAATCCCTATTTCCACCTTAGTTTAATAACATTAACCATGAGCCTTCGCCCTGATGATGTTCAACCCTCCTGGCAAACACAAGCCCCTGCTGCTGTTGACCGCATGGGGCTAGCTTGGTTAACTACCGCCGCGATCGCCACGATTGTGCTGTGGCAAGTACCAGGAGGAGATTACATTTTATACCCATTTACCATCCTAGCAACTTGGTTTCATGAAATGGGGCATGGTTTAGCAGCGCTACTCCTAGGTGGCTGGTTTGAAAAATTAATGATTTTCCCCAATGGTTCTGGTGTAGCTTTTCATACTGGTTCCTTGTTTTTAGGTCCCATTGGAAGGGCTGTAGTCGCTGCAGCCGGACCGATGGGACCGCCATTAGCAGGTGCTGGATTGATTTTAGCTTCCCGACGCTTTAAAACGGCACACTGGAGTTTGTTGGCTTTAGGAAGTTTATTAATTATTTCTACAGTTATTTGGGTACGTTCGACCTTTGGATTAGCAGCAATTCCACTTTTGGGGTTACTTATCCTCGGTGTTGCTCTGAAAACACCTCGTTGGATGCAGGGGTTTACAATTCAATTTCTCGGCGTCCAAGCTTGCGTAAGTACCTACCACCAAGTTGACTATCTATTTACACCCAGCGCTGGACCTGGTTTGTTGTCTGATACTGGTCAAATCGAGCAGCAATTATTTTTACCTTTTTGGTTCTGGGGGACGTTGATGGCGATCGCATCTTTGGTAATTTTGGCACAAAGCTTGCGAATTGCCTACCGTTCTCAAAGATGAATGGGGAAAATAATGATTTAGAGACCTTCCACCATAAGGTCTCTAAAAAAAATCACTCATCAGCATTTATTGATTTATCCTCATCCAACCAACTGCGATACCCCGTCACAATCCGTCTACCATCCTTGAGGATATGCACTTCTATTTGGTCGCTTGCCCAGGTAATTTTATCTTGAAAAGCCGGGTTAAACACGTGAACTCGCTGGTTACTGGAAGAGACGGGGGAGTTAGGAGAATTAATGGCTAGAGACTGGAGGTAGAGTCCGTCAATTAGGATATCTAGTTCTGCTAACAAGTCTTGTGCGCCAGCAGGGGCATATTCTGACTGTAGTTGCTCCAAAGTGAATCCAGTAAAAGAAATTACATTTAAACCAGCTGCTTTTACTGTGCGTGCTAATGTAGCCAGTGCAGGTGCTTGCCAAAAAGGTTCACCCCCAGAAAATGTGATACCCGTATTGCGGTGATTGCTGAGAATTTTGTGAGCGAGGCTATCTACAGATATTAATTGATTAATCTCAAACGACCAAGATTCAGGATTAAAGCAACCAGGACACTCCCGCATACAACCTTGCACCCAAATTACAGCGCGACAACCCGGACCATTGACCTCCGACTCATCCACGTATCCCATAATATTCAAATAGCCAGGGGGAATTTCCATTAGTGATAAGTAAGGATGAGTTTTGCTTTTTACCATAGCTTTTCTCCTGAAAAAAAGTCCATTATGAGGTAAATGGTCATAGGTTATGGTTTTTTCCTACCTATTACCTATTCCCACTCAGATTGGATATCGTACCGGAATGTTAGTTGCTTCCTGAATTCTGGTAGCAAAGCTTTGTACTATATCTGTATTTACACAGGTGAGTTTTCTGCCAATTTTATCTAAATTGCTCTCGTCTTCCTGGCTGACTTCTGGGTGGGGAGAAAATTCATTACCCCTTGTATCTAAATTACGTTTAATAGCTTTGGGGCGAGAAGGGATATTCAGTTGTATTTCATCTGGGTTGAGGCGTTGTAAGATTTGGATGTAGTCAGCTTGCATCTTAGCAGAAGGGGGCGACAACAGCATCGTTTGAATTGCCAAAAAACCCCGATACTCTTGGCGAAATTGCTCAATACCATTCAAAATAGCTGGTAAATCAATCCCTGCTACTGGACGGTTAACCTGATGCAGTTGCTTGGAAGTTAGTACATCCAATTTAACAGCTACCATATCTGCCCATGACAGGTCGCTGCGTACTGCTGAGTCGCCTAAAAAAGTGCTGTTGGTTAAGACGACCGTTGGTAGTCCTGTGACTCGCTTGGCAACAGCGAGGATATCTCCTAAATTCAAGGCTAGGGTGGGTTCACCACTACCACTGAGTGTCACAACATCTACCCCATCCCATGATCTAATTGCTTGTAATTCTTGAAGAATTTGGGCTGTATGGACAAAAATTTGCCGATGAGTAGTATATTTTTGAATTTCCCCTAATTGACAGTAGATGCAATTGAAGGAACAGGTAGATATTACACCAATGGGGTCAATGCCAAGAGAAAGCCCAAAGCGCCAAGATTTTACAGGACCGTAAACAGCAGAACATTGGGTAGTT
The DNA here is from genome assembly GCA_035285345.1 of Nostocaceae cyanobacterium. Taxonomy (GTDB): domain Bacteria; phylum Cyanobacteriota; class Cyanobacteriia; order Cyanobacteriales; family Nostocaceae; genus JAYKJH01. The sequence continues at coordinate 410 of JAYKJH010000057.1, read as the reverse complement.
TGTGCAGATAGCATGGTAAAAAATCTACCCCCTCAGTCTCACTCACGATAGTTGTGGTTTCTTTTCAAAACTTGATTCACTAATGAATGTAAATAAAAAATATGAGGAACTTGTGAGGGGTTAGCATCACTACCAACTAGCTGTACTTTTGTACAAATGATTTAGACTTGCTATAGGTAGATTGAAATTATTGAAATTTCTGTATTTTCATTTTGCTTCAAAATACTAAGACGCTCTCCGTTAATCGGAGAGCGTCTTAGTTGTTAAAAATAAACCTGGCACCGAGCTATTTTGGCGGGAGGCTACCCTCCAACTATCGTGGCCGCGGCAGCGTTTCACAACTGAGTTCGGGATGGGGTCAGAGTGGGTCCACTGCGCCAAAAGCACCAGGAAAGCTTGAGAAAAACCCT
>JAYKJH010000056.1:0-45021 GCA_035285345.1 Nostocaceae cyanobacterium | reverse complement strand
CGTTAGAGGCAAGAGTTAAAGACCTACCAAGGGATGCGTAGCTAGTCCCTTGCCCTAGAACTGAATGATTAAACAGGTGTAAGGGTTAAGCCAGTGTCGTTCAGAAAGTACCGACCTCTAACATTGTGAGTCCAGTGCTGAAGGCGGGTTTCCCGCTCCCTGGCAACTGGCGAACCCAAAGGGTCGAAGCTAACATTACCGGAGTAGCGAGGCGATTCCCGGCATATTGGGAAATGGATAAGTACTACTCCTCTACTTATCCAACCCCGCAAGGGGGACGGCAGTTAAAACTGCTCGTGTCATGTTTCCTCCCTGCTCTGAACAGACAGGGCTTCCACACTCCCAGAGGTTTTTAGGTGAAATTTTCTGTGAAACCCTTATCGCCCATCTCTACTGTTATGCGTTTTGCCAATTGTCTCGATGACCTTTGGGAATCCAGCGCATTGGCGGTGGAGTTTTTATTTATGGGCGCATTTATTAGCGGCTATGACCGCAAACAGGGAAAATTCACAGAAATTAATCATGATTGGGGATATGCCAGAAATACTGAGCTGAATCAAGCCACACAACTAAATCCAGGAAGCGGGAGGTATCAGCAGGATGCTATACCAATACGGGACTAAAGAACTTTAAAGCGATTTAACAGCCCCCGCTTCCCCAAGACCAGGAGAAGCGGGGGTTTTTGTATGAGGAGTCAAATTGTGACAAGTGCCATACAAGTTTTAGAACAGTCTGTGGTGGTTTTTTCCCAAAATTACTTACCACTGTGTCGCGTGAATATTAAGCGGGCGATCGTACTGTTGGTGACGAATAAAGCGGAACCCTTGGATATATCCGCAGAAATCGGTTGGCAAGTACATTCACCGAGTTTAGTAGTGGAAGTACCTAAGCACATTCGCCTAAAAATCGCCGGTTATGAGCGGATGTGGAAGATTCCCCCAGTCAACCGTCGGGAAGTCCTGCGACGCGACCACCACAGTTGTCAGTACTGCGGTAGCACTAAGTATTTGACTCTGGATCATGTGCTTCCCCGTTCCCGTGGCGGTCCACATACGTGGGATAACGTAGTTACAGCTTGCGGTCGATGTAACTCCAAAAAAGGCGATCGCACCCCCCAAGAGGCTGGTATGTCTCTTCGTACTAAGCCCAAGGCGCCAGTCCACCCAGCTATATCATTTGCGGAAATGTTCTGGCGCGATGGGCAAGCAAGCCTGGAATAACAGGAGAGCATAGGTAATGCTGAAATTGACTTACACCGAAACTAGCTTTCACTTGGAGCGTTTATCTCAGTCCCCAGAAGATTGGGTGCAGACGCGAGTCATTCTAGCACTGCGAGTTGGACAACCAATTTGCGTTCAACCCAGCACCGCTTCGTTTTTGCTTCCTGTTAATTTACCAGGGATTGAACAACTTTATGCGGAAGCTAAGCACGACAGTAGCGAAATTATCGCTGTCTCTGCTGGTGATGCCGAGTATATAGAAGTTAGCTTACATGGTTCTTGGCTGTCCGTTGGTGCTGAAAGTGAAGAGGGTGTACTGGTGGTAGTTATGAGCGATCGCACGGAATTTTTCTTGGAAAAACTCTGGTTAGAGGCTCATAAAAGCGCCTCCATTGTAATTGAATAACCTCTATTTTCGCTCCCGCTAATTGCTATTAGCTATTAATCCTTTGGGGATGGACCATTGTGCATCCTCCTAGGATTTTATTGTCGGAAAACTCATATCAATTCTCATCTATATATATAAGAAAATTTCTCCTAAAAAATCTCCAAAAATTTCTCCTAAATCCCTTGACAAAATTGTAGTATATTTGTAGTATATAAATAAGCAAAGAGAAAACAAAAGTTTTATTCCCAAAGAAAGATGTTGTACATAGAGTTAATCCACAAAGGAAAACCGCCCACGCTGGGGAAGAAAAGCCAGAGAAACGAATTATTTCAATAAGTCTGAATTAGATATCAAACCCGACCTGCGGGTCAAAGCAAAAACAACTGAATACATAAGTAATATTCACGATGTTTATTACTTAGAGCGGCGGTTGTTTTTGTAGAAGTTACAAGCGTATTGCTGAAATTTTTTCTGAACCTTGAAAACTGAATAATGAAATAATGGGCAAAGTAAATTCACCACACATCAGTGCCTAATAACTTAAAAAAATAGGTACTGATTATCAAGGGGGTATAGCTCAAATGGTCAGAGCGATCGCCTGTCGAGCGAAAGGTTGCGGGTTCAAGTCCCGTTACTCCCGTGATAGTCCCGTAGCTGACATCTTGCACCAAAAGGCGAAGCCTTTATATCTGCTTCCCAGGTTGAACCTGGGAACGAGTTCTGGGAGGTTCTACCTCCCGTGGTGCAAGATATGAGGTAGGCGAACAGTTTAAGCCGTCAGTTTCTCAAGCTGGAGATTGCGGGTGCAAATCCCGTCGGGACTTCCAAATGGTCAGGTAGCCAAGTTGGTAAGGCATTAGTCTGCAAAACTGATTAGCGCGGGTTCAATTCCCGTCCTGACCTCTGGTGATATTGCAGCGTAGCTTAATAGCAAAGCCCCAGTTTCATAAGCTGGTTTATGCGAGTTCAAGTCTCGCCGCTGCTACCAAATGTGGGGATGGTGTAACGGCAACATCACGGTCTCCAAAACCGTTGTTCTGAGTTCAAATCTCAGTCCCTGCGTTGTGGCTCCATCGTCTAGTGGTCTAGGACAACCGTCTTTCGAGCGGTTTACACGGGTTCAAATCCCGTTGGAGCTACTGTCCTCTCCGTCCAATACCTGATATGTAAGGTTTATACAATCCAAAATCTAAAATCCAAAATCCAAAATCCTACGATCGCGTGGTGTAACTGAATAACACATCAGTCTACGAAACTGAAGAATAAAGGTTTAAATCCTTTCGCGATCGCTTACATAGGAGAGATGGTGGGGTGGCTGATTCGAGAAGTTGAATTAAACCAGTCCACGGGGTAATTACCCATCTCTCCTTCTTTATCCCCCGGTAGCTCAGTTGGTAGAGCGCTTGACTGAAAATCAAGAGGTCGTCAGTTCAATACTGGCCTGGGGGACTTGTTGCCCTGTAGCTCAGTGGTAGAGCGTCCCGCTGTTAACGGGAGGGTCGTAGGTTCGATACCTACCAGGGCAGCCATTTATACATTGCCGGGTGGACGAAAGGTAAGTCGCTGTGACTCTGAATCACGGAGAAGTTGGTTCGACCCCAACCCCGGCATCCACTTATTGCCTTGTGGTGTAATTGGTAACATCTTCGGCTTTGACCCGAAAGATTTAGGTTCAAACCCTAGCAAGGCAGTTAGTTGATAAATTTACGTATGCTCCTGTAGCCCAACTGGAAGTAGGCACTGAGCTTAAGATTCGGTCAGTGCGAGTTCAAATCTCGCCAGGAGCATCAAATTTTAGCTTGCTCCTGTAGCCCAACTGGTAGTAGGCGGCTGTCTTAAAAACAGTCTATGTGTGAGTTCAAATCTCACCAGGAGCATTAACGGGATGTAATTCAGCGGACTAGAAGCCTTGTTTTGGGGACAAGGAGTCGCAGGTTCAAATCCTGCCATCCCAATTTTGCCCCTGTGATGCAATAGGTAGACATCGCTCACTCAGAGTGAGTGTTTTGCAGGTTCAAGTCCTGTCAGGGGTACTTGGCTTATTGACAACTTGTCTTTCTACACCTGTTTGGAAACTTTATTTTTTTGGCGTTAACACTTATTATATTTAATATGTGTTTTGCCAAAATACTAATGAAGTACACCAAGGAACTACTCGAACCAATAGTTAAGGAATCTGTATCTGTTTTGGAAGTTATGAGAAAACTTGGAAAGAACCAAGCTGGAGGAACTCATCGCCATATTTCTAACAAAATCAAAGAGCTTGGCATAGATACATCCCATTTTGTAGGAAGAGAAGCAAATCAAAGGACTAATTATAGAGGAGGTACAAAGAAAAAAGAATGGCATGAGATATTGGTGCTAAAACAAAACAGCAAAAGAGAAGTTCCCTATCTTTTAAGAAGAGCGCTAATTGAATATGGAAGAGAGTATAAATGTGAAAATTATAAATGTTTGATTCAACATACTTGGCTTGGCAATGAAATCACTCTTCATGTAGATCATATCAATGGGAACTGGAAAGATAACAGACCTGAAAATCTCAGGTTTCTTTGCCCTAATTGTCATAGTCAAACTGATAATTACTGTGGTTCAAAGGGCTATACAGATAGGATAAGTGTTGCAACGGGCAGTAGAGAAAGATACAAACGACAAAAAATGCGTCTTTCTGCAAGTCAAAACCCTGGGAAGAAGGTTCCTCACTTCAAAGCAAGGAAAGTTGAGCGTCCTTCTAAAGAAAAATTACAAAATCTAGTCTGGGAAAAACCCACTATTCACATAGCAAAAGAATTTGGTGTAAGTGATAAAGCAATAGAAAAATGGTGTAAAGCATATGGAATTGAAAAACCACCTAGAGGTTATTGGGCAAAAAAACAATATGCCACAATTTAGTTGTTAAAGTTTGAAAATCTTACCCCTGTAGCCCAACAGGTAGAGGCGCTTGTCTTAGAAACAAGATGTTGCAGATTCGAGTTCTGCCAGGGGTATTTGGTGATGACGCGGGGATGAAGCAAGAGCGGCTTGGAGGGTTCATAAGCCTCACATCGGTAGGTGCAACTCCTACCCCCGCGACCAAATTGCAGGTGTGGTGTTTTAGAGTAAGTAGTGATTGCTGCTTACACAAAGCTTTAACTTCCTCCCTCCCAAATTTGCAGTTGTCTTTCTGCAGCAACTATGCAATTGAGAAACTTGGGTGGATGCAGGAAGTTGTCATAGGCTAATGCCATTTGTCTAGCAGCTTCATGGTAAGGAACTCGCCCTATTCCTGTACCTAACCCAGGACAAGCAACGCTATCAATTTTTCGTTTGGCATATTGATTGTGCCGTCGAACAGCCAGAAGCATTGCCCACATTGCTATATATGGAATGTCCGTACCAGCAATAGACATTGGCACTCGCATAGTGGGTGTGTGAGCTAAAAAAGGATGTTTTGGATGACCTGTTTCCAGGATGAACGATGTTCCAACAGGCTGTTCACCCAGGAATTCCTCTAAGATGTGCTGTTGAACTTTGGTCATTAGGGAGTGACCAAAAAACCGAATAATAGCTGCATCCATGCCACCATCCATCATTCCAAATGAATTGGCAGGACTAACTAGACAATCATACTTCGACAACCACTCGAAATAGTTATTGACTATTTCAACGTTGGGTAAATAGTTGAAATGCTCTTGAAAAGCTGCAAACAGTTGTACATTAGGAGCTACCAGTATTAGCTTCAAATTGTGAAATTACCTCCGCTTAGTACGTTATTTTAGTGGCGAGTTAAGGCGAATGTCAACTTACTTACAACAGAGCGATTATTGGTATTTGAGGCTTCTAGTAACTGTTAAAACGCTTATTTTAATAAGCACTCTCTGAGCTTACTAAGAACTAAAAATTTACTTTTAACTCTGGCAGTTGCCTAAGCCATGCTATACAAAAAAGGAGGTGACAACATGAAGCGGATTGCGATCGCACAAGACACTCTCAAAATTCTAAAAGCAGGACACTACCTCTCACATGAAGGTAAAAAAGTCAATTTGGCTACAATAGGACTTACGCACAAGTAACGGAAAAATCAACCTTACTAGAACACAGAGAACACAGAGAAATAAGAGTGGAGCGAGATTTTTTGCGTAAGTCCTATACAAAAAGGATTTAGTCAATCCAAAATCCAAAATCTAAAATCTCAGAGGATCAGCTAATCACTCGGTCCTAGGTTTGAGTCCTAGTGTACTCACTGTATAAAATTCTTATTTGCTTGTGGGATGGGCATCTTGCCCGTCCCTTGTAATTCGGGAAACCCTAAACCCTATACTCACACCCCAGTTAACTTACCCCAATGGGGTAAAGTGATGTGCATATTACGCTTGTAATATAATAGTATTATTCACAAGAAAATCTTATGCTAACTATACACATGCGTCCCTACCAGGGTGAGACTGATTTACAGCCCATCGCCGACCTGGTGAATAGTTGCGATGGGTTCGATAAATTAGACGCAGGTACATCAGTTACCGAATTGCGAACGGAATTTGAGACGCCTTCTGTTGATCAAGCCCGTGACCTGCGACTGTGGGAAGATGGGGATGGGAGGTTGATTGGCTTTGGGAGTTTGTGGATTACTGAACCAAGTGAGACTATTGACGGTTTCCTGTGGTTTGAGGTGCATCCTGACGCTCGTGGTGGGAATGTAGAAACTGAGATTATTACTTGGGCAGAGGAACGGATGCGCTCAGTTAGAGAGGAGCGGGGTTTCCCTGTGAAGTTACGTTCCGGTGTGCGCGATCGCTTAACTGAACGCATTGCAATCCTCGAAAATCAAGGGTTCACATCTGACCGTTATTTTTTCAGGATGGAGCTATCGCTTCACGAACCTATAGCGCTACCCCAGTTCCCCGTAGGTTTAAAACTCCGTAGCATGAACGTTGAAGCGGATGCTCAAGGGTGGGTGGAATTATACGATCAATCCTTCATTGACCACTGGAACTATCACCCGATAACAGTGGAAGACCTCAAGCACTGGTTAAGTGAACCAACCTACAGAGCAGAATTGGATTTAGTTGCTACCACTGCTGATGGTACATTTGCGGCTATGTGCCATTGCTATATTGACCCTGATTACAACGAGCGTAGCGGACGTAAAGTAGGTGGGATAGGGATTTTGGGTACGCGACGCGGGTTCCGTCGCCTGGGACTGGGACGAGCGATGTTACTAGAAGGATTACATCGACTTAAAGCGGCGGGGATGGATACAGCCCGTCTAGATGTTGATGGGGATAATCCTAACGGAGCGTTAAGGCTTTACGAATCAGTTGGTTTCACCAAGGTTCATACAAACATTTCCTACGTCAAGGATATTTAAACCCAACTTCCCGCCATTGGTAACATGCATATATAACACCATGATAGATAGTATGTAGTTGCAATCTATCTGTCATCTTGCTTCCTATGACTGAGCAACATGATGCTGACTCGCCGTTGGCTGACTCTCAGCAGTCCACTAAACCGAATAATTTTCCCCTCAACCGGCTTGTAGGTGTTTGGAAGGACGCGACATCACACATCACGCAACTTATACCCGGAGAACAAATAGCACAGACCCTTCTAAAGTGGTTCAATGTCAGCGAAACTCAAGTAGCAGAGATTTTGGAGACAGTGCGATCGCAACTACCAACTACAGAAGCCCTGCTGATTGGTAAACCCCAAGCCGGGAAAAGCTCCATAGTGCGGGGAATGACGGGTGTTTCGGCGGAAATTGTCGGTCAGGGATTCCGTCCCCACACCCAACACACCCAACGCTATGCCTATCCTTCCTCTGACCTGCCATTGGTGATTTTTACTGATACTGTGGGCTTGGGTGATGTTAATCAGGATACCGAAATAATAATTCAAGAACTGGTAGGTGATTTGCAACAAAAAAGTCGTGGTGCGAGAATCCTGATTCTGACGGTGAAAATTAATGATTTTGCTGTGGATACACTACGCCAAGTTGCTCAAGAGCTACGACAACAATATGCTGATATTCCCTGTCTATTAGCGGTGACATGCTTACATGAGGTTTATCCTCCCAGCATAGAAGACCATCCCGCTTATCCACCCGACCAAGAGGAAGTTAATCGTCCCTTCCTCGCCATCCAGGAAGCCTTTGCTGGACTGTATGACAAGTCGGTGATGATTGACTTCACCCTGGAAGAAGACGGCTACAATCCTGTATTTTACGGCTTAGAAGCACTGAGAGATTCCCTAGCAGATTTGCTCCCAGAAGCCGAAGCACGTGCCATTTATCAACTACTAGATAAAGAAGCAGGGGAACAACTTGGCAACCTTTACCGAGATGCTGGACGCCGCTACATGCTAGCATTCTCGATTATGGCTGCTACTCTGGCAGCGGTACCCTTACCCTTTGCAACTATGCCGGTACTAACTGCATTGCAGGTATCGATGGTGGGACTACTGGGGAAATTATATGGGCAAACCCTGACACCTTCCCAGGCTGGGGGTGTAGTGAGTGCGATCGCCGGTGGTTTCCTAGCGCAAGCGGTAGCACGGGAGTTAATTAAATTCCTGCCGGGATTTGGCAGTGTAATTGCTGCTTCTTGGGCGGCTGCATATACGTGGGCTTTGGGAGAAGGTGCTTGTGTTTACTTCGGTGATTTAATGGGGGGAAAGAAACCAGATCCGCAGCAAATTCAGGCGGTGATGAGAGAAGCCTTTGCAACAGCAAAACAGCGGTTTCAGGAGATGAAGGGTTAATAGGAGTGTGAATAGCTACTTGGAAGGGAAGGTCTAATGGTACAGACACCTAAGCAAGTCCTGACACTGGGAGAGTTTCTACAGCTGCCAGAAACCAAACCAGCCAGCGAGTACATAGATGGACGGATTATCCAAAAGCCCATCTCTCAAGGAGAACACAGTGCTATTCAGACAGAACTAGCATCTGCAATCAATGCTACACTCAAACAACAGCGAATTGCACGAGCTTTTTGCGAATTGCGCTGTACCTTTGGTGGACGCTCCATTGTACCTGACATTTCAGTATTTGCATGGGATAGAATTAAGCGTCAGGAAAACGGTAGGGTTGCTAATGTTTTCATGGTAGCCCCTGATTGGACAATTGAAATTTTATCCCCTGACCAAAGCCAGACAAAAGTCACAAAAAATATTCTCCACTGTCTCAAATATGAAACTCAGATGGGATGGTTGATTGACCCAGAGGAACAATCGGTATTTGTTTATTTACCAGACCAAGCAACATCTGTTTTCGATGAACTAGAAACATATTTACCAGTACCAGAATTTGCTCAAGATTTTCGTCTGACGGTGAGAGATTTGTTTGCTTGGTTGTGGGAATGATGGAATAGTCGGGTATTTAATTATTATTGCTATGAACCAGCGTCATGGCCTCCGTCAATGGTCGCAATTGCTCTAAAAGACTTACACGATCACAACAATATTGTGATTTATATCATAAGTGCTTTCAAAAAAATTTGATATCAATATGCAATAATTTAAATTCACACCCAGCACCCATATTATGAGTGGCAATCGTATTATTAACACAGGTGGCGGCAATTATAACGAATCAATTCAAGGAGACTATATACAAGGTAATTCGATTAATATACAAAGTAGCGATATAAACATAACTCAGGATTTGTCTCAAACGGAATATCAGATTCAACAGTTGTTAAACAAACTGCACTCTCAAGGATATAGCCAACAGGATGCTCAACAAAAAGTTGCCAGTGATTTAGCAACTAAAGCTAAAAATGACCCAGTAGTTAAAAATAAATTAGTTAAGTTTGGACAATACATAAGTGATGCTGCTGCTAATGGATTGATAGGTGAAGCGGCTGTAGTGGTTATAAAAATGGCACTGGCGCTTACAAGAGTAACTATTTAATTGTCTTTGATTAAAGTAATTAGATAATAGATGAAGCCGAAAAAAAGACAATTTGAAAAATTCATATATTTATTTTGCTCCCTCATAATTTTTACTGCGGGCACAGTCATTTTTTTTAAAGAATATGTTGGTATTTTCTTAATTATAGGCTTTACATTTCTGGGATTAGGCATCTATTTATCACTTAAAAAATTGAGAATTAAACTTGATAGGGGTAACTATAATGAATTAATTCAAGGAAACTACATAGAAGGAGATTACATTAATATACAAAACAGTCGCATAAACATAAGTCAAGATGTTACTAAAATTATTGACGAATTCCGAGAGATACTCACAAAACTGAATAATCAAGGGTATAGTGCAGAAGAAGCAATAACTACAATTGCTAACGAAGTAGCACGGGAATTTCATAGTAACCATGAAATTATGAGGAAGCTGACAAACAAGCTTTTGATTGATAAAAATACTGATGAAGAAGAAGCAGCTAATGAATTAGTTAATTTGTTAATTCGACATTCATACTTGTTTGACAATCAAGTATTGCGAAGTCAAATATTCAATAATGATGATGATTATGAAGATGTAGTTGATTATAAGGGATACACCATCAATCTTGAGAAAGATAAAAGTGATTGGTGGCACTATAAGATTGAGGGTGGATTTATAATAGATAATACTGGAGAAAGTTTCTCTAAATACATAGCTATTGACGAAGCCAAGGGAAAGATAGATGAACAAAGATTTCGTAAATTACGAAGTCCAAGATTCAAGAGCGACGATGATTACGAAGATGTAGTTGATTATAAGGGATACACCATCAATCTGGAAAAAGATAACAATGATTGGTGGCACTATAAGATTAATGGTGGATTTATAACAAATTGCACTGGGGAAAGTTTATCAAAATATCTAGCCATCAAAGAAGCTCAGGAAAAGATAGATGAAGAAAGATTTCGTAATTGGTGAATAAGCAAAAAAGTCAGTATAGTAGGCAAATATTTGCCCACCCTACACCTTTTCTAATGATACTAGGAAACGCTATATCCTAAACCCTATCCTGAGCAGAGGGTACAAGTCCACTCTTACTTAACCCGGTATCAATCTCCCGCAACAGTTGAAAATCCTCCTCCGGTAAAGCATAACTGCCAGCAGGGTACTTTTCCAAAAAAGAGAATGCCTGTCTAAATTGATACGGCTGTGCATTGAGGGGTGAATCCAGATGACAAGGAATAATCCGCCTAAAATCCCAAGTTGCTACCCTATTAGCCCAAGCGATGGTTTCCCTGGGTGCGCGGTTGAGAATCAGAGTCTGTAAAACAGGTGCTACAAACAGCCTACCATCCCCACGCAGGGCATCAAATGACTTTTTCCAGCCCGGTTGCCATTTGAAGGGAAACAAGCCAAAATAGGCTTTTGGTGAGCGGTCTGGAGCTTGACGAGCAGCGCGGAATGCTTCACCCCAGGTGGGTACTTCCAAGATGCTGGGGGCGAAATATAAAGCAAATAAACAGATGCGCTGCCATCCCTTACGACGATTGGTGATATTATCGGCAATTATGTCTGTGGCTTTTTCCTTAGCGTGGTACAGCAAGGGGTAGGGGTCGAGTTGAATAATCGCCGGTGGGTCTTCTGGTAGGGAAACCACTATATCTGTCACCAGAAGAGTGTGCGATCGCTTGTGGAAAAATGCCACTTCCGCAAATTTACCTATACCTAGGTATATCGGACCGAGTATTGCATAGTCAAATTCTTGAGCAAAGGGAGTTTTGCTGCTGTCTTCGGGGAGTACTTGAGTGCGTTTTGCGGGTAAACCCAGCCATGAGATAGGTAAATTCACTGGGAAACTCCACTGGTCAGGCGCCACAAACACCTGTGCTTTGGGAAAGTATCTCGCAAACGGTCCGACAAACACCTTGTGTTCTAAACCGGATATCGTAGGTAGGATAATGTACTTGACATCGCCGTGTTCCGCCACCAACTCATTCACCAGTCGCATACATTCCCTTGTCGGTGCCACGGGTGCATATACAAGCAAACCACCGCTCTCTAACTTCACCACCGTCATCCGTATGGGGACGACAACGTAGAAGATACCCTGCAACTGGTCAAAAGTCCAGATAGTATCCTTAACTACTTCTTGGCGGATTGTCCGACGCTGACCGAAGGGGTAGATAGGTAAAGTGAACCAGAAAGACCATGAAAAATCCCGTTTATCCATCGGTTGTGAATTTGCTCTGTATTCATCACCAGCCACGACTCGACCCCCTACCTAATTCCCAATGCGTGACATCCGGAGCGCCACTGAATCGTAGTACCGAGTACAGTGCGGGACTTACGGCGGGCTAGTTAAACTAGGTTTATCTGATTAATTTTAATGGCTTGTCGTCAGCGGCTCTATCGGCTTTATTTGAGCGATAAATCGCTGAGTACAAACCCCAGAGAATTAATCCGATAGACCACTAGTTTCTCATGACCTAGGACTTTCGGTAATGGGGAATGGGTAATGCCGTTTTTTCCCTGACCCATAACAGATAACAGATGACTACTCAATTGGGGGTGGGTTACGAAGGATTTGGTTGATTGACAGAGTAGTCATATTGAAAGCCTGCCACTTTGTGGTGACATACTTAAACTTACCAATAGCAATATCACCATTAGTTTGCCAGTAATCCCACTGAGCGGCAGAATTCAGCCAATAGTCACCTCCCATACTCAGTAAATAACGAGCCTGAGAGCAGTCATCCCATTGTTGGGGATTATCAACTATCAGCCGCGCTTCCACAGTGGTAAATATTGCTTCTACCTCATCGGGATTGATGATAGCTCGATTAGTTACCGGCCAGAAGTGGAAGTTGTAACCTTTACCAGCCTTGACGGAAATATTACCATCCGGCTCGTAACGAATATCTGCGGGTTTGGTAATATTATCCCTAAAATCTTCGCGAAAGGCACCACCCTCCACTCTCCTAGAACTTTGAACCAGATGCCATTGACCATCCCGCTTGCTGAGCATGTAAGCTTTGATATTTCTGATTTCGACTCGCGTATTGGTAGCAAAATTGCCTTGAGCATCTTCATATAATTGTCCCCATGCAGTCATGGCTTTATAGCCGTCTGGGTTGTTTCCCATCGCTATTCGCGGACCATCAGCCCAGCCATAACTCCGGGGAACTCCATGAGGTATTCCCTGATGCGGCGGTTTCATGTCGTTAATAATAGTACTGAGGGAATTGATTGTGCGTGGAGTCTGTGCGTCCCCTTTGAAGCTCACACAGCAGGAAAGTACGAGGACAAATATTGAGAGAACTAAGGGCAATTTTTTGAATCGCATATCACTAATCCTTGCTACTCAGTGGGAGAATCTGTATACAACCCTCTGAGGCTTGGTTTAACCTCTGCTCACACAGTTTGGCAATGAGCAGATTTACTGTGTCTGGAAGATGTTTTGTACCATGACTTTGTTGAGATTTGCGGCTATTTGATCCAACTCCATAATTTCATTACCATCTAATTGCCAACCTAATGCACCGATATTTTCCCTCGCTTGCTGTTCGTTCTTGGCTCCGGGGATGGGAATGGTGCCATGAGAAATACACCAGTTAAGTGCAACCTGGGAGATGGTCTTGTTTCGAGATGCGGCTATCTCACCCATCGATGCTAAAAGTGGACGCATTTCTGGTAGTAGTTGCTTGCAGAGTAAACCTCGGATGCCTTTGGGAACAGCACCATTCTCGGAATATTTTCCTGTCAATAACCCTAATCCTAGAGGGCTATAGGCTATTAATTTTATCCCCAACTCATCACATACGTCTTTCAGACCAAGTTGGGTGACGGGATAGGTAGATAGCAGAGAGTACTGGACTTGCAGGCTAGTAATCGGTACTCCCCGCTGACTAAACTTTTTATGCACCCATTGCAGCCGTTTGGGTCCGTAATTGGATAAACCGACACCCTTCACCAGTCCTTGCTCGTACAAATCCGCCAGACCGTCCAATAGCGCTCCTTCCTGCCAAGGAGCATAATTAGCAGTAGACCAGTGCATCTGCACCAAGTCTACATTTTTTCCCAAGCGTTTAGCGGATGCTTTACCAGCAGACACCATAGACTGACGGGTCAATCTCCAGGGATAAGCGGCAAGTTTGGTAGCAATGCAAATATTTTCTTGACCTGCACCCTGATAGTCTCGTGAAAATCTGCCTAAAAGCTGCTCGCTGCGTCCGTTTAATTTCCCGGTTCCGTAGGAATCACCTGTATCAAAGAGGGTGACACCGTTGCTGACACACAAGTTAAACACGACTTGCAACTGGTCATCCATGCTTTCATCGTATCCCCAAAGCAGGCGGTTGCCCCATGCCCAAGTCCCGCATCCCATGATGGGGAGGGTGAGTTTTTGGCTTGTTTGCATTTTTGGTAATCGGTAATGGGTAATGGGTAATGGAAAACTGGCAATTAGCGATTAGCAGTTAGCAAAACTAATGACCAATGACCAATGACTAATGACTCATAAACTACTGAGTTGTCAGCGGTGGACCAAATTCAAAGCTATTGATGGGTTGTGGGGGCTGAATTTCGCTTTCTGGTGGAGGTAGGGGTGTTGGTTGACTTGCGGTACGGACAGCGCTATCAGGGAACAGAGAAGCAAATCCAGACTGTCGCTGTTGCGCTGATTCGGGAGCATAGTCCCAGAGGCTTTCGTAGTAGAAGAATATCACCCCTAAGCCGCGTTCTTGGGCCGCTTGGACTTGGGATTTAATTCGTTGCATGGGAACGGGGTTATTTCGCAACCCTGCCATAATACCAACTCCAGTGGGAATGGTTTGTTGGACTTCTCGCATTTCTGGACGGCTAATTTTGGCGATAAAGCTTTGCAGTTCGGGTCGATAAACTTGCACAATTAACTCATCGACAATATTCATCCGTACCCAGGTCAGCCAGTCTTGCAGGTGTAACTTGTAAGCAAAGTCGTAGTAGTTGGGGGAAACGGAGAAAATCGCTTGGGGTTTTCTGGCTTTGACGGCTTCATTCAGTTGTACCATGAAGGCGGTGATTCTATCGGCACGCCAACCCATCCATTCCTGGTCTTGGGGATTGTTAGGAGGATTATTCCCGGTTTCCTGGCGGTATAAGCTAGCGGTATATTTATCGTAGCCAAATTCGTAAGGCAAACTCATGTGGTCGTCAAACTGAATCCCATCAGCGTCATATTTGGTGACGACTTCCAGCACCAGGTCAGTGATAAACTGCTGTACTTCTGGATGGAAAGGATTCAGCCAAGCCACCTCACCAGCCGCACTTATGGAGGTTTGACTCCCGTCCCGCTTCTCGGTCAACCAGTCTGGATGATTTAATGCTAATTCCGAGGTCGGGGGTGCCATGAAACCAAATTCAAACCAAGGAATCACTAGCAGGTCTTGGCTATGGGCTTGGTTAATTAGGTCGGCAATAAAATCTTGTCCTTCATTTCCTCTGTAAACAAAGGGTTGTATACCGGCTCGTTTGGCTATAGGACTTTCGTACATCACGTAGCCAGAATTCCAGACGACCGGATATATAGTGTTAAAGTTTAGCCGTTTGAGTTGGGTGACAGCGTCCTTGACTTTACGTTTGTCCCGGAGAACGTTTTTATCATTTAGTGTCATCCATACCCCGCGAATTTCTGGACGGGATTCCTGAGCGATCGCTTGTGTACTTCCACCTCCAGTCTGGGTTGGGATAAAGTTGTCCGCCAGTAATACTGTCAGGAATGATACGAGAAACAGGACTGGCAGCAGTCGTTTGATTGAGCGCTGCCAATTTTGAGGAATAACACTTAATCTCATAGGATTGAATAATGCGTTAGCCATCTAAACGCGCCATCTTATACTTTTATGAGCAATTTTGCTAGTTTTTTAGTCTACAGGTATATATGGTTGTTCTGGAATTGGGAAATTGGCAAAGCTTTCTTCCACCTCCAGCAAATAGCTGCATCAGAAAACCTGACGCAGCCCGTGTAACGTAAGATATTTGACGTAACCAGTCGGTAATTTGTGCCTGAGTTCGCGCTTTAGATGATGAGTAATTCCTGAGTGTGAGATGTTTGCCGGGGATGTTGTCACGTCAGGAAGTGATGATGCGAGTCCTATATGTCACCAGTGCTAAGGGGTTGGGCTTAACATTTTCTAGTCAGGCTGCTATATTTTCGGGGTGTAATCCATAGAGGTTGTTAAGGAAATTCAGTCCTTTTATGGTCTTTCTCCACCCTCTCTCAGATTTCATTGACTGCAAATCTCCAATTACCAATTCATCTCCTACCTATTACTATCAAGGGATTTGTCCGCAAACGGGGGAACTATTACAACTACCCCGTACCCCTTTAGCAGAAGCAATAGGACATGGTTTAATGCAATACCTCGCCACTGACGAGGTTTATTCCCGTGAAGGCAAAATGTACGGGATATTACTAGTAGAACTGCCTAATGGCGAACAAAAAATACTCAAAGCTTTCTCTGGGTTGTTAAATGGTTGCAGTCTGGTGGAAGGCTGGGTTCCCCCCATACCAGGTAGAAATGCTCTAGCGCTAGAGGAGAATCGGACATTAGCGCAATTAGACGCTATCAAGCAAGAATTCCTTACCCTCCAGCAACTCAAAGCAAGAGAGGACTATGAACGTCTAGCGCTAGACTTTGAGGTGCGCTATTCACAAATGAGCGATCGCCACCAAAAGAGCAAGCAACAACGTCAAGAAAAACGTCAGCTATTATGCAAAACCCTCACCAAAGAAGCCCTACCTCTAGCGCTAGAGGATCTCGATGAACAAAGTCGTCAAGAAGGAATCCAAAGACGGCGACTCAAACGTCAACGGGATGAAGCTTTGCAGCCACTCAAGGTGTTAATTGACGCAGCAGATGAACGAATCCGGGAATTGAAAAAGAAGCGCAAACAACTATCCCGTGAACTCCAGACCCAAATGCACTCTGCTTACACCCTGATGAATTTTCTAGGTCAGTCGGTATCGTTAAAACAACTAATACCCGGAGGCTTACCCACAGGAACAGGAGACTGTTGTGCGCCAAAACTGCTTCACTATGCGGCGGAGCATAATCTTAAACCAAGTGCGATCGCAGAATTTTGGTGGGGTGCGTCCTCTAGCGATAAGATTCCAGGGGAATTTTACGGTGCCTGTGGGGAACGCTGTCAGCCGTTGATGGGGTTTCTGCTGTCGGGATTGAAACCTAACCCCCCAGCCCCCCTTCCACCTCTGCCTAACCCTCTCCTACAAGGAGAGAGAAAAGGGGAGTTATTCTTGCTCCCCTCCCCTGCTAGGGGAGGGGTTGGGGGAGAGGTCGCTATTATTTACCAAGACGAATGGTTAATCGCGGTCAACAAACCCGCAGGATTGTTATCCGTTCCCGGTCGCTATCTGGACACCCAAGACAGTGTTCTCAGTCGTTTGCGGAATTTGTTCCCAGAGGGGATGAATATCATTGCTGTCCATCGCTTAGACCAAGATACTTCTGGTATTCTGTTGTTTGCGCGAGATAAACAAACCTATCGCCACCTGAGTCAGCAATTTGAGCAACGACAGGTTGACAAGGTTTATGAAGCTGTGCTTTGCGGTATTCTCACCACTGACGCAGGTGTGATTGAATTACCGCTATGGGGAAATCCCCAAAACCGCCCCTATCAAGAAGTTAATTGGGAGTATGGAAACAAGAGCGTGACTCGGTTTCAAGTCATAGCGAGGGAGGGAAATCAGACTCGTGTGGAGTTTATCCCCCTTACCGGACGCACCCATCAGTTACGGGTTCATGCTGCGGATGGGAGGGGGTTGAATGTCCCGATTTTGGGGGATAGGTTGTATGGGGGTGGTGCGGTTTCGAGTCGGTTACATTTACATGCGCGGGAATTGTCGTTTGAGCATCCGGTGTTGGGGGAAAGGATGCAGTTATTTGTCAAGACGGGGTTTTGAGAGGATGATAATTAAACTTCTTGAGCGCATATAGCTTGGTCATATAATGCGATCGCACCTTCAAAATCTCCTGTCTCAAATTTCTCATCAGCTTGGTTGAATAAGCTTTCTGCTTCAGCCTCTGTCATCCCTATCTCCTGATTTTCTACACCCTCAGTAAACAAAGCGGTTTGTGGACTTACTGATGCCTTTTATACTTAGATAAATGTTAGCAAACAGTATTGGTGACAAGGAAAAAGCAACGGGTAATACCAATTCTCTGAAATAACTATTCTTTGCGTCTTTGCGCCTTTGCGTGAGCTTCATATTAAAAGTTACCTGTTTAAGGTATAATGATAAATTTGGGCAAACATCTTTTTCAAAAGATAAAATATAAACTCTTGGCGCTTCCTGAATTATCATGGGCAATACATTCGGTCATCTATTTCGTGTTAATACTTTTGGCGAATCCCACGGTGGGGGTGTGGGAGTTGTAATCGATGGTTGTCCACCAAGAGTGGAAATATCCACCGAGGAAATTCAGTTTGAATTAGACAGGCGGCGCCCAGGACAAAGTAAAATAACGACACCGCGTAAGGAAGAGGATAAGTGTGAAATTCTCTCTGGGGTGTTTGAAGGGAAAACCCTAGGAACACCGATAGCAATTTTGGTACGCAATAAAGATACTCGCTCCCAAGATTATGATGAGATGGCGGTGAAATATCGCCCTTCCCATGCCGATGCAACGTATGATGCTAAATATGGGATTAGAAATTGGCAAGGTGGCGGTAGATCCAGTGCCCGTGAGACAATTGGCAGGGTAGCTGCAGGTGCGATCGCGAAAAAAATCCTCCGTCAAGTCGCTGGAGTGAAAATCATCGCTTACGTCAAACGCATCAAAGATTTAGAGGGTGTAATTGATTCCAACACTGTCACCCTAGAACAAGTAGAAAGCAATATCGTCCGCTGTCCCGACGCTGAAGCAGCAGAACGGATGATAGAATTAATTGAGCAAATTCGCCGCGATGGTAACTCTATCGGTGGTGTAGTAGAATGTGTCGCTCGCAATGTTCCTAAAGGCTTGGGTGAGCCAGTATTTGATAAATTAGAAGCAGATATTGCGAAAGGTGTGATGTCTCTCCCTGCTAGCAAAGGCTTTGAAATTGGTTCTGGTTTTGGGGGAACCTTGCTATCAGGATTTGAGCATAACGACGAGTTTTATATTGATGAAAACGGCGAAATTCGCACTGTAACCAACCGTTCTGGTGGAATTCAAGGCGGTATTTCCAACGGCGAAAATATCATTATTCGAGTAGCATTTAAACCGACTGCAACTATCAGAAAAGAACAAAAAACAGTCACTAGCGCTGGTGAAGAGACAGTATTAGCAGGAAAAGGGAGACACGACCCTTGCGTATTACCACGGGCAGTACCAATGGTGGAAGCGATGGTTGCATTGGTATTATGCGACCATTTATTAAGGCAGCAGGGACAGTGTAAAGTGTTGTAATTACTGTAGGGGCGGGGTTTCCCCGCCCTTACTAAGTTGTAGGGTGGGCAAAGTTTTGCTCCGATAGCTACGCATCAACCTATCGGTTTCTCAAATTTATTGATAAATACTAGCAATAATATTAGGAGTTTTATTCATACTTGCTTAAGTAATCCGAACCTCTGATTTGACTAAGGTTTACAGATGCAGAGGATAATTAGCGTCATTTGCTAGCCAATGCACCGGAAATATTACCTATCTGGGGATTGATTGAATCTACCACATGTATTAGTTTTTTTGGATAAATGTATAAAAAAAATATGTTATTTCATCTAAATTTCATTTAGTTATTTATTTTTCAGCTATAATATTGAAATTTATTGTCAATAGTGAAGACAAGTCATAGTTAGGAATTACAAATGAAAACTACTAATCTCTGGTTATTGCAAAGGCATCAAAGAGCTACTATCGCCGATTTACAATCAGAAGCAGGGTTACAGCAACGACTACAAGCTTTGGGTTTCCGCACAGGTAGACAAGTGGTAATGTTACGAAAAGCTTGGTTTCGTGGTCTGGTTCATGTGCGCGTGGGAATGACCAAAAAACGAGACGCAAGCCGGTGATTGTACTGTTTTTCTTGATGATGGCAGTTGTGGAAGACAGTGGATATCTGTCTGGTTCGGCGTTTCTGATGGATGCGTTGATGGAACGCATGGGGTTGGATGGACGCTCGTTTGTGATGTCATTGATGGGGTTTGGTTGTAACGTCCCAGCAATTATGGAAGGGTGATGCGATCGCCTGGTTTACATATGCTGTCAATGTTGGTGATTCCCTTCTCCCTGTGTTCCGCACGTCTGAACGTGTTTATTTTCATGACCACGGCATTATTTTCACCCCTCCGCGCCCCTGTGGTATTGTTTAGCTTGTATATCCTCAGTTTTGCTGCTACGATTCTGACAGCATTGTTATTTAAAGGTCAGCATCCCAACAAAGAACCCTTTGTGCTGGAACTGCCTCCCTATCGCTTTCCTACCCCCAAGCAAATGTGGCTTCGCGCTTGGTGTGAAGTACGACACTTTTTGCGCTGGTCTTATCGGTTTATTATATTTGGGGTAGTTGCAATTTGGGCGTTAAATAACCTTCCCCCTGGTGTGACCACCGCCAGTCCTCAAACCTTATCGGGAATGATTGGACAGTTGACCCAACCTGTTTTAGCACCCCTAGGAATCAATCCACAGCTAGCAGTGGCGTTGATTTTTGGCTTTATTGCCAAAGAAATTGTTTTGGGGGGTTTGGCAGTAATATATGGTAAACAAGATGAAGGCGCGCTATCCAGAGCGATCGCACACCAAATTGATTGGGTGCAAGCTTATAGTTTCATGTTGTTCACACTTCTGTATATCCCCTGTTTGTCTACGGTAGCAGTCCTCAAAAGCGAATCTAAAAGCGGGTTTTTTGCCTTGAAATCTGTCGCTTGGTCTTTGTGCTTAGCTTGGGTAAGCAGCTTAATTTTCTACCAGGGTGCAAAAGCTTTAGGATTTTAAGATGTTGTCAAAAGTCAACACTCAACAGTCCAACCAATGACTAATGACTAATGACTAATGACTAATGACTAATGACTAATAGTGGAGGTAATGCGTGCAGCCAAGAAATAGTTCACAAACCTACTCTGGGGTATCAGTAAAACAAACTTGGCAGAAGTTTAGCTTCTTCTGTGATGCTCTTCAAACTAGTACAAAACAACAGCCTCTGATAGAGGATAATACAAACGCTGATTTGTTTTCCTTGTCTTGTGTAAAGGTAGGCGATCGCGTTAGTGTCGTGGCGTTTCGTACCCTTGAGTGTATTGAATCGCTAGTGAAAATGGGTTTGAGACCAGGGGTGGAAATCAAAGTCCTCAGCAACACTGATAGCGGTTCTGTGATTGTCAAATTAGCAGGTAAGTGCGTGGGTTTGGGTGCAGACACTGCTGACAATGTGATGGTGACGAGGGCTGGTAATTAGGTCTTGGAGAATGGGTAATGGCTCTGAAACAATTAGCAATTAGCAATTAGCAAAATTGACCAATGACTAATGACTAATGACTAATGACTCAAGACTCAGGATTTCCCAGGACTAACCCTGGCATTTCCTGATTTTTCCATTCTCCTTCAACCCGTTCAGTAACAAAAGGTCGGAGGATAAACTGGGGTGGACTACCAGATTTAACATCTATGCGTAAAAACGAGTAGGGACGGCGGATATTTTCTCCCTCTCCCGTGCGACCGATAAACATATGGGAATAGGCGACTTTGCGAGTCGGACTACCGGGAATATCATTAAAAGTCTCGCACAATTGAGACCCCTGTTCCCGTTGTCGGCGGAGATTAAAACCACTCCCACCACATACAACCCAGTTGAGGTGTGAATCCGCATGTCCGGTGTCAAGAGTACGCAGGTATTCCAGACAGTGAGCGTGACCGTTGAGGATTAAATCTACCAACGGACGCCCTTGGGTTATGGAACCCACCGCCTCTTCTACGGCATCTAGAACCCGCCGCAAGCGATGACGAACTGCGAGCGTTTGCGACTGACGCCACTTACTCGCCTCCGTGACGTAGGGGGGATGGTGAAAATAAATTATCCTTCCCCGCACTTCTGGTGTCTGCCAAGATTCTATCAATCTTTGTCTGAGCCAATCAAGTTGTTCAAAGTCCGTATCTTTGGCTTCGTCGTGGGGTGCTAGCTGCCTCTGGATATCGGTAATTTGGTCTTCGATTAGCTGTAATTTGATAGTCAGTTCATCTAGTTGTTCTGCCTGCTGTTGGAGGTAGGAGAGACTGTCTAGAATTTGGTCTTTTTCCTGAGTTAGTTTCTGCTGAAGCTGTTGTAATTCCCAACGATAGCTTTCTCCCTCAGATGTTCCTGGTACTGGTAAGGCTGGAGGGGTATTAATAGTGTCGGAATCTAGGGCAAAAAAGTCAATACCTCCGTAACAAAACGTATAATAGCGGTTGGGTAAGCGGGTAAAGCGTCCCGGTTGATATACCAAACAGCGTCCGGTTGGGGTGTGAGCAGTGTAATGCTTATCTAAATGACGCTCTAACTTTTCCTGAGAATGAAAAGCTTGGAGATAGTCGATAAAAGCCCGTGCGTAAGCGTCACCTTGGAAGGAACCATGCCAGGAAACATCTATATCTTTATAGCGTAACAGACGACGCAGGGGACGGCTGATACCAGCTATAATACCAATCCACCACGGGACATCAAAATAGTCGTGATTTCCCAGCACAGGTAAAAATGGCTGGTTAAACACCATGTGATCGTAGCGCAGACGCTTGTAATTTTCACCCCCTACCAGAAACTCCCGATAGGGTGCAATAAAATTTTTCGGGTAATACTCACTGGAACCAACCTGATAAACCACATCCCCCGTATGTAAGACAAAACGACACTCATCCCGTTGGGTGAGCATCAACTGTGCTACTTGACGTTGGGGATTGTCGTCGGGATAGGGTGAAGAATAACTATCACCGATAACTAAAAAAGAAAACTCCGGACTATCTGACAGACCATCCTCTATTACCATCCGGGTTTGGTCAATACCCCGTGTCACAATAGGAGGTGCTTGCGATCGCACCCGTTGTTTCATTTTGTGAACTTTAACAGCAGATGGCCAGTCAAACCATAATTTCATAAAGTCGAGGGCGATCGCGGCGGAGCGGATGAATGCAGATGCCTTAACACAGTGTAACCCAAAGATTTTCCCAGCACAGATACATAAAAATACATCCAGACAATTCATCTGTTTAGGGGACTCTTGACTGGTGAGTGTCACTTGAGTTCGCACTCCCTTCTTGTGACTTCGTGACGATAACGAAACATTGCATCTAGCTGAGCTACGACAAACCATGCAGCGATAAATTCCATCGCTTCCCCACCCAGCATTGAGAAAGATATAGCATCAGTCAGTCGAGTTTTGCCATGTTCTGTAGCAAATTGATGACGATGTGTCCAACTAGCAAAAGGTCCTGCGATTTGTTCGTCACTAAACAGGTGATATTGTTCGTATTCCGTATGACGTGCTAACCAGCGGATGGGTATGGGTCCTACAAACAAGCGAAATTCGGAAATAGCACCTAGATTCAATCCTCCCTCACGACGGACAATTTGCACAGGTTGCCAAGGTGGAGTAAGTAATTGTAAGATATCTTGTCTTTCGTGAAAGTTCCAGACCACTTCTACTGGTGCGTCAATCAGGGACGAATATTTAAATTGCTGCATTTATCCTTCGTATTCCGTATCAATTTCAATATCGAGAGTATCTTCATCAATTCGCACATAGAGAATATTGGGACGACAGCATACTTGACAATCTTCAACATATGATTGCTGTCCACCAGCGCTGATGTCAATGAAGGTTAAGTTTGATTCACCGCAATAGGCACAGTAATATTCAGCAGTATTTTGCATGGGATGAGGGTGTAGCACCAGATAACAGATGTAACCGATGAGTTATTTATTAAACTCACAGATAAATTATCCGTTATATCCGTTACAAAATCCGCTGCCAAAGTTATCATTTTACCAGTTGAAAGTCTTGTTGAGATGAAGGAAAGTAACTCTGAGCATCCATTAAGTGCTTCAGCAGTGTAGATTTTTGTAGAGGTCCTTGCAAGTGATTCCAAGGTAATACAATGTCGGTTGACCAGTTGCTGTGAACGTAAAAATCTAAATCGGGAATTTGTCCTTTTAATTGTTTGAATGCGCGTTTGTAACTACCTAGAGAATCTCCAAATTCTCTGGTAAGTTCTAATAATTGGGATAGTCTTCTATCACCGCGTGATAGTAAAGCTTGAATGATTGACCAATTGTAACTTTCAGGACGAAATTCGATGCCTTTAGGTTTGAGTTTTTTTTGTAAAAATAGCAGGCGTTTTTCGGCTTGCTGATTAACACCATACCATTGAAATGGGGTATGGGCTTTCGGAACAAAAGTACTGCATCCCCAGCTTAATCTTAACCCAGGAGCAGCTTTTTTCATATTTAATAACATCTCCACTGTAGCGTCTAAATCCTCTGATTTTTCACCAGGAATTCCCACCATTCCATAGAGTTTTAAGCCAGATAATCCTCCTGATTTAGCATTGACAGCGGCTTGGATAATATCTTCTTGTTCCAGCTTCTTATTAATTAAATTTCTCACTCTCTCTGAACCGCTTTCTATAGCAATTGTCAAAGATTTTGTCTCCCGGTTCGCTAAAGTTTTGGCGAGTTTTTCTGTTACAGTGTTGGTGCGAACTGAGGCAATACTTAGACGAACATCATCGTATTTAGGTTGGTTAATATAGTCCAGTAAGGCGGCAAATTCTGGATGCTGGGTAACGGAAGCACCTAATAATCCCAAGCGATTTGTAACTTGTAAACCTCTTTCAATTGCCGGGATTAAGGAAGTTTCAAGACTTGCGGTTCTAAAAGGTAAAGTCAGGTAACTTGCTAAACAGAAGCGACACATTTCTGGACAACTTCTCACGACTTCCACCATATAAATATTTTCCCAAGCGGCTTTTTCGGTAACTACGGTGGAAGCCGATAGGATATTTCCTCTATAGGTTTGTTTTTCGATAATGGCGGGAATTTCTGGAGAAATTGGTTGAATTGATTTAATCTCTCCATCTAAGGCGTGATATTCTACCTGGTACAAACTAGGAACATAGACTCCCGGAATTTGAGCTAATGCTTTTAGTTTATGCTGTCTATCAGCGTTTCTAACTTGTTTATAAGCATCAATAAAATTTCCTAGTAAATTTTCCCCGTCTCCTAATAAAATCACATCAAAAAAATCTGCAAAGGGTTCGGGATTTGCAGTCAGTACTGGACCACCACCAAAAACTATGGGATGATTATTATCGCGACAATTTCCCCGGATGGGAATTTCCAGGAATTCTAACAAGCTAAGAATATTCACATAATCCAATTCCCAGGACATAGAAAATCCTAGCAATTCTGGGTTTCTGGGTAAATTTTCGCTTTCGTCAGTAAACAGACGACTCACCTGTAAATCAGAACGCATTGCTAAAGTTGTCCATACTACTTGATAACCAAGGCTAGTAATACCGACACTGTATTGGTTGGGGAAAGCAAAAATAGTAGGAATTGCGTCCCTATTGGAAGTAGCAGGAGTGAAAAGAAGGCGTTCGGATGCAAATACAGATGAAGTCATAGGTATGCGTGGATTTTGGATTTTGGATTTTAGATTTTGGATTGAGCATGAGGTGAGGAATTAAGAGTTAGAGAAGTTTATTAATCCCCATCACCCATTAAATACTCCCAATTAAACTTATCGATATCTAATTTTAAGTGATAGAATTATGCAGTTAAAAATCAATATCATGGTGTTAGCTAAAATAATTGCTAAATCTCGGCGTAAAATCCCGTAAATTAACCACAATGCTACCCCAGTAATAAATGTAATCAGCATAGCAAAAGAAACATCTTTAGCAGATTTTGTTTGCCAGGTTTTTATCATTTGAGGCAGGAAAGCAACCGTAGTTAATGTAGCGGCAATTAATCCTAAAATTGTCAGTAAATCCATGAGTTTTTTTACTTTTTACTTACATTATTGCATCATAAATAAATAATGTAGCTCTGTAACCTGTAATCTGACATCTGGTAACAATTACAAATGTCGAGAGCCACAAGTCTAGCAACTTTTTACGAGATTTAGCATAACAACAAGAATGTAGAAGTTATACCTCCGATGGAAAATGGTAGAAGATATTTGCAACCGAAGATCCATCCTAGTGATTTTTTAGAAAAAACTTGGTATTATAGTAAATCTAAATACAAATTATCTACGTTATTTATGATATTCAGGTAAAAATATGCTGACAAATCACCATAGGCGTGCTGTTGGTATTTTTCCTACCCGCGAGATGGCAGGACAAGCAATTGATAAATTAATGTTCTGTGGGTTTCCGCTAGCACAGGTGTTTTTGGTGGGTAAAGACGAAATTACCTCGATTAGCGAAGACTCTGCTCAACCGCTGGAATTCCCCACCCCAGGGATTTCAGACACAGCGACGGGAACTGCTACGGGAATGCAGAAGGGTTTGTTTCTGGGTAATTTACTCGGAGGTGTAACGGGTTTATTTCTGGGAATGGGTATTTTGGCACTCTGTGGGGGGAGTCAAATTGCTTTATCTTGTGTGTTTTGGACTTACCGCAGCAGCGAAGCTATCGCATTTACTTTGTTAAGTGGTGCTATTGGTACAGCAGCTGGGGGTGTCATTGGGGGATTGATTGGTTTGGGACTGACTTGTAAGGATGGAACAGAGTATAGTAAGCCTAACGGTAAGGCAAATTTTTTCGTAATTATTGAGGGTACGCAGCAGGAAGTTGTTCTCGCACAGCGGATGCTAAATGGTCAAGCCAAAACCTGCTGGGTAGACCACTAGTGGGAGAAGCTGCAAAAACAACCCGGCGATCGCGGGTTTGTTGAGGAGGGTCATTTTTTGAGAAATAGATCCACTCGTTGTGTCTTGGATGCAAAAATGACCATTGAAACTACGAGGTAATTCCATATTAATTATCGAACCACAATTCCTACAGCCGCTGGTAGAGGTACAATGCGTTCTGTACCCCTACCGCTGATTACTTAGCGAAAATATCCTAAGAACCGCTGGAACTAGAAAGCACAATTTCACTACTAGAGATATTGTTCTTCCTGGCTGGATTGGGTGTTAACTCGGCTGGGGGTTGTTTTACAGTTCCCCACTGGTTAACGAACCGATTTAATAAAGCTTCTTGTTGTGAGCGGAATTTCTCCAAGTTACCTTGGGAATTCATAATTGCAAACCAGACAGTTCCTTGTTTTTCGGTAGGTAAGGCTCCTACTAAAGCACTAACATTATCCAAACTCCCTGATTTCACCACCCCATAACGCGGGAGCGATCGCACCTCCAATATCCCTTTATCTTGTCCGATGACGGTAAATACATCTGCGACAGTCATCTGATAGGGCTGGAGGTAATTCTCAATCGCCTTAAACATGGCAATAGCAGCACGGGGAGAAATCCGGTTTTCATAAGTCAACCCCGAACCATTAATCAGTTGAATTTCTGTTGGTGATACCCCAGTAATTTCTACGGCTTTTGTTGCGACTTCTTTTGCTCCACCGACAGTATTGGCGAGCATGTCTGCCATCTGGTTGTTGCTGTACTGATTCATCTTTTTCAGCAGTTCCGCCAGCGGATAGGAATTATGACGGACTAAAGGCTTTAAATTACTGGTCTGTGAGGATAAGACTTTGAGGGCACCAGCAATGACCACCTGCGGTTTAGGGGTACCAGCAGGCAAAGTTCGGTACTGGTTTGTTGCTTCTGCTGTCCAAATTTGACTGTTCAAGGCAGTTTTCAGCAAATTACCAGCCGTCTGGGGATTTGTCTTGTAGTTCATATAGAACTTACCCACAATTACTAAATCCCCACTTACTCGCTTAATACCCATCTGATTTAAGAGATTACCCACAGCAATCCCTTCTTCCCAAACAAAAAAAGGGTCTTCCCCCCCCTGAATCACCAAGTCACCTTTCAAGACTCCGTTTTCAATTGGTCCGGTTGCCCCTATTTGGGTGACAAATCGGTGTTCTGGTCCCAAGGTCTGCAAAGCCACAAGAGTAGTAGCAACCTTGGAAATGGAAGCAGCCTGTAAGGGAACCATCCCTTGATGATTTGCTAACAGGGTATTGCCAGACTGCATCCATACTCCCTGAGATTGACTACTAGTCGAGAGCGATCGCACGTATTGCAGAACTTGAGCGTTAGTGGTGGAGTCAGGATTATCTGGCGGTACTGTTAAGGAAACCCTCGGCGGAGTAATATTGTTATTTGTCCTCGACTGCTCGACTGGAGGTGGAGGATTATTCGACTGAGGAGATTCAGATGTAGTTTGTGGTGGTTTAGCGGTGGAACATCCACTCAAAACTACCAGCAGGGAAAAACATAGAGCAGCGTTAAAACTACGGTGTTTTCGCATCTTGACAAAATAATTCCTAATTTTGACCTTCGCTGTTGTTTCTCTCTGCCTTGAGTTCCTTGGCTTCTTCGCGGTTCATGATTCTACCCCTCAAACTTGGATTGGTCTAACAGTACTTCAGTTATCCCAAAATTCAATCACCTTATTTTGACATGGGGTCGTAATTCCGATTCGGGAATTTATAATTACAAATTATTACTAACGCTTGACTTTTTGATATTTAAACCTATGTAGCTACTTGATTCTCATGAATCTTTTCTGAGTAGTATATTCTTGTTGAAGATTTGCAACCCGCTGGGATAAACAGTTTAATTTGACGACAGACGTCCCAACAGATGATACATTTTTATATTAACACGGAAAAATCATAAAATATCAATCGCTATAACGACGTAATTACGTTAGTTATTTAAGAATTTTTCGCAGTATTATTGCGATTACGCCGAAATTATTGATAAAGCTGCTCTTTACAAAAATTTAGATTTGAAAAAACTTATCTTTTAGTCGGGAGTTGAAATTTCAGGTGAATTTTTTGGGGTAGACAAGAAGCTATCTACCCCAAGTCGAAATGAAAACTAGACGATATTCACACTACTGAGTTGCACCCACTTGAGGGTTGCCAGTAAATCAGTACCAGAAGTAATTAGGGTGTCGCCATTATTGACACTCACGGTTAGGGGAGTGGGGTCAGACAAACCGCTACCCAGACTGATGCGGTCATCGGAGTTAAAGCCGATGATTGTGGTCGCACCTGCACCAGCCTCTAGGATGAAACGATTGCTGCCGCTACCGACGTACACCGTATCATTACCGATACCAGCCGAGATGGTGTTGTTGCCTTCACCAGCGTAAATCAGGTCATCACCCTTGCCAGAGTAGATACTGTCATTACCTGCACCGGCATAGATAATGTCATTACCCGCACCAGTGACAATTTGGTTGACACCTTCACCAGCATAGATAGTGTTGTTACCTTCCCCAGCCGTGATGGTGTCGTCACCAGCGCCAGTGTAGATGGTGTCGTTGCCTGTAGCTGTGACAACCCGGTTTTTGCCCTCACCGGCGTAAACTGTATTGTTGCCATTACCCAGGCTAAACACATCATTTCCTGTACCACCAAAGGCGGTATCGTTACCAGAACCAGCGAGGAAGATATTATTACCTTCGCCGCCGTAGAGGGTGTTATTTCCCTCTTTGCCATCGAGTAATTCGTCAGCGTTAGTACCGTAAAGGGTATCATCTCCCGCAGTACCCTTAATTTGTGCAGTCGGGAGGTTTAATCCAGCCCTTCCAACGCGGGGGTCTAGCGCTAGAGGTTTGTCCAATTGCAGGATAACCATTTCGTTGTTGTCAATGGCGGGAGGACGACCAACGGAGAAGGGATAGTTGTTGTCATTGGCAACTAAGATAGTGTTTTCATCCAACACCAAGACATCTTCAATGGTTTGGAAGGGCATTCTGTAGGTAGTACTGCCATCACCGTTGAGGTCGTTGGGGTCTTGGATGTTCAACAGGTCGGCTATTTCCTGCTTTTCCACAAAGCCGTTAGCATCGCGCTTCGAGAAGTCAACTTTGTAGATTTTCTTGAATTGAGCAGCAGCACCTTGATTTTCATCCCGCTCAATTACCAGATACTCGTTGTCGTTGATGACTGTAAAGTCCCCAATGGCATGGCTGGGGTTTTCTAGCTGGTAAAATCCCACCAAACCTTGATACTGTCCCGACGCGACATCAAATTTATAAATTCGCAACGAGCCATCCGCGTCACCAATCACTGTACCTTCCAGTAGGGGATACAATGTCGATTTGTCGGGACTAATTGCCATCCCTTCAAAACCCTTAGAACGAGCGAGGTTAGGCACTATCACCTCACCCACAAATTGGTCGCGTACAGAGTCTCCAGTTCCGGGAAAATCCGTAAAATAACCATCAACACCTAACTGGATAAACTGCTCGTATTCCCTACGGAAGTCGCCATTGTAGTCTGGTGCGAGGAAAATGTTTTCGTTGCGGAGGGTGTAGATATCTACCAGTAATCCGGCAGTATGGGCATCTTCAATTAGGGTAGTGGGAGGTAAAAGTCTACCATCAGCATCAGTAGGAATAACTAAGCGTTTATTTGGACCAATTCCCGCCGCATAGGTAGCAATTTCTGTCAGTCCAGCGCGGGTCGCTAAGTCGCCGTAGGTGCGTCTGTCGCCACTGACAACTAAATCATAGGGTCGGTCGCTGGCACCACCCAGTAACTGAATTAAAGGCAAGTCAATACCAGCACGAGGCATGAGGGTATTATTCAATTCCCGCAGATTGCCGGTTTCAAAAGACTGGATAAATACCCGTTTGGGGTCAGTGAAATTATTTGCTACTAGGGTGTCTACCAGTAGTTGAGAAGTGTTGTAGTTAATTCGGGTGCCATCGAGGAAGGTGCCTTCACTGGTGAAGAAAGTCGGGTGCTTGGTTTCGGGATAGATGCCTATCTTGCGTCCCGTTTCCCGTTCCACCTGCTTCACCAAATCGATGACTTCCTGTAAGGTGGGTATTTTCAGTCCGTCGTCATTAAATCTAGTGCTGCGTAAGGCGCTTAAGCGTTCAATGGCATTCAGGGTTTTGATTTCTGCCAGAGTTAAGTCTTCCGCAAACCAACCCGTTACCGGACGACCATCGATGATTTTAGTAGTCAGACGGTTAGCAAACTCTGGACGGTTGTAAATATCAGTGGTGGTGTCTGTGGTGTTAAGGGTGCCGTCAGCGTTTAAAACTGCCAAAGCGTTCTCGTGACGAGCAATCAGAATCCCATCTTTTGTCACCACCAAATCTGGTTCGATGAAGTCAGCACCTTGAGCTATCGCTAACTTATAAGACTCCAAAGTATGCTCTGGACGCTCACCACTGGCACCCCGATGTCCAATCACTAGGGGAGGCTTACCATCTAGAGTGTTAAATTCCGTTGTTCTGAGGACATCAGGATTTTGAGGCGATCGCACAAAATCCCCCGTAATTTGGTCGCGTACCAAATCACCTGTACCAGGGAAATCGCTAAAGTAACCGTCAATTCCCAAGTCGATGAACTGGCGATACTCTAGTTCTGGGTTGCCGTTGTAATCAGAAGCCAAGTAGCGTCCTTCATTGCGGAAGGTGTAAGCATGGACAAGTAACCCCGCTTCATGAGCATCATTTATCAAGGAAGTAGGGGGAGTCAGAACCTTGTCGTTATCCCGGATGACACCATCACCATCAAGGTCATCTGGCTGTCCATTCCCATCTCGGTCTACCGTCTTCACCGAAACAATCATCCGCTTCCACGGACCAATACCATCGGCGTAGGTAGCTATTTCCCGCAAACCTTCTGGACTCCGCAAGTCTGCATAGGTACGCAAATCACCACTAACTACAAAGTCGTAGGGCTGAATTTCAATTAAAGAACCATCATCAGCCACATCAAAAGCATCCAGCAACTGTATCAGAGGCAAATCAATCCCCGCTTGTGGCATGAGAACATTGTTTAGTTCCTTGAGGTTGCTGGTTTCAAAGGACTGGATGAAGACACGAGTTGGGTCTGTAAACCCAGTTCTCACCAACGTGTCCACGAGTTTTTCTTCTAGAGATAACCCGATGGAATCATGGTAAGTCGGATGCTTGGTTTCTGGATAAATACCAATTTTCCGCCCTGTTTCTGCTTCCACCTGCTTCACTAGACTGATAATTTCCTCCAGGGTGGGGATTTCATACAAACCATTAAATACCTGGGGACGAAAACTTTGCGGCATTTTGGCACGCAGAGTTTTGATTTCCGCTAGGGTGAAATCTTCCGCAAAGAAGCCTTCCTCCGCTACACCATCAATTATTTTGGTGGTACGACGGTTAACAAATTCCGGACGGTCTGCGACATCGGTGGTGTTAATCATGTTAGGCTCGTGACGAGCGATTAACACCCCGTCTTTGGTAGAAACCAAATCCGGTTCGATAAAGTCAGCACCGCGTTCAATTGCTAGTTTATAAGCTCCCAGAGTATGTTCCGGCAGTTCCCCACTAGCACCCCGGTGTCCAATTACTAAAGGTGGTTCCCCTCCCAAAGTGTTCAGATCGACAAAATTTGGCGTCGATATAGGCACTTCTAAGAGTTTCCCAGTAGCATCAAAATGCAGCAGATAGGGACCAAACTCTTCACCAATCCAAATCGTACCATCGGCAGCAATGACAAAAGATTCGATATCAAAATCTCCTCCCGTGAGCAAGCGTTCGCTCGTATTTTGATTGACAATATCAAAGGGAATTTTTCTGTCAGGGTCAGAGAATTGGATAAAATTCTTGATACTAACGCTACCATCACCGCCTTCTGCACCCCGAAAGCTTGGGTCAACGCGATACAACCGTAGTAAGTAATCTCCGCTATTTCCCTTGCTTCCAAAGCCATTATCAGGCATGAACCAGAATTCGTTGCCATTGGCAAATTGTACCGCACTAAAACCCTGAACAGGCTGTCCAGGAAACGGACCAGTGCGACCATTAGCAGAAATATCTCTACCCGCCGCAGGACCTGCAGCAAAGGTATCGGCTGGTAGTGATGCAAATCCTTTAAGTGTTACTTCTGACATATCAATTTGGGATTTGGGATTAATTAACCACAAAGACACAAACAGACTCTTTGCGTTCTTTGCGCCTTTGCGCGAAACAAAATTAACCACAAAGACACAAACAGACTCTTTGCGTTCTTTGCGCCTTTGCGCGAAACAAAACCTATCCGAGTTGTGCGAGTTGCACCCATTTCAGAGTTGCCAGCAAATCTGTACCGGCACTGATTAGGGTGTCGCCATTGCTTTGGGTAAATGTCAAAGCCGTGCTGGATGTCAAACCACCTGTAAAATGATAAGTTTTTACAATGTCGTTTTTGACACTTGAATCCGTTGATTTGTTACCTTGCTTATGGCTCAAAGCCTAATTTTACAAGGGTTATCATCAGAGCTTTCCAGATGGAAAACTAAAATAAAGTACCGAGATACCGCCAGATTCATGCGTAGTATACAGGAGGGTATAACAAAAAATTTATACGGTTGTATACATATAGGGAAGAATTCCAGCCTACAAGAATGTGCGGAATAGGTAATGGGTAATTGTCCCCCTTGTCTGGCTTCCCCTTCCCGTCCAGTTCCCAGTCCCTGATTTCCTTTACATTTGTTAATGAAGCGCAATAGGAGCATCTGGGATGTCACAAGGCAAAAAAGTAGTAGTAGTGGGTGCCGGTTGGGCTGGTTTAGGTGCAACCTACCACTTAGCAAAACAAGGTTATGATGTGACGCTTTTGGAAGCGGGTGCTTATCCTGGTGGACTAGTAGCGGGTTGGAAAACATCAGGAGGACGTTCCGTAGAAGCGGGGATTCACGGTTTTTGGTATCCTTACAAAAACATCTTTTCCCTAATCAATGAATTAGGAATTAGTCCCTTTACTAGCTGGACTCGTTCCTCTCAATATTCCCCCGCTGGGTTAGAAGTTGAATCACCAATTTTTCAAGACTTACCGCGACTACCAACACCCTTGGGGACATTTATTTACACTCAATTTAAACGTCTTCCATTAATTGACCGTTTGAGTGCATTACCATTACTTTACGCTGTCATAGATTTTGATAATTCTGATGCAGCTTGGCGGCGTTATGATAGTGTAACGGCAAGGGAATTATTTAAAACTTTTGGCGTTTCCGGAAGGCTTTATCGGGATGCTTTTGAACCTATGTTATTGGTAGGTTTATTCGCTCCAGGAGAACAATGTTCCGCCGCTGCGACTTTGGGAATGCTTTACTTTTTCATCCTCGCTCATCAACCAGATTTTGATGTGGTTTGGTGTCGGGGAACGGTGGGTCAAAAAATCTTCCGTCCCTGGGTAGAAAGAATTGCCAAAGCTGGCGGTAAAGTAATAACAAACCGTCGGGTTACTGATGTAATTCTTGATGATAAAAACCGTGCTAAAGGTGTTGTTTGCGGTGATGAGGTGTTTGATGCCGATGCCGTTATCTTTTCTGTGGGTATCACTGGTATGAAGAAGATTATCGCCAATAGCAGCAATTTGCAAAGCCGAGAGGAATTCCGTAATGTGACTAATTTAGGCGGAATTGATGTTTTAGCAACTCGTCTTTGGTTTGATAGAAAAATCGATATTCCCCGTCCTTCTAATGCTTGCTTTGGCTTTGATAAAACCACGGGGTGGACGTTCTTTGATTTGAATGCTTTGCATGATGAATACCGAGATGAACCAGGAACTGTGATTGAGGCGGATTTCTATCACGCTAATCAGTTTTTACCTCTAAAAAACGAGGACATTATCCCCTTAGTCCAGCAGTATTTAACAACTTGCATCCCTGCATTCAAAGAAGCAAAAGTAATCGATAGTAGTGTAATTCGTCTTCCCCAAGCTGTGTCACACTTTTCCCCCGGTAGCTATCGGTATATGTTGCCAGCTACGACCAGTTATGATAATGTATTTATGAGCGGTGATTGGATTATTACCCGTCACGGTTCTTGGTCGCAAGAAAAGGCGTATGTGACTGGTTTAGAGGCAGCAAATTTAGTTATTTCCCAATTAGGTGAGGGGACACCAGCGACAATTTTACCCGTGGAAGCGGATGAATCCCATATTCAAGGGTTGCGAGAGATTAATAAAACACTGCGACAATGGAGTAAGTCGATTTTGCCAGATTTTTGGTTGCCTTGAAATTGTAGCAACGGATAAACCCTGGCGATCGCACAAACAACCTATCCGTTGCTACATCCCACAAAAGACGACGGAGAAAGCAAGGACAACACAGATACTCACGGATACAAGAAAGTCTAGATATCCGTGCATCCGTGTTGAAAATCCGTCTTCCTCTACCTCACATACCTTTTAGTATTCAACCCTTCCAATCCCTGCTTAATCCAAGTCAAGCATTCATATTCGCTGTTAAATAGCTTAGGTGCAGCAATATTGTTCAACGAATCTGATGGATAGTGGTCATAAAAATACTTGCCATTTTCTTCCCCAATAACAATCAAATTGTTACGGTAAGTGTAGCGACGTTTAAAACCATCTTCAGGATGCTGAATATCGGAATTTTCATCGATAAATTCCTGAGCAATTTCTAGGATATTATCGACACGACTAGCATAAATACCAGCCGGATTTTCCGCTTTGTGAAACTTACTTTTGTTTCCAATCTCAGCCAATAATTTGTAGGAGTAAATGTTGTAATTATCAGCCTTGGTAAATACAAAGGGAATAATCAGATACCCTTGATAGGAAATGGAACTTTCGTAAAGTAGACGACCCATCTTAACCTCCTCTAGCGGTCAGTTAAAATTCAAAATTCTACGTATTTTAACCCAATGATGCCCATGATACTACTTACTTAATGTAAACCAATCTAATGCATCACATCTTAACCATTTGCAATCAATTGCAAAGCTTTAGGAAAACTCAGCGATAAATCCAGATATCGCACTCACAAACTCAGCGGTAGATTCATAGGGTAAAACATTGCGTCCTGGTATTTTCATACCTCTAGCTTGAGGTAAACATGCTAAATAATCCGCCAAGCGCTCATCGGGAGTTTCCTGCTTACCTTCTTTGCTAATACTCGATGCAGTGTCCCCGACAACTACCAGTGTAGATTGGTTTATGGATGCGATCGCACTCCGATAGTCTTGTCGCCAAAACCCCGCTAAAAACGAAAACACTGCATAGCGACTGGCGAGATTTTCTGCACCAACTAATAGCATATTCAACCACTCAGCATCAACAGCCTCTTTGGCAGCGAACAGTTGGCGACTGGAGAAAGAACGCAAAAATTTCTCAGTTCTGGCATAGCGATAAAAAGCATTACCAAAAGACGAATCTAACAGGTTCCAAGCAAATTTATGTTGCCATTGAGGCGACTCTTTACTCATTATCGCCCAAGCAGGGGGACCAGATAACACCAATCCTGCTATTAAATTTTGTTGCTTTTGAACTAATTCAATCGCCACTGGAAATAAAGCCCCTTGCACTAGTAGAATCACCGGCTTTTTTACAACTTTTTGTAAAAAGTATTGCAATTGTTCTGCCCAATCGCTAGGGGTACAAGCGACGCGGGGCATATCACTTTCACCACATCCGATTAAGTCAGGGTTGTAAATCAGATTACGTTGTCCCTTGTCGTACCATCCTTGACAAAATCGCTGCCAAAATTTCCGCGACAAGCCTACACCAATCGGATGAATTAACACTAGGGGAGTACCTTCTGGGTTATAATCAACAGGCTGATCAATTTCGTAGGCGCAGCGGTAATTTCGCCAAGTATAAAATTGCGTGGCTGATGATGTTTTATCTTGCTTAATCATCGGAATTATCTTATGAATATCTGATTGTATAATATTAATATAATATTAATATAGGGTGCGTTACACCCCGCCCTTCGCACCCTAATGTTATTTTTTCTAAAAAATCATCTGCGGATGCACCAATTTATATCCAGCATCTTTTATCTTTTGATTAGAAATCCTCGCATTATAAGCACGGACACTTGACTGGGAAGCATCCCACCTCACCTTCTCTAAATTGTGGGTTTCACACACCTTATCGATGATTTCTCGATTGGTGAGATAAGCATCATCAACCAAATTATAAATCCCTTGGAGATGATGCTTGCGGGCAAACTCTATCCCTGCCACAATATCATCTATATGAATCCAATTTGCCGGTTCTTCACCAGTTCCCGGACGGGTTGTACCAGCAATGCGACCATAAATTTTTACTAATTCACGACCAAGACCATAAATACCACCCAACCGCAGAATACAAACTTTAAGATTATCACTAGATGCTGACAATAATAATTGTTCTGTTTCCGCAAGGGTTTGGCTATTGTGTGAAGTAGGAAAAATTCGTGTGTCTTCATCTACCAATCTACCATTTTGGTCGCCGTAAACCGAACAACTACTAGTATATATTAGTTGCTTAACTGAACTTTTTTCTAAAAATGGCACTAAAGTTTTGGCAGTTTCTAAATAAGTTTCTCCATAGGTACTGCCTTTCTTAGAACCTATACTTAAAAGCACAATATCTTGATTTTTCAAGACTGATTTTAAGCCTTCTGCATCGTTACCTCTTAAAAGTAAGGTACGTTGTGCTACTGTTTGCAATGTGATGAGACGTTCTGGGGTAGTGGTGGTAGCTGTTACCAAAAAAGTCATTTTTTGATTCCACAATTTAGCAACAGCAAAACCAACGTAACCACAGCCAATTATTGTAATGTTCATTAGTTAATAGTCCTTAGTCATTAGTTATTAGTCACTAGTCATTAGTCACTAGTCATTAGTCACTAGTCATTAGTCATTAGTCATTAGTCATTAGCAAATAATTGACTGTCCCTTTATTAAACACTACCTTTATCAAAGATTTGACTTACAAGGACTGATGCTTCAAAAAAAGCAGTAACCAACCAACTTATTTGACTAATGACTAATAATTAATAACTAATAACTAATAACTATTTCGCTAATTCATTTTCAATAGCAGCAATTAATTCTGACGAATCTGGGCTAACGCTACTCTTAAATCTAGCAACTACTTCACCCTTTTTATTAACCAGAAATTTCTCAAAGTTCCAAGAAACGTCTCCCTTGGGTTCTACGGAATTGGTCAGTCGTGTATAAAGTGGGTGCTGCTGAGAACCTTTAGCATGAATTTTGTCAAACATATCAAAGTTGACACCATATTTGGTCGAACAAAATTGCATAATTTGTTCGTTAGTTCCCGGTTCTTGCATTCCATAGTCATTACAAGGAAACCCAAGAACACGTAAACCAGCATCGTGATACTTCTGGTTTAATTTTTCTAGCCCTGTGTATTGGGGGGTGTAACCACAATAGGAAGCTACATTGACAATTAATAGCACTTTCCCTGCGTATTCACTCAGGTGCTTGTCTTCACCGTTAATTGTCTTTACTGCGATGTCAGAAATTGTGCTAGTCATCTTACCATTAATTTTTACACGCTATTGCTCAGTTTCTCACATTGCAGGTGTTTTAAGTGGATTATTACCCTATTTTTCTGGAAAATAGGGACACTTGGATTAGTCGCTGGGGACTGGAACACAAAAATATTATTGGTACAACCGGATATTAGCCACTAGTAAATAGTCAACAATCACTATATTTATGAGCAATGACTAATAACTATTCATGAATAGTGCCATCGGGTAAAATAGTTCCCGTCAATCTGGCACCGACTAGCTTCACCAAAACACGGTCTCCAGTACCAATACGCGCACCACTCAAGTCAGCACCGCTTAAATCAGCACCACTCAAATCAGCACCAATTAAGTTCGCTGAGCGCAAATTTGCACCTCGCAAATCAGCTAAAAGCATGTTAGCTCTAAACATATTTGCTTCCGATAAATTAGCACCATTAAGAACAACTTTGTGCATGAAAACATCGGTGAGATTTGCACCACTTAAGTTGGCGTTAGTCATATTTCTGCCGGAGAAATCTTTGTTGCTCAGGTCTTGTCCACTGAAATCTTTACCACTCAAATCAGGAGACTGTGGTGGTTTATAAGTGGTTTGAATAGTGGGTTCGGGAGGACGATAATAAGTTCTTGGTGTTGAGGTTGGGGGTTGATAAGTTCTTTGATTCGATTCGGCTGCTTGGTAATATGTTTTTTGGGGTGATTGTGGCTGTGGCTGTTGATAGGTTTTTTGATTAGATTCTGCTGCTTGGTAATATGTTTTTTGGACAGTAGGCGCCTGTTGAGAGGTCTTTTGATATTTACGTGCAGGAGTTGCTTGAGCTTTAGGTATATTGTGATGCTTGGTTTTTAGAGAACGTAATTTATCCCGAGCTTCGTTAATTTGTTTAATCTTTTCTTGAGCTTTTTGGTGCAAACGAGTATTTTCTCTGGGAATACGATCTGGATGCCACACAAAGACCAAATCTTTGTGAGCCTGGTTAACTTCATCCAGCGAAGCTCCTGGCTGCAACTCCAGAACTCTGTAGTAACGCTCCAGATCCCTCATCAGCATTTTTACGTAACAATCCTCTTAACTCTGAGTGGTCAAGCAGTTGCTTGGCGTATTTAATTTATTATGACACTTGCTAGTAATTAGCATAGAGGCAAGATAATCAATACACCTTAAAATAAACTTTAATTATGATTGAGACACCTATCTATTGGCTTAATTTTTTGGCAAATTTCTTTGCTATTGTGCAATTTTTTCTAAAATTTGAGATTTTTCAGGAACATTTGCTAGATTTTTGCCAATTTCTACTGGTTAATTTAACCATTGTAAACTAGATCGTCTTTCACCCCTGGGGACATCTGTCTAAAATTGAGGCTATCTTCCCCCAAGATGGTATTGTATCTCCCGACAGATATCTATCGGGACAGCAAAAAAGATGGATTTTTTGGTCAACAAGCCAAACTTATTGATAATAAACCACCTTTTTTGCCAAAATAGCCCAGATTTACCTGGATAAAATCAAGCTTTTTAGGGCAAGGAGTGACAAAAGTGCAATTGGATCTGGAGTTTGTCTTCCTTTAGTTTAGGCGATCTGCCTTTATGCAGTAGTGAAGCGATCGCTATTTTACCAATGGCGTCAACCGAGATTTGTCGGCAAGGCTGCTGAGCATAATTGCTCGACAGGATATCTGCTGGTCAAGCTCTCCCCCATAGCTTTTTTCCTTGGTTATGTGATGAAATTACATGGTTAACTATCTTATGACATAAGTGTTTTCCCTACCTCTCCCCTCTTTATTGTATTCATTTATATCAACGTGCCCTACTCTGAAAAAAAGATGGAACCAGTAAATGAAACCGTTGTCGCATTCCTCGAAAATAAGCATTTAGAGGTACTTGATAAATTTCCATCAACAGCCAGAGGATAATTAACAAATGGGAGAAAAAAGTTAATCCCGTCCAAACATAAGGCATCCAGTATAACGGTGTACTGGCACTTGGTGATAAAAGATAAGCTACTAAACCAATTAAACTTGTAGGTAAAAGCACAAAAATAGCCGCAGCTAGCCAATATCCCCAAACTAATTCCACCCCTTCTAAGCGTGCTTCTGTCCAATTTTTACCATTCCACTGCCAAACTAAAGGAGGTTGTCGAGAAGGCATTTTTAGTGTCTGCTTTTCCAGATTAACTGTAAAAATTTGTTGACAGAAATCACAAGACATGGCTTCCATTAATGGCATATTAACAATCTGACCCACACGACAGACAGGACAAGGGTAGACTCCCTGAAAGTGAAAAGAGGTTTCTGGTTTTTTGGGCTGGAACATATGAAAACTTATCTTTGAAAATTAGATGTTGTCCGGCTGAAGTAATTATTGAAACCAGGTGAAACAAGCCTGCAAAACTTCGCGATTTAAGGAATTGTACTTAGTCTGTCCCTCTTTGCGTGTTTGAATTAACCCAGCCTCTACCAATATTTTCGAGTGGTGACAAAACAGCGCTAGACTAATAGCCAAGTGATTGGCTATTTCCCTACCACTCATTTCGTCACCGTTGTTGAGCAACTCTACCATTCGCAGGCGTGTGGGATCTGAAAGCGCAGCAAAAATTTTCGCCCGTCGTTCACACTCATCAGATAGAACAACGGACAAAGAACTCGGTTGGATAGTGTTTTTACGATTAATCATCTTGATTCCGGGTTAAGCATGGGAGGTCATTATCCACCTCAATAGCACCCTTTTTCTCTGAACCATACACCAGACATGGCGTCTGTAATCACCTAAAGGACTTTGTTAAACATAGCCTAACGGCAAAATGTATCTGGTAAGCTTCCCCACGGCTAGAAGCCGGGGGCTTTCAGTAGCCCTGAGCTATCGGTACTGAGATTACAGCACAAATAACCCGAACCTCCGGGCAGGCTTACAGACTGCCCCAATAAAGAAATCATCTTTGCACCATTCAAATCAGCGTCACCATGCCAACCACAGTTGCCACACTTGAAACGTTTATCCGACCTCAACCCAATGTGCAAGCATTGGTGGCAGGTTTGGCTTGTGTAGGCTGGCGGTACTGCAATTACTTCAACTCCTTCCTTAATGCCTTTGTATTCAAGAAAGGATCGCAATTGATAAAAAGACCAAGAATTAGACCGTCTGCGTTCAACCTTGTTTCTAGGTTGCTTATTCGTGCGTTCCCTAATCCCGGTCAAATCCTCAATAGCAACAATCGCATTCGTAGATTTGGCTTGTTGAATGATGCGGTAACTGATTTGATGGTTGAGCCATTGTTGAAACCTTCTCTCTGGCCGCGACAACCGTTGCAAAATCTGCCTTGCCCTACGGCGAGTAGACCTTGTGCCTTTCGAGGCTTTTTGCTGTAGAGATGCCCTAACTTTGGCGTATCTATCCCGAACTTCTGTTATTTGCTTTCCATCCCACTTGTCCCCATTGCTGGCTACGGCGATGTCCCTGCGACCAAAATCTACTCCAATCACATTGTTTGGCTTGAGTGGTTGGGGGGCTTCATCTTTGATTTGGATATGAATGTAGTAGGAACCATCCCGATGTTTACACAACTGCGCCGATGTCGGTTTCTTGCCTTTGAGTTTACCTCGCTGGTAGCTGCCAACATCCAACTTAATATGCTCCCTGCCTTCTATCAAGGTAAGGCTAACAGTCCAGTCTTTCTCCCTAAAAGCAAAAATCCTAGCGTCATAATCGGCGCTAGTTGGTTTGAAGGATTTAACTGGCTTGTTTTTCTGCTTGGCAGTCTTGCGGTTAGCTCCCACTCTGGCGCAAGCCCTAACTGCCAAATTAGCAGACAGCCCAAACAACGAGCGCAAGTCTTGGTAGACCAGATTTTGAATAGTCGTCTTACTCGTTATTTGGGACTTAACTTGCTCATTGGCGTAGTTACAAGCATCCGCAAATGCCTTCAGAGTTGCCTCAATTTGGGCAATTTGCTGAGGAGTGGGATTGAGCTTGCAAACCAATGTCAGTACTTGTTCCATATCACTCATTTTATCACATGTGACTTACTCACGGCGAATAAATTCGCCTGCTGCAACACCCCATATCTAAAGCCAGGGGCTTCCGCAGCGAGGAGGTTCGTGAAACGAATTGTTGTTCTTCCATCTTACATCTGAGCAGATATCGCTGTAATACTTAAACAAGTACTTGATTTTGGCGAATTCGCAAGTGAACTACCCCACACGGGCGGATGGGGCTTCTGTACTCATAGGGGAGTGCCTCAAATGAGATGGGCGCCCCATTTTTGGTCTTACCTGCCCTCCGGAAGCCCAGACGGCATCTTTCATAGATGCGCCTCTCAATTTTCCCGCTATTCATCCCCACCCTGTAGAGGGATGGGGCAGAGCGCGAAATCCGTTAAAATTAAAAATCATCAAGTAAATATTTTTTAATTTTAAATTACTCCATTCCCTATTCCCCAAAAATGGTCTTGACGCCACCCCAGCGGTCGGTTATGTTAATTAGATATAGGTATTCCAAAAAATTTGTCTCGCAGAGTTAAGCACATGTTTAGCCATAATTCCTACTTTTATTTTTGGTTTAAGGCGGTTCACTGGGAGTGAATTTAGTTTCCGCTTGGAAACCGCCCAGTGAACCGCAGAGAGCCAACTCTGCGGTTTTTGTTTTTTGGGGTTTTTGTATTTTCAGTTTGTTTTTTCAGGAAGTAAGTTCTACATGACTACCTACAAAGCTGACTACTTTTACGGATTTTATTTTTGGTTCCCACCGTCCGGGTAGGTAGCTTCATGTTGAAGAAATGTAACCGCCCGGAATGTCAAAGTTCCGGGCTTTTTTCTGTATTATTTAAGGAGAATTCAACCATGATTAACGCCCCTTTAGCAGCCAAATCTCATCCAGACCAGCAAACAATAGTTAAACTCAATCACAAAGTTGCCTTCGGCGGTGAAGAACTGGTAATTATCGGTGGACCCTGTACGGTGGAAAGCACTGAACAGATGGAAACCGTAGCACAAAAACTCCAAGCTGCACCTGTACAAGCTTTGCGTGGAGGAGTGTTCAAACCCCGTACTTCCCCCTACGGTTTCCAGGGAATGAGAGAATCTGGACTAGAAATTTTAGCAGGAGTGCGCGATCGCTACAATATCCCCGTCGTCACTGAAGTCATGGCAATTTCCCAAATTGAAATTGTCGCCGCCCATGCTGATATGCTGCAAGTAGGTAGCCGCAACATGCAAAACTTTGACCTACTCAAAGCCTTGGGAAGTGCTGGTAAGCCAGTATTGCTCAAGCGAGGTTTAGCAGCAACCATTGAAGAATTCGTGATGGCAGCCGAATACATTATCAGTTACGGAAACCCCGATGTGGTGCTGTGTGAACGAGGTATCCGCAGCTTCGACAACTACACGCGCAATGTCCTCGATTTAGCAGCAGTAGCCGCACTTAAGCAAATCACTCACTTACCTGTGATTGTAGACCCATCCCACGCTGTCGGTCTGCGGGAGTTAGTCGCACCCGTCGCTAAAGCCGCTGTAGCTTGCGGTGCAGATGGATTAATTATTGAATGTCACCCAGAACCAGAAAAATCTGTATCTGACGCTCGTCAGGCACTGTCTTTAGAAGATATGGTGAATTTAGTTCATAACTTAGTGCCAGTAGCAGCAGCTGTTGGTCGGAGTATATCACACACAATAGGGGCTGGGTTGAAACCCGCCCCTATTTGTTGTTCTGCGGCTTAACTAAAACCGGCAGCTTGTAGGGTGGGGTTTCACCTATTTCAGCAAGGAGGCTCACACCTACCCGATAGGGAGGTGTTGAGAGGAATTGCGAGACAAAAATGAAACATTCTTTGACCAATGCGTTAGCGAGGGAAAAGAATAGTTAAGTTTTTGTCAATATTCCGGAACCCATAACGAGTGTTGTAGTATATAATATTAATCATAAGTGATAATTTTCAACTTATGGAGCAAGTACTGACGCTAGTTTGCAAACTCAACCCCAAACCGAAACAAGTCGAAGAAATCGAACTAGTTCTTAAAGCTTTTGAGTCGTGCGTGTAACTACACCAACAAGCAAGTTAAGCCACAGGTGACGAGTAAAACTACCATCCAAAACATGGTCTATAACGACATTCGAGCTTTGTTTGGGT
Source organism: Nostocaceae cyanobacterium (assembly GCA_035285345.1). Lineage (GTDB taxonomy): Bacteria > Cyanobacteriota > Cyanobacteriia > Cyanobacteriales > Nostocaceae > JAYKJH01. The sequence goes on along the minus strand of JAYKJH010000056.1, from coordinate 988 downwards.
TAAGTGCGAATTTAGCTGTTCGGGCTTGTGCCAGAGTTGGTGCTAACCGCAAAACTGCCAAACTCAAAAGTAAGCCAGTTAAGGAATTTAAGCCAACGTCGGCTGATTACGACGCTCGAATCTTTGCTTTTAGAGAGAAAGATTGGACGGTTAGCTTAACTTTGATGAATGGCAGGGAACACGTAAAACTTGATGTTGGTAATTATCAACGCGGCAAACTCAAAGGTCGCAAACCAACAAGCGCTCAATTGTGCAAGCACCGTGACGGGAAATACTACATTCATATCCAACTTAAAGATGAGGTTCCCGACTCACGACCAACCAACAAAGTTATTGGCGTAGACTTTGGTAGACGCGATATTGCTGCTACCAGCAACGGTGATTCATGGAGCGGTGAAAAGTTAACAAAAACGAGGGATAAATACAACAAAGCCAGAGCGTCTCTCCAACAAAAAGCTTCTACACGCACAAGGTCTAGTCGGCGTAGATGTCGGCAAGTCTTGGCACGGCTATCGGGGCGCGAGAGACGTTTTCAATTGTGGGTAAACCACAATATTTCCAAGACAATCATCCAGCAAGCCAAGAATGAACAAGCACTTGTAGCCATTGAGGATTTAACGGGTATTTGTCAGAGGACAAACCAAAAGCCACGTAACAAGACAGAGCGCCGTAGAAGCAACTCGTGGGCGTTTTACCAGTTGCGGATGTTTTTGGAATACAAGGGATTGAGGGACGGTGTAGAAGTTATTGCCGTCGTCCCTGCCTACACGAGTCAAACCTGCAATCAATGTCTACATATTGGCTGGCGCGAAAACAAGAAGTTCAAGTGCAACAACTGTGGATTATCTTGTGACGCTGATTTGAACGGAGCAAAGATGATTGCATTATTGGGGCTGTCTGTAAACCAGCCTGGAGGCTCGAACGGTTTGTACTGTAATCTCAGTACAGACTCTTCAGGGCTACTAAAAGCCCACACTGACCTGGCGGT
>JAYKJH010000055.1:0-32758 GCA_035285345.1 Nostocaceae cyanobacterium | reverse complement strand
TAAATGCAAAGGGAAAAAAGCAGTTATTATATGCAATGGGCCAAGCTTACTTAAGAGCGATCTATCTTGCTTAGCAGATAAAGAGATTTTCACTTTTGGACTTAACAAGATCAACTTACTTTTTGATAAATCAGATTTTCGACCCTCGTGTATTATTGCTGTGAATTATTTGGTTCTTGAACAAAATCATGTATTCTATAATAATACAGACATTCCATTATTCCTTGATAGCTCTGCACTTAAGTTAGTTAAGCCAAAACAGAATACAATTTTTTTGCATACATTTGGGAGCCGACAACTTAGTTTTGCAAGAGATTGTTCTATGAGTGTTTCCCAAGGAGCAACTGTAACTTTTGTCGCAATGCAACTAGCTTTTCATTTAGGTTTCCAACATGTTGCACTTATTGGCTGTGATCATAATTTTGCGACCAAAGGACCTGCTCATGCAACTGCTATTGCAGAGGAAAAGGATGTTAATCATTTTGACCCAAATTATTTTGCAGGTGGGGTCAAATGGAATCTTCCTGATTTAGCTATGAGCGAAGCAGCTTACAGCTTGGCATATGAAGTTTATACTTCATTTGGGCGTAAATTACTAAATGCGACAGAAGGTGGTTCATTAAATCTGCTTCCAAGAGTTGATTTAAAACAATTTGTTACTTTTTAAAAAACATTTTAAGCGATAGGAATCATAATTTAAATTTAAAGTTATATTGGCATACAATAACCTATATGCAAGACATAAGGAAAAACTCTTTCATGAAACCAAATTAGATTTTCATCTGCACTGTCATTTTAAATGAAAGCACAAGGAGGATTAATGTTTACTGATAAATTTTTCTGGCGTTACTGGTACTATTCAGTTGAAAAATATTTATACAACAATAGTAATGAACCTGATCGTATAAAGGAACTTCTAAAATATTTAAAGCCCGAACCCTTGCTAATTGTATGCAATGGACCAAGCTTGAATAATACCCCTCTTGAGAAGTTTAATTTTGTACAATCAATCGGACTAAACAAAATCCACTTAATTTTTGACAAAACTACTTGGCGACCTGATTTAGTTCTCTGTATGAATCGTCATGTTGTTTGTGATTGGCAAGATAGTTTTCTATCTTCAGGAATTCCTACTGGACTAGCCTGGCAAACGCGCTACAGAGTCAGACAAGAAAACCGAAAAAAATTTACTTACTTCCTTAATCAATACAGGGGACATTTTGGTGATAGTATTTCCTCTGGCTTAGATACTGGTGCAACAGTAACCTATGCAGCCCTACAGTTTGCTTATTATGCTGGTGCAGATCCTGTAGTGATTGTGGGTCTCGACCATAAATTTGAAACTCAGGGAAAAGCTAATAAACTAATTACTAGTAAAAATGCTGATAGCAACCATTTTGACCCTCGGTATTTTGGCCCGGGAATAAGATGGAATTTACCTGATCTTAAAGGGTCTGAAAAAGTTTTTCAAATTGCACGTCAAACTTTTGAAAAAGATAATAGAAATATCTATGATGCTACTATCAACGGCAATCTAAAAATATTTAACAAAATATCTATAGATGAAGCTGTAGAACTATGCAGGAGATAGTAAGTAATGCAAAATTACTTGATAAAAGCACCACATGTTACGGTTATTACTGTTTGTAAGAATGCAGGTGAAGACTTAATTGCTACTTGTCAATCTGTACTTAATCAGACTGTAGTTAATATTCAATTTCTTATACAAGATGGAGTTTCTACTGATAAAACACTGTCTTATGTAAGCAGTATCAAAGACCCCAGAATAGACATAATATCAGAACCAGATTCTGGAATTTATGATGCAATGAACCGAGCATTTAAACATGTTAGAGGTAAATGGTGTATCTATCTTAATGCTGGAGACTGCTTTTATTCCAATGAATCTTTAGAACAAATATTAGCAGAAGCAGAAGCTGATGATAATATTGAACTTTTTGCTTTTTCTTACTACAACGCATTTGACAAGACTATAACGGTTCATCCAAGAATCATTTCTCGCTACTTTCTGTATCGCAATGGTATTTCCCATCAGGCGCAGTTATGGAAAACTGAAGTACTTCATAAATATCTTCCTTTTGATCAATCTTACCAGGTTCTAGCAGATCAAAACTTGCTACTTCGAGCATTTTGCTCTGGTATCAAAATCAAGTCATCCAAGATAGTCGGTGTTTCGTATAAAGATATGGGATTTTCAAGTATGCTTAATGTTCAGCCTCTTAAAAACTATGAAAGACAAAGAATTATTAGTAGTTGCTTTACGTCATTTGAAAGATTATTGTTTGGGACTTTTGAAATTATACTTTTAAAATCTTTTCGCTTACGTTTTAATCGTACATTTCGGGGTACAGGTTTATTTCGCTTTTACAAAACATTAGCTAATCATATTAATCGAATCACTTAAAATTTGAGAATTAATTTTTATTTTACAAAAGGGAAATCTAATTATGTTTAAAGTATTTAATCCTTACATTGTTCGTATATTAGGTCCAAAGCTTATATGTAAAGTGAAGCAGGTGATCGGTCGTCAGTCCTTTGATGAGGTCAGACTTATATACGAAATTTTCAAACGCTCTGATATCTGTGGAACAATGGTGGATGTTGGTGCTCATTTTGGCTCTTCATTAGGTCTTTTTGCCACTGATGGCTGGGAGATAGTTGCTTTTGAACCTGACAATAAGAACCGTACTTATCTATCTCTTGCTCATGGTCATAGACATAATATCACCATTGATTCCCGTGCGGTTTCCAACAAGCCAGAATCGGGAGTTCCTTTTTTTGCAAGTAATGTCAGCAGTGGAATAAGCGGACTCTCAGAATTTCATGAGAGTCATTATCAACAGCAGACAGTTGATGTTACAACGCTTGCTGAAGCTGCACTACGTTATGATCTACAAACCATTGACTTTCTTAAAATTGATACAGAAGGTCACGATTTATTCGTACTACAAGGTCTGGATTGGGAAAAATTTTTACCTAATTGTATTGTGTGTGAGTTTGAGAATTATAAAACAGAACCACATGGATACACCACCAATGACTTATACAAATATTTGTCCGTTCGAGGCTATGAAGTTATCATTAGTGAATGGTATCCCATATCAGAATATGGTACAGCACATAAATGGCGATGTTTCACTGATAAAATCACTGACTTAAATCCATCCGCCTGGGGTAATATGATAGCATTTCAACCACAATCCCCATTCAACACTCTTTCTGTTGACAAGCTAACTAAGCTCAAACAGGAAATATTTTCGTAATCTGAGTTTGATATAAACAGGAAGCCTTGATTAGACATCTACAAAAATCAGGGCATTGGGTGTTGCTGAATTGAGCAATCAATTATGTGTATGTACATTTTTGTAGTTTTTCTTAAACCCTCATAGAGACTATAAATATAAATTCTCTATAAAACTCTAAATTTGTAATTCGTATTCTTATTCAGCAATGCCAAAATTAGGCTCAAACGCTTTAAAAATCTTAATCGTATAAGTGTATCGGTAATGTTCTACTGGGAAGGGATTAATATTTTCGTTTTTGAAAAAACTAAAATTATGCAACAAATTACCATCCTCACCCAATACTTTTACCCTGACCAAGGAGCTACCTCCCAACTAATCACCGACTTAGCAAAAGGACTCTCCCAACTTGGCTACACCGTTAATATTTTCACTGGAACCCAATCCCAAAAAACCACCCCAGAATCTCTGAACCAAATCACCATCCATCGTTCCTTCTCCCCCATCAAATCCAGCACCAGCATCTTCAGTAAAATCAGCAGTTCCCTCTTCTTCTTTGTGAGTGCATTTACCCACATCACCCTACATCAACCACCCCAAACCCCCCTCCTCGTCGCCTCCAATCCCCCCTACGCAGGTATACTAGGCATATACTTCCACCTCATTAAAAGCGGTAAATACCACTTCCTCCTCCAAGATATCTTTCCCGAATCAGCAGTAATGTCGGGAATTATAAAACCTAACTGCATCTTATTCAAACTCTTTAACAAACTAATCTATCTCACCTGCAAATACTCAGAACAAACTATCGTTCTCAGTAGCTCTATGCAAGCTTACTTAGAGCAAAAATACCCCGATATTAAAACCAAAATAAAAATTATTGAAAACTGGGCAATCGAAGATATCCCTACGTGCAAAAAACAAGATAATAAATTTGCCCAACAACACAACCTCACCGAAGTATTCACAGTTCTCTACTCCGGTAATATGGGTAGACTCCATGACATCGAAAGCATTGCCGAAGCTGCAAAAATACTTCAAGATAAACCGATTAAATTTGTATTTATTGGCGATGGAGCTAAAACAAAAATATTAGAACAAACAATCCAAAACCATAAACTGAAAAACATTTTATTATTACCCTTTCAACCTAGAGAATTACTATCTCTATCCCTCACGTCCTGTGACATATCCCTAGTCAGCCTTATCCCCGGTGCAGAAAATATTGTCGCTCCCTCCAAACTTAACGGAATGCTACCTGCAGGAAGAGGAATAGTTGCTATATCTACCCCAAATTCCTATATTGACAAATTATTAATTGCCTCCGGTAGTGGAATTAACATCCCTCCCAACCAACCACAACAATTAGCAAATTTAATTCTAGAATTATCCCAACAACCAGAAAAAGTAAGAAGCATGGGAGAAAAAGCACGGCAATTGTATGAGAATAGATATCGATTTGATAGAGCTTTAAAAGAATATGAAAAGTTGTTATTTTCCGATTTAATTGTAAATGACAATATTAAAAGTAAATTACATTTCTAAACAAAAAATTACACTAAAATGTAATTACTACATAGCAAATATGAGGTAAAGATAATGATTCAGAAGGTAACTGTGTTTGAAACAAATGAAATTCCTTTGAAACTATTTAAATACTATCAATCTATTAAACCTAAATCAGCAATATCATATTTACTAGAAAATTCTCTCGTCTTAGAAACCTTGGCTAAGGATGTTGATGAGTCTTTTCTATATCCTTCCCAAACATGGGCTTCACTCAATACTGGTTCACCTTATGAATTACATAAAATTCATTGGTATAACGATCCAAAACTAGAGGAATACCCATTGTATTGGAAAACATTACAAGAAAATGGATTTAGTGTTGGCTTAGTTAATACACTTCATTCTTCACCAGCATCAGTATATGCAGATGACAATAATTATAAATTTATTATCCCTGATTGTTTTGCAATTGATTCATTTACCAAACCCAATTACTATCAACCATTTCAACAATTAAATATTAAAGTCACCTCTCTTAATTCAAGAATCACTACCGTTAAAGCGCCACTGCAAGAAACATTACATACACTACTTAATTTTCCCAAATATGGAATACGTTCAAAAACAGTGCTGTATGGAATTAATCTAATTTCCAAAATTTTATTGAAGCAAATTAACAAAGAAAGATTAAGAAATTTACAATTCCCACTAATAGCTGATATGTTTTTGAATCAATTGTATAAATCTAACCCGGACATAGCAATATTATTTACCAATCACGTTGCAGCAAATATGCATCGCTATTGGTATGCACTATTCCCTGATGATTATGATGCAAAAGTGTATGACCAAGATTGGGTAGATAAGTATTCTTGTGAAATAATCGATTCCCTAGCAATATTAGATGATTACTTAAAAGAACTAATCGATTACTCGAAAAAACAAGATCGAATCTTAGTTATTGTTAGTAGCATGGGGCAAAATTCTAATAAAAAACTTCCAGGAGGGATACAAAAATTGATCAATCATGATTTCCGATTAGAAAACGTTGAAAAATTTGTAGATAAATTTACCTCTAATAAGTATGATTATCGAATAGAAGCTGGAATGGTTCCTCAGTATGCTCTTGAATTTATCAATCAACAGGAAGCAGAAAAGTGTTTTAATGAGATAAAGACATCTTCCAATACTTTAGAAAATATCAACCTCAAAATAGATTTAAACGCACATGTAATCACTTTAACGGCTACTTTAAACCCAAACGCAGACAATTATTCTATTAGAAATAATTCTTTTACCTACTCTGATTTAGGCTTTATCAAATTTAATATCGAAGACCATCATTCTGGATGCCACTGTCCTGAAGGTAGTTTAATTATTTTTAACAGTAAAACTAGTTCAGCTAAAAACCAAAGTATTAACTATCTTGAATATGCACCTGCCATGTTGAATCATTTTGGTATAACAACAGCAGATTATATGCTTAAACCTAGTTTCACAATATAATTTACAAATCAATACAAAGGTAGATTATTAGTACATTTTTTATATCGATGAATAATCTACCTAAACCTGGAAACTATATCCACTCAATCCCCTAACATCTACCTCCAAACAAAACAAATCCCCAGAATAAAAACTCCTCTGAATCTCCACCTCACTCAACCCCACAGAAGCAGAAGTAACATATAACTTCCGCAAATCCTCCCCAGCAAAACAACAACTAGTCGGACGCTGTACAGGTAACTCCACCCGCAACACCTCCTCACCCAAAGGACTATAACGAATTACACACCAACCATCCCACATCACCGACCAAACAAAACCTTCAAAATCCACAGCCAACCCATCGGGACAAAACAACTCACCAGCCAAATCTACAAATACCCGACGATTGCTAATATCACCCCTATCTACATCAAAATCATAAACATATATCTTCTGCACAGCCGAATCCGTCAAATAAAACCTTGTATCATCAAGACTCCAACCCAAACCATTAGAAATTCCTAACCCTCTCTCCATCACGTGTAAAGAACCATCAGAGTCATACCGATACAAACTACCCTGAAATTTCCCTGGACACATCGACCCAAACCAAAACCGTCCTTGGGAATCACACTTACCATCATTAAAACGATTCTCCGGTATATCCGCTTCTACATCCATAATTGGCGTTACCACACCCGTTGTCACATCCAGAAACGCCAAACTATGACGTAACGCCATTATCAACCGATTTTCATCAGCCACAGCAACACATCCCACTGTATCCCCAACATCAAAAAAAACATCCTTCCCAGTCACCGGATTAAACTGATGTACCCGATGATTGTAAATATCTACCCAGTACAATAAATTTTTAGCAGAATCCCAAACAGGTCCCTCACCTAAACGAGCGCGGGATTCCAGAACGTTCTGCATAGAGTATGGATTAGAACTCATATACATTTTGGATTTGAGAGCGGAATTGAAAGTTAAATTATATACTTTATTTTAAAATAAAACAGCGGTTTTTTCTCAATATAAATACTGAAAATACTTTTATTTAGTTATAAATAGCACCATTAATAATCACAGTAGGGTACGCAGTTGCCACACAAAAGCGAATTTTTTACCCTCTCACCTACCAAATCTTTTGCACCGGATAACCATCAAAAACAGAATCCATACTTATCAGAGGCATTTTCTCAAAAATAGCCTGAGCAATCAAGAGTCTATCGCCAGCGATCGCGGTGATGATTGGGTAAAGCAACAATCTGGTAAATATGATTTAACTTAATAGGCAAAATTTGTAAATCGTTTGATTTAGACTTGCTATAAGTACATTTTATCTGATTGCTTGCACCTTTCTCAATTAGTACCCACAACAGCCTTGCAATCAATTGCAAGGCTAATAGCGCAAGTCCATTAAAATGGACTGAAATCCTAATTCAGTCGGATTTATCCGACTTGAGCTATTAGCCTGGGACTTTAAGTCCCAGCGGCTGTTAATTGTGTTACTGTTGGTTTTCTATTAATTCAGATAAAGGTAGATTAAGCACCAATTTTCCAATCTGAAGCTTAAGAGCGCATTTCCCAAATGCTCGCAAGACTCAAAAACAACTCGTTATCGACATCATCTAATAAACTTCTTACTTGCTCCGACAACTTGTTAGGGCTGATAGACCACCAAATCAATACATGGGTATCCAACAAAAACTTCATTCTTGACCCATCCAAAATTCATCCGATAACGGAGCATTAAAATCCTCAGCAATCCAACCCATTCCCTCATGTAACCCTGCAATACGTCGTTTCTTTTGGCTGTAATTGGGATTTGACTGGACATATTTTTGCGTTAAAAATTCCACAAAGTCTAGCACCTGCTGTTGTTGCTGTGGCGGTAGGGCTTGTAACTTAATTAATAATGCCGAAAAAGTCACAGCAATCCGCACCGGAATAAAGCTAATCAACACTTCTGCAGTAAACCTAATCCGAACCAGAAGATAAACCGACCCTTGGGGAAATTAGACTTCATTGAATTCAAAATATTCAAATTTGTAAATTACCTAATACCAAAACTTGCAACTCACTTACTCGCTGCCAGGCTATATCATTATTTAAAAACGCATCACAACCAGCAACCAAAGCTGCTGCGACCTGCAATGCATCAGGTAACTTTAAACCATAACTTACTCTTATTTCTGCCGCTTTCTGACTCACAGAAGCTGTAATCGGCATAAATAAAATTCCATCAGTATTTGTCAATAACTCAATAAAATCTCGTTGAATTTGAGGCTTTCCTAACCGAATAGGCATTACTAAACACTCTGCCAATGTTACAGGAGAACCAACAGCCTGAAAGCTACCTTGAGCAACTAAATTAAATACTTCCCGAACCACCTCTCCAAATCCTGGTGTTCCCTCAACATAGTAAATAATTGGAGCAGTATCCAAAAAAACTTTGTTTACCCCCAGAAATGCTTGACTAACTTTCATAGCTGCGGATTTAAGTTAGATTCACGCTCATCCCATTCGTCCCGAAATTGCGAAACCCACACTTGAGCATCCACCCCAGACAATAAATTAGGTGCAACTCCATAAAAATCCATCACATTGCGCTTTGGTTTTACCCCAACCTCCGACTGTACAGATGCTTGGGAACTTAAGCGCTCAATTAACTCCAACTGTTCCTGCACTGACAAATCCAGAGCTTGCCTGAAAACGGTTTCCAACTGCTGACTCATAAAGCCTTTTACCTTTTTAGGGGAGCGATCGCGCTGAGCGTGACTGCCAAAGGCAGATTGCGCTCTTATCGCCTAAACTTCAGTTATTAACATCAACTCACATTATATAGCAAGCCTAAATCATTCGGAACCCTCACCCCTAACCCCTCTCCCAAGCGGGAGAGGTGACAGGGGTGATGGTTATTGTAAAACTCATGCAAGACTTGCTATACACTTGTTACCAACATAAAACAGATGTTTTTTCTCAAAATAAATTTGGTTGTTGCCCAAATCCAAACTTCAACTATCGTGGCAAAATATTAGTAGTCCTATCCAATGTTGACTACATTGCCGAAAAAAATCAGGGAATTAAATTAATAAATCTCTTTTGGGGTGGGCATCCTGCCTGCCCTTGTATACTTCATCAGAATGTGAAACGCTATAGATACATTTTATCTTATTGCCTGCACCTTTCTCAATAGAAGTAGCTGACAAAATTCTCTGCTACTTACGCGATCGCATTGTCTTGGCATTTCATCCCCCCCATTCGCGACAATACACAGAGTTCGCTTTTGCTTAATTGAAGCAATTCTCAATACCAGATTAATATACACCTCTACCCAGGGTAGATTTATCAACTCTCGGTTTCATTGGATATTCTTGACAATGAATGCGATCCGCTTGACCAACTTTAGGGGAGCGATCGCGCTGAGCGTTACTACCAAAGGCAGATTGCGCTCTTTTACTCTAAACTTTAGTTATTAACATCAAGTCACATTATATACTTGCTTTACAAATAAAACAGCGGTTTTTTCTCAATATAAATACTGGAAACATGCTCATCAAGCTATAAAAATAACTTTATTAATTCCGTATCGCTCTGGGATTGCTATAGTTTTTGTAGTGCGGGCTTCTAGCCCGCTTCCTGGACATGAGGGAGCAAGATGCTCCCACTACAAATTTATAAAGCAATTGCTTCGGACTGGGATTGCTTGGCTTCGCTCGCTTCGGACTGTAAGTATTCTTGTCCATCTACTTATTCTTGACAATCAATGCGATAGGCTTCACCGTCGTTAGGGGAGCGATCGCGCTGAGCGTTACTACCGCATATAGCTCTATTTTCGCTTAAACCAGTTCTTGAACTAAAGTTAGATTATATACTTACTGCCTACATAAAATAGCGGTTTTTTCTCAATATAAATACTGAAAACCTGCTCATCAAGCTATAAAAATATCTTGATTAATTCCGTGTTGCTCTGGGATTGCTGTAGTTACGGTTAGAATAACTTCAGAACCAAAAATTAGTTAATATTAATGGCTAAGGCAATTCCAGCTATTTACGAAAATAGATTGTTGCGTCCCCTGGCACCAATCGAGTTGCGCGAAAACCAAACAGTTTGGTTTCAAGTTTTACCCGACCAAACAACAACTGAACTGCAACTTCTTGAAGAAAAAGGAACACAGCTATCTTTCCCCTACTCATCCGGTATTAACGCTTCCAGACACTCTCACATGAGAGAACTACGCATACAAAGTGGAGGAAATCCCATTCGAGTTTTCTACGCTTTCGATCCCAGACGAGTCTCTATCCTACTTATTGGAGGTGATAAAACTGGAGATAACAGGTTTTATGAAAAATATATTCCCATTGCCGATAGCCTTTATGACCAGTACTTGAAAGAGATTAGAGAAGAAGGTTTGATATGACAGGACATCACTCATTTTCTAACTTAACTAAAGATTTAGAAGCCACAAGAATTGCCAAAATAGCTGCGAAAACAGCACAATTAAAAGAAGAAATGGCACTTCATGAATTACGTCAAGCCTTGAAAATATCTCAAGCTGAACTAGCTGAAAAATTACAAGTAAAACAACCAGCTATATCACGTTTAGAAAAGCGTACTGATATGTACGTTAGTCATTTACGCCAAGTCATCCAAGCAATGGGGGGTGAACTAGAAATAGTCGCACGGTTTACAGATGGTGAAGTGAAAATCAACAATTTTAGTGAGTTTAACTCCTAGCTACTACATTATCGAGGTAGTAGAAAAATTGATAAATTAAGAAGTCGGTGATATTTTTCCGAAAAATTTTTATCGAGGCTTAATCACTACAATTATCCTCTAAAAATACCTCTTCTATATCCCTTGCACCATGAATGACTCGGAAAATTTCTAGGACAGAATCAATCTCTCGGTAAAAAACAAGATATTTTTTGAATCCCTTTATCGCCTGTTGTCGAACATCAGATAAATTTGGGTGAGAAAATTGACATAATTTTCCCATTTTTGGCATTTTTCCCAGTAGTTTAAAAGTTTCTTCGGCTGCACACAAAAAGCGGTCAGAAACCTCTAAGTTATCTTCCCAATATAGGTCGCCAACTCAATCAAATCTTGGATAACTTGCGGTCTCTTTCTTACCTCACCCATGATGCTCAACTCAAACCTTTCTTTCTTTGTAGTTTCTCCCGCACAACTTGACGAACATCCTCCCAATCTTCATCAGTCATCTGTGTAGCAGTTCCCGAATTCAAACCTTCTAATAACATCGCTTCCACACGTTCAGCAGCCTTGCGCTTTCGATCTAGCCGCACCAACTCCCGAAAATACTCGCTGACGCTACCGTAACCTCCCTTTGCAACCTGTTCTTCCACATAAGCTCGCATAGACTCAGGTAGAGATATATTCATGCTTTTCACAGGTATTGCCACCTTAACTCTGGATAAATTATGGCAAACTTTGCCATTTTATGCTATTCATCGATTTCAGATAATACACAATTAATTTCGACTCAATCTAGGATTCAAGCTAGCCCCCGTCCTCCCTGTAAAAATCCACACCACAGAACGCCCACAATCCCGCAAAACCCTTTCCCAAGACTCCGACTTATCCCCCCTCGAAGCCACCGGAATTGGAGTAATCACAATCCCCCGACTCCCCAGCACAATAGTTGCAATAAACCTCGACCGTCGCATGTGATAATCCGAGGTAATCAAATAAATATGCTGTAACTTCCGCGACTCAAAATCTCCTACAAGAGTCGTGAAATTAGTCACAGTATCCGTAGCGCGTCCATCCAAATGCAACCTCTCATCTGGCACACCATTTTTCCGGAAAATGCGCCGATTAACATCAAAATTCCACCGGAAATCAGAAACCCAAATATCTAGATTTCTATGAGACTGCCAAAATTTACCGGCAAACTCCATCCTAGCGGAATCACCCCCTAACACAAGAATAGCCTGCGGTACAGGAGCTTGATAAAAAGCAACCGCTATTCTCACAGGAATAATACCAATCAAAAACAAAGCGATCGCACTCACCAGCCCAGTCAAGAAGAAAAACTTGTATTTATCAAACTTCGGTTTCATTTGAGATTCTTTCAATGAGTGCGATCTGCGCTCCTCAAACAAGCGTTGATATCGCTAAAAACAGCCTCATAAATTTAACAGAACAGTGTTGAGAAAGTACAAGCTTTACTTAACCTATAGCGATATAACTGTTTCAGCAGATTGATTAATCCCATTACGAGGACGAAGGTGTAAAGTAATCTCTGTATCAAGCCGCTTCAAGAAAATCAATAACTTCCCCTCACTAAAGCGTTGAAATTCCCCATTCATCAAATGAGAAACTTCTGGTTGAGGAATTCCCAAAAGTTCGCTAATTTCGCGTTGTTTGAGATGGCGCTGCTTTAAAAGGCGAAGTACATGAATTCCTATTTTACCCCGCGTCAAAAGTTCATCCGCATCCTCTAAACCAATATCGGCAAATACATTACCACTACTTTCTTCAAAAACCAGTTCTTCTTCTGTCATTTTTGTTCCTCCCTATTTACTGCATCTTTATAGCGTTTCTTAATTAAATCAATATCAGCCTGTGGGGTTTTAATACCTTGCTTTGATTTCTTTTGGAAAGCATGTAAAACATAGATATTATCTCCAATTTTTACAGCATAAACAGCCCTATAAGTATCAGTATCGTAACGTTTTATAATTTCGTACACAATGAATTAGCGCCCAAATATACGTTGATATCCATCCCAACCCGCATGAAAAACCTGGTAATGGTCGCCTTCTACATCGAAGAAAGTGTAAACTTGAATATCGCCATTACTTGGCTTCATTTGAGCATATTCGTTAAGTAACTGGCGAATAAGTTGGCGATAGTGAGTCAATTTATCCATTGAACAATTACCTGTATATTACAAATTATCGCTAACGACCCGACGTTCCGTAACCAAACTCAAACTTACCCATTCCCCCTTCTCGTTGTAACTACGAATCATCCGCTGACGCAAATCAGGTTCAATCAACCAACCGACCTCTAAAAATAAAGGTTGACGTAACTGCACCTTTAAGGGAGAAGTAGCAGAAGCACCCCCTGGTAAAAGTAACACCTGCACCTGCTTTTCTGGTTCTTGGTCAAACAGAATTATCGAGCCATTTACCTTAGCAGTTGACGTAATTGTTCTACTACCAAAGCTGAGTTTTTGAATTAATCTTCCACTGTCATCTAGTTGGATTTGCAAGTGAGAATTGTAAGTATTGTAATGCCAATCTGGATAGATTGTGACGACTTCTCCATGCCAATTTCCCAACAAATCATTAACAGTTAACTGTGGCTTTTCGGGAGTGTTTGTCTCTGCTAAATGTTCCCGAATTAAAGTGATTGTATCTAACTGACCGCTTTTATCAAATAACTGCACTAAGCGTAAGCGACGATTTCCATAAATTAAACTAAATTCCGCTCCAAATTCGGAAAATAAACCCAGTTGCATCGCACCTTGAGAAAAAGCACCATTTTCAAAAAATAACAGACTCCGAGACAAAGAATTGTATTCTTGAACTAGCTCGTTAACAGGCTGATTCGGTGGAAAGCGACGCAGAGTTAAACGGACTTTCTGGTTGTTATTTAAACCTTCCAAAGACAGAATACTAGGTGTATCTTGAAGTAGTTCACCTTGCGGTGAGAAAATGGTGAATGAACCTTCCCACACACCAAGATTTTCTAGCAAACATTCCCATTGAGATTTCATAGTCATTAGTTATTAGTCATTAGTTATTAGTCATTAGTTATTAGTTATTAGTTATTAGTTATTAGTTATTAGTCACCAATCCCCGTTAACTCCTAGCAAAGCGACGAACAGCAAATAAACTACCTATTAATCCTACAAGTCCGCCGAAACTGAGGAGAATTATTGGTAAAAGAATTGTTTGGGTGGGAGTTAGTTGTAAACCCCCGGTGAGAAATTTGATGAATTCAGGCTGATTTACTAGGAGATTACCGAGAAACTGTTGGATGGTGCTGATTAAACCCCATGCGATCGCAGCCCCCGCCAGACCAAAAGTCAATCCTTGCAAAATAAATGGTAGGGTAATCCAAGCCCTTGTCGCCCCTACCAGTTGCATAATTTCAATTTCTCGTCGTCTGGCCATGACAATCAGGCGGATTGTCGTCGATGTAACAGCCAAGGCAGTAAAAGTCATCAGTACAGTCACCGTCAGACTAATCCAGCTTAAGCCATCATGCAACTGAGCGATGCGTTGGACTGCTTCATCCACATAGCGTACCGCATCCACACCCTTGAATTTTGCCAGTTGCGTTGCTAAATTAGGCACAGCATTTGAATTCCGAGCCTTTACCTTCAGTTCGTCCACCAGCGGATTACCCCCTAGCTGTGCTGTAGCACCTTCAATATCCGCCATTCCCAATTCTTGGACTAAATTTGTCCATGCTTGCTCTTTAGTAATGGTTTTTACTCCAGCCACATCAGGGATTTTCGCAATTTCCGGTTCCAGAGAAGTCGCACCCACCCCAACATCCAGATAAACCGAGACTTCCAACTGGCTACCGAACTGATTGAGCAACTTTTCCAGTTGCCAAGAAGTTTGTAAACTTATACCAAATAAAAACAATAATACCGTAACAGTACTGACTGCTGCCCAATTCATCCAACCGCCACGCAGCAAACCTAGGAATGTTTCCCGTAGCAAGTAGTCAAGTTTAGTGAAAAATTTCAGCATCTAGTCATTAGTCATTAGTTATTATTAATTCTTCTTGTCCCCCTTGTCCCCCCATTACCCATGCCCCATGCCCCATTCCCCATTCCCCATTCCCCATTACCCATCCCCCATGCCTGATTAGCCATTACCGATTCTCCAGCTAGATTGGTTGATAAGATGAAAGAAGAACCACCGTTGAACATCTAGCTCAAGCGAATTATAAATCCATGCCTTCTGAAGTTGCAGTTGAAAAGAAAAAATTGAAAAATCCGCCCTTGGAACTTCACTTTCTGGGCGATCGCGTCCTGCGTCAAGGCGCCAAGCGTGTTACAAAAATTGACAACGAACTCCGGCAGATAGTCAGAGAAATGTTGCAAACTATGTACAGCAAAGATGGCATTGGGCTAGCTGCACCCCAAGTGGGAATTAACAAGCAATTAATTGTAATTGACTGCGAACCCGACAACCCAGCCAACGTCCCCTTAGTATTAGTGAACCCCACTATCAAAAAAGTCAGCAACGAGCTTTGTGTCGCCCAGGAAGGCTGTTTGAGCATCCCTAACGTATATTTAGACGTTAGACGCCCACAAGTGGTAGAAATCGCTTATAAAGACGAATACGGACGTCCCCGGACTATGCAAGCCGGAGATTTACTGGGACGCTGCATCCAGCATGAGATGGATCACCTCAACGGTGTGCTATTTGTAGACCGAGTGGAAAACCGTTTAGCTTTGGAACAAGAACTATCCAAGCATCGGTTCTCTGCAAACGCTGTCAAACCAGTCGCTTAGGGTGGATGAAAAATGGGTACATTAACTCCAATTAGCGGCTTGTTTCTTGCGGGTTCCTGCATCAGTGCGATCGCCGCTGTCGGTTCAGTGTTTGAACTCACTTCTGGGCAACCAGACCTCGGTAGTCTGACCACAGGTATCATCCTTGCGATCGCCATTCCCCTGACAGCGATATTTTTCTTTTTTGCCGTCCGAAATGCCAAAACTGAATAACCTGTCTAACCGCAAAACTCTAGAGGCAGAGTAGAATTGGGCACAGGAGCTTCCACCACGATCACCGGAGCTTCTAACAGAGATAAGGAATTATAAAGTAATTAATTCCCTATCTCCCATTCCCCTCTTCCCCTAGCGACTCCATGACGGGTAAAAACGCAAGACAAGAAGCATTTCTGCGGCTGGTGTCTGATAGCAGTACAGTTCCCAAGCCAGAAATTCGCTACTTGCTTTCCAGCAATCAAGATGTGGTCATCGGACGAGACCCCACCTGCCAAATTCTTTTAGATTCCCAGGTGTATGGAGTCGTATCTCGGCGCCATGCTGTAGTCCGTCCCCTCCCACCATCAGCCGATGGTGAATCAGCCTGGGTAATTTGCGACCTCAACAGCGCCAATGGTACTTATTTAAATGATGAACCACTGCAGGGTTGTCAGCAATTACAGGCAGGCGATCGCATCATTCTCGGTAGCGATGGTGCCGAGTTTGTCTTTGAGTATGCCGATAATCACCAACCCGCTCCCGTACAGTTAGGAATACCAGTAGCTATCCCAACTACAGCCCACGCAGCCCCAGGAACTAAACCAGATGGGGTGAGCATGTCACAATTATTTCCCCTGCTCTCTACAGGCAAGGATTTAACAAGCAAAGCTTACCTATTGCCGGGAATTATCACCGTAGTATTTGTGGTATTAATGTTTGCTACGGTAGGGAAGCCAGAAGCAGTCGGTTTCAATCAAAAGTTGGTAGCAATTTACCTCGCAGGTGCTGCTTACTACTTTGTTTACCAACTCTGTGGTAAGCATAAGCCTTGGTGGGAACTTTTGGCTTGTGCTGCAGCTACAGTATTGTTACTCCGCAGTCCAATTTTAGATGGTTTTCTGTTAGTATTTCGTACCTGGCTACCCGGAGCAGTCCCCCTACAGGCTGACTCGGTGAGCTTTCCAGAGTTACTGCTGCGGATGTTTTTTGGCGCCGGACTAATGGAAGAGTTGCTCAAGGCTGTACCATTGGCGGGAGCTTTTTTGATTGGCAGGCTGCTACCGTCACCTTGGCGGGAACGAATCGGTATCTGGGAACCCCTCGACGGGATTCTCTTAGGAACGGCGGCAGCGGTTGGCTTTACCCTAGTAGAAACACTATCGCAATATGTGCCAGATTTTGTCCGTACTATCTCTAACGAAACCGGGGCTGGCGCTTCACAATTCGTCGGTTTACAATTATTGATTCCCCGGATTTTAGGCTCGGTTTCCGGTCATATGGCATATAGCGGCTATTTGGGCTATTTTATTGGCTTAAGCGTCCTCAAACCCCGCGAAGGTTGGCAAATCCTCACCGTCGGTATTTTAACTGCATCAGGACTGCACGCTTTATGGAACGCTACGGGAGTATATAGTGCTTTGTGGTTGGCGCTAGTTGGGGTGTTATCTTATGCTTGTTTAACAGCAGCAATTCTTAAAGCTCGCGCTCTATCACCGACCAGAGCGCATAATTTTGCGACTCGTCTGAATTGACACTCTCAGGTCGCGCATACACTGAGATTCTTGGTTCGTTGACTCGCCATTAGACAGCAGGTTTGCACCAACTGCCCAAGAGGGCAAATCTCCGCTCTTCGTAAGTTCCGGTATGCCCTACCGTACTGAGTCCTAATCTCAAGATATTGATGGCTGCATTGATGTCTCTGTCTTCTACATACCCGCAGTGTGGGCAAACGTGAGTTCTAGTAGACAGAGATTTTTTTACTTTTTTTCCACAATTAGAGCAATTTTGACTTGTTTTATGGGGAGGAACAGCAACCGTTACCTTTCCATATTTATGGCCAAAATATTCTAACCATGCCCTAAAAGTTGACCATCCAGCATCACTAATTGTTTTAGCTAGTTTTCGATTCTTTACCATGTTCTTTACATTCAAGTCTTCATAGGCGACCAAATCGTTAGACTGGATGACGGAGTATGCCAATCTCTTGCAATACTCTTTTCGCTGCCTACTTACTCTTAAATGCTTACGCGCATATCTTTCTCGTGCTTTTTGGTAGTTGGTTGATTGTCGCTGTTTAGCTTTCTTTCTACCCTGACTGAACTTCTTGGATTTCTTACGATTAGCTCGGTTTAACTGTTTTTCAGACTTACGGTAAAACTGGGGTGATTGTTCAACATTGCCTTTGTTATCAGCAATGAAGTATTTCAACCCCAAATCAATACCAACCATTTGGTTAGTTAGCTCAGTTTGAATCCTGACATGAACGTCAATGGCAAATTGAGCGTAGTAACCATCTGCACGACGTACTAACCGTACACGCTTAATCTGTTTGATATCGTAGTAGTTCAGGTCATAGGTTCCCTTTAATTTAAGAGATCCTATTGCCTTTTTATCTGAGAAAGTGATGGCTTTACGAGTATTAGAAAGTTTCCATCCTGATGTTTTATATTCAACAGAACGACAGTGCTTTTTAAACTTTGGAAAACCTTTTTTACCTTTAACTTTCTTCTTACAGTTATCGTAAAACCGGGCTATGGCACTCCAAGCTCTTTCAGCCGCAGATTGTCTCGCCATTGAATTGAGTTCATCCGCAAAAGGAAATTCATCTGCAAGTACAGCGCAATATCTGTTTAATGCGTACTTGTCAATTTTGGCATCTTTATTATCCATCCAATAGCGCAAGCACTTATTTTGAATGAATTGGCTAGTACGAATAGCATCATCTATTGCCTTGTACTGTTTGTCTTTTCCTTTAACTTTGAACTCGTAAATTATCACTGGTTTCGACCCAACCAACTACTCTCTTATGCTAACGCAAGTGGTATAAAAATAAGTAAAGATATCATAAAGATGAAGGTGATTAAAATCGCACGTGTCGCTTATATCTCAGGGAGTCGCGCCGCTGAGTTTTACGCATACCGCGAGGTCTTATAATTCCTTATTTGGATATCAGGCGTTGCTGAATTGAAGTATGAACCGCCAAACCAAAATAGATATAATAGCCCAAAATTCATACTATTAATCAACAACGCCTAAAAAATACTTCCCCCAAAAGACGCCATCTGCAACCACAATAAATATCTAAGGATTGTGATTTTCTAGTTGCTCTAAAGCATACTGCGCGATCGCTAAACTAATTCTTGCTTGCTCGATTGCTGGTAAATTTGACCAATCACGATTCCCAAGACTTCCCAATACTGATTCTAGCTTGTCGCAATTTTCAGTTTTACTTCGCATCGCAAATGCATAAGGACGCGCTAGGACAAACAAGTCATCTTCGTCCCAAGAGGGTAGTACTTGCTGCACGCAGCGCACCATTTGCTCCACTTTAACTTGCTGACGGTTAAAGGTGGCAACAGCGTTGCGAGCAATTGTATCCAATAGATTCATCGGTATACAACTAGCAAAGCCAGAACGTAACGTTTCGATAAGTTCGCTAGTTTGCTGTGCGGTTGTGATATCCTGAGAATACTGTGAACTTTCAACATTTGCCCAGAGTGTATCTAGCTGGCTGTAGAAAGCTTGGGAACGTACTTCCAGTTCTTCATCCAGTAACTCTTGCATCAAAAATTGCTGTTCTTGTTCAACAAAATAGGCTTCTGATTCTGGGTCGGCTGGATTCCAAGGATAGGTACTGTCGTCTGGGGAAATAAGTGTCTCTAGCAGTTCCAATTCCATTTCCATATCTACAGATGCTGAGCCGTGGTTTGGTGTGTGGGAAATTTGGTTTGCCATTTTGTTGACTCCTGAGCAATTTGTCTACTGGTTTTTGGTATTTAAAACTACAAAAGTTCTGAGGATAATTCCGTAAGAAATTAGAGGTTTTTTTGAGGTGATTTGCTGATGGCGCTCAAGGCTGTTAACCGCCATCAGTAAGTTTTTGGGGAAACTTAGGGAACATTTCCGCCAGAACTCACGACAAATCCCTAACTGTAATCAACAACAACGACAGCCAATGGTTTTCCGTAAATGATTGTGGAATTGCCTGAATCTTCATGTTGATACACCCTCTAGTTCAAAAATCGCCAACAGCTTTATCTTCAACAGTTCCAGACGGAGTTTCGCAATAGCTGGGGTAAAATATAATTGATTGCTGCCGGAAGTATCCTTAAAGAAAGAATATGGGTTTTGCAGGCAGTAGGCAACAATCAAATGGCAAAGACATCTTAACCCTCAAGGATGAACTCAAAAGCTTGACCGCGATCGCTGCCAAACTTAAGCTGTGTTCCTGATTCTAGAGGAATTTCCTGATGATGGATAGTTTGCCAGCCATGAGAACCAAGAATCAGTGTCCCATAGGTAGAGAAATCGTGCAGGTAATAGGTACGAAGGGGGATAGAGTCGCGCAAGGTATTGCGGTAGAAAATTTCGGCGTGTCGTTCGCGAGAAACCCAAGGTTCGGCAACAACTATATCATTATCCGTCGTCCGACCGATGCGACTAGCACCCTGACGCAAAGACCAACTTCTACCACCAGGAGAGAGCGATCGCAAACTAGCAGATGGTGGTGGTGTTTGGTTATCGGGGAGGGAAGTTTCTGGTAGTTCAGTAATCCCTTCATCGATATTTCGCAATAGTTCACCATCAAATTCCGGATGCAGGTACAGAACGGGTAAAGTCCAAGCCGGTTGATTAAACCGATAAACCGTCAGCAGTTGTTTGCGAGCGATCGCAGCTGCGTGGTCAATGGGTAGTCGGGAACGCAAAGCTTGAGCAAAGGCTTGAATAAAACTTAAACCCTCTTCATCGGAGATTTGATCGCGCATTCCCAGGACTGCGGGGACACCATGCAGAATCAACACTTCCGCCAGACTGCTTTTCGCTATAGCCTGGTTATTAGCAGAGGCTGGTTGAGCCAGTTGACAGGCATTAAACACGGCTAAAGTCACACCAGTGCGGGTCAAAGCTTGTGCCAATTCAATGCCATTCAGGTTACGATCCGATTGCAAAAACAGCAATCCCCCATCCTGTCCTGGTTTACCGTGACCGGCATAAAAAAACACATTGTATTGTTGGGTTTCTAGCTGAGCAATTAATTGTTCCGGGGTAGGTTGGAGGAGTGTATCCACCCGACAGGGTGCATATCCCATAGAACTGCTACCTAATTGATTACCATTATTCAGTGTTTTCTGCAAAACAGCAGCTTCTTGTTCTAATTGCAGTCCCTCCTGGGCGCCTAGCACCAAGAGAATATTTAAAGACTGGTGAGAACGGACGGAAGACGAAAGGGGTTCCACGTCGCTAGTAGTGCGGCTAAACAGCAATTGTTGCGATAAGGAAACCGATGGTTGACCAGGCTGGGGTTGCATAATTTCCCAGGGCAGAGCAATTAAGTAAGGGTCGCGAATCTCCAGACGCAAGCGCAGAGGGTTGTCCCTACCCATAGCAATCCCACGACTCCTCTCCAGACTATTGGCAATTGGTCCATCGAATACCCACTGCCAAAGACTGATACCCATCTGTTGCATCAGCCTGCCGCCATAATTCTGACCAGGAGTCGGGGTCAGCCAGTTTTGAGATGGAGAATTGCGGTACTGGTCCGCGAAGGTCGGGGAAACATTCAAAGGCTCGTGATTAGCAAACATCTGCTGCCACTCTTGCCAAATAGCGGTGAGTTCCCCAGTCCAGACCCGATCATAGATGACGTGACCGCCAGGGTAAGGAGCTTGGAAGACACAAATGGCGAAGTGGTCATTGCTGGTGGCGGACAGACGGGCAATCGCCAGGTTTAGGCAGGTCTTCATTAAACCAAAATGTAAAAATATGTCAATAAAAGCACAAATTTACCAGGCAAAAACTCTTCTTACCTGTTGAGATTATATTCAGGTATTTTACCTACTCTATCTAGTCTCGGCTTCAGTACTGCTGTCCGCTACTGGGGGAGTTGGGGAACTTCCACTATTGGCTGTAGATGGAGGCAACGGTTTAACAGTGATTACAGGACATAAACTAGTATCAGCTGGTTGCCAAATATTAGCTACCCTCGGCTGAATTGCCGACCATCTAATCCAGCCCTGCTGTCCTGGTTGTAGCGGTTGGATGTTATTTGTTGGCTGCTCCAGTGCTTGTATCTGTCCCAGGTCACAGACTTTCACCTGTAGCCAATAATCTTCAGGTGAAATTCGCTGTTTGTTAATCACCAGGACGACGCTATTTGTTGGCAGTATTCCTTGAATGCCGTTGTTGGTGACTCCTGGTGGCTGTGCTAGATTTGGGGGTACATCTTGCTCCCTTAAGGTGATTTCCCCTTGGCTGCGGATCAGATAACCAGGTTCTGGTTCAACAGCAACAGCGGCGGGTTGGGCTTGTCCTACTACTGGTGCAGCGGCAATATTGGGATTTAGCGGTTCCCTAGCGCTAGGAAGGCTGACGGTCTTGAAGGGTATCAATTCTGGCTTCCATATATAAGTCCCTATCCCACCAGCCAAACCCAACAGCAACAGCAGTCCCAACAGCAGGGGTAATTTCCGCCCTTTTGGCTTGGCTGGGAGAATTTGGGTGGCGGTTAGGGCTGATGGTGCTGATGATGTTTGGGAATCTTGATTTTTGACTGCCCGTGGTGCATGACTGGTGGTAGTAGTGGGTTCCCAGACAGCAATCGAGGCTGGTAATGCGGTTGCTGGTTCTTGCGATTCCACTTGATAATGAATTAAGCCCACGGTGACATTATCGTGTCCGTTCAAGGTATTAGCAATTTCCACCAGTCGCTCGGTGGCGGTCGCTAGGTCGATGTTGCCTGCAATAATCGGTAATATTTCTGTTTCCCAATACTGCTCCACCCGGTCAAAGTCACTCAAGCCATCGGAGGTGAGCAGAATCACACAGCTTTCGTCGATGATTAATCGTCCCGATGTCGGATGTAAAGCATTGCTGGGATTCATTCCCAAGGCTTGGATCAAGGACCCGGAAGAAATCTGTTGTACAGCATCCCGATAGGTGCTATAACCTAGACGGACTTCACGGGATGCCAAATCGTCATCCAAGGTCAATTGATGACAACCGTGGCGGGTGATTAAGTAAGCCCGACTGTCCCCAACATGGGCGATATACATTTCGTGGGCTATTGCCAATCCCATGACTAGGGTTGTACCCATGCGCTGCCGCCCTTGCTTGTGGTCTTTGTCGTTGGCATTGCTAATATTGTCATTAGCAGCCGCTACTGCGGCTTCTAGGTCAGCTAGGACAATCGCAGGTTCTAAATGCTCTGGTGGTAACTTTGTGAGGTCTTTAATCAGCCCCTGTATGGTTTGAATAGCCAGATTTGATGCTACATTACCCCCCTCATGGCCGCCAATTCCATCACAGACAATTACTAAGGCTTCCGATTGGGGTGGTTTGCTAATCTTGCTGCCACTGGGAGGATAACAGGCGTCTTCGTTACGCGAGCGCTGCGGTCCTTTGTCACTTTTTGTGGCAATGTTGATTTTTACTGTTTGTTGTCGCCCTAATTCTGTAGCGGCGCGATCCAACAGGGTAATTAGTTGCTCGCTAGAATGAATCTGTCCGCCAATTAACTGTTGACAAACCTGTTCCACAAAAGGTGCGATCGCTGGTTTGATCCACGGCAACCAATCCCACCACAGTTTACCTAAATCAGCTAGGGTTGGTGCTGGTTTTTGGTCTGGCTGAAGCTGCAACAACCGCACCGTCATTCCTTCTTGCCGCAACAGTTGCGGGTCTAATAAGCTAGACACAACCCCTTCAGTTTGCAGTGGCTGCCACAAACAAGCTATTTGCCATAACCAATTAATCTGACGTAGGGATGAAGCGCTATCTCCCACATCTGTCAATTGTGGCATCAATTGCCCTTCCCTGTCGCTACCATCGCCGTAAATCGGTGCTTCCTCCAGTAGCAGGATTTCACCACTGGATTTCCCCATCGGTAAACTTACCACCCCATAGGCTTGTGGTAAGTGGAGCCGGTAGGGAATCAAACGCAGATAAGGTCTAATTAGCTGAGAAATCTCACCTACTGGATTTTCCGGCTGTACAGATGGTTTCGTATCTAAAACCAGAGCATCTCTAATGACTAAATAGCGATCGCCCAAGTATTCTCCTGGTTTCCCCAGCTTACACCCATCTGCCACCGCCCACAGATACCGCTTCCACAACCGCGTGCGACATTGCTGACAAAATTTATTGGTTATGGGGTTAGCTGCCTGACAAAGGTCATTGGGACAGTAGAGCATTGCCGCATCATTTTCCATAATTTTCGCACCGACCAGTACTTAAACCGTGCTTTTTTGTTTAAAATGCCACACTTAAATAATTCTTGATCTGGATCTTAACGTCTGACTCAAAGTACTTGCTTGCATTTAGGCTATCCGAGAAGCATTTGGTTGTTTAGCTATCCCCAAACTAACTCATCATAGTCAAAACCCGATCAGTATGATTACTTGGGACTCAGACTCAGTTAGTAACTACTGATAACAGTCTTGTACAGGCTGTTAGTTACTGTTGTAAAATTAGCCTATCTGCCAAAATGATTATTTTTTTTAGTTTTATGTTATATTTATAATATTTACTTTAATATATCTCAACCATCACTAAAAATAATAATAATTAACTACCTAATCACAAATTAACATAAATTTTTCACCAGTTATTAGCTAATAAAAAAAATTAAATCAAGTGAATTTATGAATATTTAATTAATATCTAAAGGTTTATCTAAGCGAATAGTAATAAATTCAGTATTGTCTGGTTGTCCTAGATTTCGCCCCACGGTAGAGGGGTAATTGTTATCATTAACTATTAGCAAAGTTCTAGCATCTATAGGCAACACGCTCTCAATAGTCACAAAGGGAAAGGTAAATCTACCATTGGTTGTGGCTTTACCACCAAGATTATTAGGGTCAGAAATATTTAGTAAATCCACTAGCAATTCTTTGGCGACAAAACCCTGACTATCAATTTGATTAATATTAATTTTATAAAGGCGTTTGAATTTAGCCGGGTCACGAAAAGCAGGATTATTGGGGTCGCCTTGTTTATGATCGCGTTCAATCACAATAAATTCATTGTCATTAATTGCAGTTAATTCACCGATAGCATAACTAGGGTTTTGTAACCGATAAGAGAAAATTTTACCTGTATACTTTTGAGTTCCTAAATCAAATTCATGAATTAACAAGCGATTGGGTATAGAATCGCCAATTATAGACCCTTCTAGCATGGCATAAAGCTTTGTGCCGCTCTGATTCACAGCCAAACCTTCAAATCCCTTAGAACCACCAAGATTTGCTGCATTAGACATGTTAAGCAATCCCGGAGCATCGGGAGACTTAACAAAATTTAATTTCCCGATACCGAGAAAATTAGGCAATTCGATAGGTGCTGACAGTAGTTGTCCATTGCTATCGACATGCAATAAAAAAGGACCAAACTCATCTCCTATCCAGAAGCTACCATCGCTAACCCGACGACAAGATTCTGGATCAAAATCTCCCCCTGTCAGCAATCGTCCTGTTTTGATTGCTGGATTAACAGGGATATTAGTCCCTGGATAATTCGTTTGTTCAGCAACAATCGGGAAACTAACTTGAGAATTTTTGTCATTTAATTCCAAGAAACTGCGGCGATTAAAACTATTTAATCTCTCACCAGTTTTGATATCGACAGGAAACACCTTTGTAGTGCTAAAGTCCACTGCAACTGCATAAATTCGCAGTACATAGTCGGGAGAATTTGCTTTACCCCCAAAACCGTTATCTGATAAGACTAAATAAGTCCCAGATACAGGACCTGGTAAAACCGTAGAAAAGCCCTGTACGGGGGTGGCACTCTTGAAGGGAACGCGGCGATGATTAATCGGGCTTTTGAGCAATTGTCCCGTAGTTAATCCTACCGCAAAAGTATCAGATGGTAATACAGCACGTCCTACTAGTTCCGTCACCGAGACTTGTCTGCCGAAGGCTGGGGAGTAAACTAAGCTTATAATTAACAGCAGGCTAACAGCCCAAAGTCTAGAAAATCTAGAAAGCTTGAGCATGAAAAAATCCGGAGCATACAGGCTAAGTGTAAACTTTCCCGGATAAGCAGCCGTTAACTTAAGTTTAACTTGCGTTTATCCCCAAGATCAGCCGTGTTTATGAGTCAACCATGACTAATGACCAATCACCAATCAAATTTTGGGTTCATTCCCTTCGACAGCAACTTGGGGAAGTCCCATACTGTAGTTGACAACTCTTGAGGACAGGTTATAACTAATTTCGCCCCCTTGCAGCAGCGAGCGGATATAATGCTCTAAATCTGACCCAATGCGGCGGAGGTTGTAGTCTGTTAAGTCCGAACCACCAGATGCTTCTACCAGTTCATCAAATTTCCGATAAACTTTTTGCAGGCAATCTTCATTCCAGTTGAATTCGTTGTCTGGGTCAATATCTAGGGTTAAGACCTCATTGCTCGGCATCAGTTCGCCATCTTCATCAAGTTTAGCGGCAAAAATACGGATATGGCGGGTTGTGGACTTGAGCAGTATTGGGTTGTCCATAGTAGGAATGTAAAGCTTTCGTTACTTAAACTGGAATAATTGTAGACTGGATTTCAGCCACCTGAATCGTCAAAACTCGACCCGGCTGAGTAAACATTTGGCATCGCTAGAATTGTTTCCCCTATCCCAGGAAAATACCTTCATTAGCATACATCCTTGGCATATGGGTTAATTGTATGGAGATGATACAATTTATTTTTGCTTAGCTTATATTCTGCGTAGTTTCTGTGTAAGAGCATTAGTATTTACTTAGTTTTATAAAGATTTATCGAAGAAATTACTCAATCTTACGGAGTTATCCATAATTACTCGGACTATATGGTTTATTTTTGCTACAAAAATTCGGGGTTTTATGAGTTTTTTCTCACTATTAACAGTGTCTTAAGCACCCGGATATAAAACATTAACCCAGACCCCTCTAGCTTTTCTCGCTACAGGGGAGGCTAGGTTTATTTTTTCCCCCAGTCATTACCCTGAAAATTCCCCGAATTACAATACATGAATCATCTTCAGTAGGTTGATACCAACCCCTACAGAGAATCTATGTATGGCAAAAATTTACCGAATTAGTATGTGTACGGAGGCACATTTTGTAGAATTCATGAAAAACTCAATACAACAGTTTTAAATCTTGCCAAAAACATGGTCATTCAGTTTATCATTGTCGAAATCTATCAGGGCTTCTTACGTGGTCTCCCTTCCGTGGCTTTGCTACTTAATTGATTCCTGGTAACAGTTAAATTAATCTGTAGCACTGCCGATGCGGAAAATTCAGACTTAAGATTTAAGAATTAATGCTTGACAGTTGCTTGATTTTAAGAGTACAAAGTGCATGAACCTTTTTGATTCCAACACAATTTTCTCCAGTGGCGATTATTAGGTCAGATGTTTTAATTTATGTGGGTGCAATGAAATTAACTGAGCAATCTGGTAAATATACTCAAGATATAATTATCCCGTTTCTCTGACTTGTCAGCTTGGGAGGTCACTAGGGTGAAATATTGATTTGTAAATAACTGAAGAGGTGTATATGTTTTTTCAAATCACAATTTGTCCACACCTAATTCGGTCATATATACAATCGCCAAAATTTTCCTGACAAAATCACTTACACGGTGTATTGACTGAAAAATTTGAGGAAATCACGGCGGTACAACCTATGGATTATCGCATCATCACAAAGTTATCTGGCATTTTTTTCTGTGTAATTACTAGCCAGAATGTGTCATTTTTAGCTAATAACCTTAGTTGTGCCAAAAGTAGTCTCAGAAGTTTTAATCAGCGGACACAACTCCTTACAAAAACTTCATTGTACTGATGCGGAAAACCTGAATAATAGTAGTGTCGGTACCAGTAGCATATTGTATAAACTCCTTACACCCCCCAAAGGAAGATTTTTTGTGCAAAATAATGGCAGACACCAAAGGATTCCTAAATTAGGCAGAGGTAGCGAGCAAAGGTAGTTAGTGCCCAAATCTAAAAATTTAGTTAAACATCCCAGCCAAAGCCACAGCCAAAATTTTTCAGTCTCAACTATCTCAAACTGTAAATACACTAATCTCAAGGAAAGGTAAAAATTATGAAAGATGCCGCCAACCTGAACCAAGTCAACAAAGCACAAGTTAGCGTTTATGAGTGTGAAATTCACCTAAAATTTCGCTTGATTGAGGAAAAGAGTGTCTTGCGCGATCGCGAGCATCTTTTGGAGTTACTGTTGGATGCTTTCGCAGAAGGTCAAGATGAGTTTCTCGAAACCCTACAAGCACGGGTGAAAGCACACGAGGTATCGGAGTTAGAAGCTTCCCCACAAATGCGCCGTCAGCTGATGCGTCTGCGAAACTCTGCTGAGTACAATCAAGGCTGATTGCAGACCAGAACAATATTTGTCCAAAATTTTTTTATCAGGGTGTTGACACAAACGGTGGATTTAGGTACATTAATAAAGGCTCAAGTCGAGCGCTCTGAAGCGCCCCCATCGTCTAGAGGCCTAGGACACCTCCCTTTCACGGAGGTAACGGGGATTCGAATTCCCCTGGGGGTATTAACAATGAATATATACTTTAGTTTAGGGTAGTTAACCTCAAGCAAACAAACAGTTATTATGAATATCAAAGCTTGATATCAAGCATCTATGTTAATCCGAGGTGACGTTAGCTAATTATCGGCATTCATCTGCGTTTATCTGGGGATAATTATTTATTTTCCTCAACATCTGTAGCTAGACACACTGTAAAGTTGAGGAGAGCGACAGCTATCCCCAACAGACGGTCTGTAGAGTCTAGATATTTCCCAGGTTACTGTTTGCGTGACAACTCTCTGACGCGATCGCGGATTGCGAGGAGGTTTAATTGCAGGTCGCTGCTCAAGCGACGCTCAATCATTGCTATTGGCATGGTAAGCTTAGGCCAAACCTGGATAATGTAGGATAATTGGTTTACCGTACCCCCAGACAAGGAATCACCCTCCAGTCGCCAACAACCAGAAAAAGCTTTGAAGTCTCCTTCCACCATCTGAAAGCGAATTTCGTGGGGAAAGTGTTCTTCCAGGTCGAGAACTACACGAGCGCAAAAGTTAAACCGTAATAAGCGACTAGACCCTATTTGCTCCAAGCGAATACCACCTGTAGGATGCTCTAGACGGCAACTTTTTGCCAAGTTGGGAATGAACTCAGCTAAAGCTTCATAATCGGTGAGTACATGCCATATTAGCTCCACTGGCTGGGGGATAGCAATTTTAGCAGAGATTTGTCGCTGTCGCTCACCGATAATCTCAGTTTTGACCTCCACGTCAGTAGTGTCACTGTTAGATAAATTAGGTTGCTGGTTGTCGTTTTCAGTCACTGGTGAAATAGGATCAAGTCCCATGCTCAAAATTCTGGGGTAAGGTAATCGTGAAGCAGATTTCACTCAAGTTGGAATCCTCAATTCCAGTGCTGTTCACTGCTACTTCACCTTGCAGGTGCTCCACTAAAGATTTTACCAGAGCTAATCCCAGACCCGTGCCTGCAATTGCTTCTTGGGTAACACCTTCACCGCGCCAGAATTTATCAAAGACGTGTTTAGCATCTTCTGGAGAGATACCACG
Source organism: Nostocaceae cyanobacterium (assembly GCA_035285345.1). Lineage (GTDB taxonomy): Bacteria > Cyanobacteriota > Cyanobacteriia > Cyanobacteriales > Nostocaceae > JAYKJH01. The sequence continues at coordinate 3,215 of JAYKJH010000055.1, read as the reverse complement.
TCCAATATTAGTTAAACTTAACTCTATTTGCTCAACTTGTTGAGTTTTTTGATTAAATTTCTCAGTTGCTTTTAATACAACATTTGTTTCCGGTGCTGAGTATTTACCCGCATTGGTTAATAGTTCTTGCAGAATCCGCTCCAGACTATCTGTATCAGTTTGGATTGATGGGGACAGTTCCGGCAAATCTAAACAAATTTTTAGGTCTTTATCCTTCCAAGTTGAGCCAACAGAATTTACTACATCTTGGATTTTGGAATTTAAATCTATTGTTTCTAATTTTAAAGGAGCTTGGTGGGATTCCAACAAGCTTTTAAAGGTGAGTAAGTCACCCACTAATTTAGTTTCTCTGATACACTGTTGCTCGAGTATTTCTAAGTATTTTTGCTTATGTTCAGGTACTTGAGTCGGTTGACGCAACATCAAAATCGCCAATTTCATAATTGTCAAAGGAGTGTTTAATTCATGACTGACAGCAGACATAAATTCCTCTTTGAGCTTGTTGAGTTGGCGCAATTGATCTAGGTCTTGCCGCCGTTGGTCTTCTAGTTTAGCCTGAACTTCTATGCTCACCTGTAGTTGGGTGGAACGCTCTGACAGATGACTCTCTAGCTGCTGGATTTTTTGCTTGTCAACAATGGCGCTAGTCACTATACCATTTACCATATCCAAGAGTTTCAGCTCTTCTGGCTGCCAATGACGCGCTATAGATTGCTGTAACACCAAGAAGCCTAAAACCTTGCCTTCATTTTCCAAAGCCATGACAAATAAGCTGGACAAGGGAGTAATATTAAACAAGCGGGCAACTGCACTAGTTTTGGAGGCAAATCCTGGTATTTCTTGGGGGCGAGAGATAATTATTGGTTGGGTGGGGTGGGAAAAAGCCTGCTGACACAATGAACACTCGGATAACCAGAAAGATTCTGGTGCCGAGGGTATTTTAGTTTTGTGAGATTTTTTTGACTTCCTGGTATCGTTGTCCTGTTCCCATTCAGCAACAAGGGTAGCTTTGGCTTTGGGAATTTCCTCTTGGGAGAGTGGGTCGGCGTACTTTAACAGCAATAGCAACCCACGGTCAACCTGTAAGGTTTGAGCAATGGAGGTAATAGCTAAGCTGAGAAATTGATTTAAATCAGAGTTCTTCCGACTAGCCATCGTCAATTGCTTGATTAAGCTTTCCTGATGCTGGCAAGTCTTGACTTGTTGTTGTAAAGAAGTAATTAATTGTGTTTGCATTACGTAGGATATGGCGAGCGCTACTGTTGGTGCTACAGTTCGCAGGCATTCTTTTTCCGCTTCTTTCCAAGAATAACGTTGACTGCGGATGAGAGTAATTACCCCGTTATTTTTGCCCCCCAAGTGGGTGGGAATGGTTAATACAGCTTTTATTGGTATAGACAACTGCTGAGAGCTAGTTAACAACGTGCTTTCAACTGCTCGTACATCCTCTAGAGTCACAGATTCTGAAGCAAATCTCACTACTTGTAAGTCCAACGGACTAAAGGAGACCATTTGCTGTGGTAGCAGGTGGGAATAGCGCTCAGTAAACCAATTTGCTCTCGTCACGGGCTGGGAATTGTCGTCTGAGAGTGTAAACAAACAACAGCAATCTACTCGCAAAGCCTCTCCTAAAGCTTTGGCAACTTGAAACAGCAGTGTTTGCGGCTCGGAATTATGCAAAACTATCTGGTTTATCTGTTGTGCCAACACAGAAGGTTTTGAGGAATGCTCCATCAGTTTGACCGGGAATTGCTGCGGTCGCTCTAGTTTATCTGAGCATTGTGACGACGATAAAGGTTCTGTCATTTTTGGCACGCTCTTGAATGATAACCGCATATGTTTTGCATTAAACACTTGGGCGTCGTTTTGACCTTTGGTGTGACCGCCGGACTTTTGGGAGTGGCAAATGCTTTATTCACACGTTCCGTCACCTGTTACAGCCCCTTTCTAATTAGGATGCTCAAGTTTGTTGTAATCATCTCTACGACCATCAGAACAAACTAAGGGAATAAGGAAAAATTAGAACCCCCCAGTATTATTTTCTGCTTTTGTAGGGATTGACTTAAACTTACTAATTTTTTTCCTAGATTATCCTGTTTATAACTGTACAGTAACCGTAATTTCTCTAGATTTTCCGCAAAGATTCCAGCAATACCCAGCATTCACACCGAGAAGCTTTGGATATTGAGTATAATACTTATCACTCTTCTTTTGTGACATTTGTCACGTTCCAGTGAGCGATCGCATTCCATCCAGCAGGGAACATTTTTGGAGTTACTGTTTTGTCAACTCGGCTGTTTTTTAAAGTAGGCTGCTTTAGTAGCTAGAATCTTAATCTTTCATAACAGTTAATCTTGACCATGATGGTTAATAACTGTATGGATATCTGTAAACTTGCTAGCTTTTTGCCTCGACGACTATAACTTGTGTGAGTATTTTACAAAAAATTATCCTTTTTAACAAAGATTATCTAAATGTTTTTTTTGATAACCAGTAATATAGCAGCTAAAGTATAGCCCAGTCACGCCAGAAATAAAACTTAGAATCTAGGGCGTAACTGAGCAATAGGATATTGCTGAAAATGCTAGCCAGGGAAGCTCTCAAGTTTGAGCGGCACCATATCACCAGTCTTAGTGAGTCCCAATAACATCGGCTCTTGCGGTCGAATCAGTTCACCTGTGAGTACACACCTTTCTTCTTGCTGCGCGGTAGCAGCTATGCTGGCTCGAATATCAGCACGGGAAAACATCGGTTTCCAATCACCGGATTTTTGCTGTACGTAATTCCAGAGAATATCACGGATTAGTGCCTGGTATCCCTGATTTCCCGCTAGGTCTTTAAGTTTGTCTTTCAGTTCGCGCTCTAAACGGATGCTGGTAACTTCCATGTCGGTGGTGGGGGTGCGAGAGATCGTATGCATGAATTTTTCTCCTTAAACTATGGACAGGTTAGTAATACAAGTGTAGTATGTTTAATGTAACGATCAAGATGTTTCGTCATATAGGTCAACGACCCCGGACTTATAGTCCGGGGCATCCAGCCCAAACCGGATGCCCTAGTTGACCAGACTAAGTGTCATCGCACACTACGTTAGAGGCAAGAGTTAAAGACCTACCAAGGGATGCGTAGCTAGTCCCTTGCCCTAGAACTGAATGATTAAACAGGTGTAAGGGTTAAGCCAGTGTCGTTCAGAAAGTACCGACCTCTAACATTGT